>NZ_JBVJEA010000023.1:0-124172 GCF_055581985.1 Streptomyces sp. NPDC042336 | reverse complement strand
GGCGGAGCGAACGTCAGCTCCACCGTCCCCGTCGTCCCCGGATACAACCGCAACGTCTGCGGCTCCACCGTCGTCCAGGGAGCCACATCCCCGACGGGCTCGAACCGGTACTCATCCACCACGTCACCGGTATTACGCACCCTCAGGCGCACACGCGTACTACTGCCGGGGTCCACAGTCGCGGACGCGGGCTCCAGCGAAGTCCACAGGCTCACACGCCGACGCTACGGGTTATCCGACACGGCGTCAGCTCTTCGCAGGGCACACTGCGTTGCCCCAAAGGGCCGTCGGTCCGGTGCCCGGGACTAGTCCCCGTCCTCCACGTCGTCCGCGACCGCTCGCTGGGCGACGAGGGACGGGGCGAGGGTGTCCCCGGCCTTGAAGGCCGCTCCGTCGTTCACCGCCGCGACCTCGGAACCCTGCCCCGGGTCCGTGACGGCGGGGCCGCCACCGCTCCCGCTGCCCGTCTCCGTGATTCCCCTGCTGTTCTTGTCGAGGTGGCTGGCCTCGTGGGCGAGGATCTCCTCGTTGCCGATGGCGGACGGGCCGAGGAACACGTCCATACCGATCGTCATCGCCTCGGCCCCCATGGCCGCCGTCGCGCGCTGGGCGATCGGGTCCGTGTGCACGCGGGCACCGGCGAGGGCGGGATTCTGGTAGAACGGCACCGCCTTGTCGAGGAAGGACCCGGGGAGCGACGAGCTGGACGTCCTCTTGGCCTCGTCCAGGAGCTGGTGCTGCCCCTCCGGGCTCCGGTCGTCGATCCCGTCGTGCCCGCAGCCCGCGCCGTGCTGGTGCGAGCCGGGGTCGACGCGGCGCTGGACGGTGTGCCCGCAGCCCGGACCGTGCTGGTGCGCGTCCCGGGCGACGACCCGCTGAACGGCGGCGTTGCCGGCGGAGCTCTGCAGCGCCAGGACCGCCGCCGGGGTCATGGGCGCTCCGCCGACTCCGGTGGTGGGGGCGGGCGTGGCCCGGTGCGGAGTGCGGCCGCCCCGGACGGCCAGCTGGTCGGCGGCTTCCTCGTGCGCGCGCACCATGCGCTCCCTTCGACACCGGACGTGTGACCCTCAGCCTTACCGGAGCTTCCCCGCCGCCGACAGGTCTGCGCGGGCAACACCGGGGGCAACGGCCCCCGGGGTCCCACCGGACACGGCACGCGGTACACCGCGCTCAGAGCGAGCTGAGCTGTTTGGCGATCGCCTCTTCCCATTCCTTCTGCTGCTCGGGGTCGTTGAGGGATGCCAGCCACTCCTCCTCGTTCTTGTGGTTGTGGTCGCCCGGGCCGCACTTGAGCTCCTTGAGGAACTCACGTGCCTCGTCCCGGATGTCGTTGGGAACGTTCCTGCCCGCGGGAACGGCCGGTCCGGCTGCGACCGCGTAGATCTCCTGCGCCCTGAGCTGCCGCTTTCCCTGCTGGATGGAGTGCGTCACCATGGCCGCCTCCTTCCACGCGTCGCGCCTCCTGCCCCTCCTGCTCGTGCCGTCCTTGGACATCCTCGGCGCCTCGGACGCCTCGGGCGTCTCGGGGGCCTTGGACTCCTCGGTCCCCTCCTGGGCCGGCGTGGTGCGGGCGTAACGGTCCGGCTGGCGTACCGAGATGTAGCGCTTGTTGGCCTTCTTCACGCCCTTCTTGAGGGCGAGGCCGCCGAGGAACCCCGCCGTCAGACCGCCTGCGACACCGGGGGCGATACCGCCGGTGACCGCACCCGTGGCGGCGGCGATCGCCACGGCACCGGCTGCGATACGCGCGAGGTTGCCCGTCAGGTTGGCGAAGCGGTGCCCCAGTTTCCACTTCTTCTTGTGCACCACGTATTCCCGTGCACTGGCCATGTGCTCTCGCACCTCTGTCCTGAGGTTCTCGACGCGGGTCCGCCGCTCTTCGACGGCGTCCAGGGCCGCCGTCTCGGAGCCCTCCGCCGAGTCCCCCAGTCTGGACGCCGCCTGGGCCAGGTCGTCGGCGGCCCTGCCCAGGTCTTCCAGTACGTCCTGGAGCTTCCGGTCGCGCTTCGCGGCCACGTCGCTGAAGTGGTCCTTCAGCTTCTTGCGCTGGGCGTGGGTGTTCTTGATGACCATGCTGTCGCGGCCCACGTGTATCGCCGAGAAGGAGATGGTGAGAGCACCGCCGGCATCTCCGAGCGCGGCCACCCCTCCCAGGTTCCCGGCGGTCTTCGTGCCGGTGTTGGCGATCTTCAGGACGTCGTTGGCGGCCATCTGGGAGCTGCTCGCCAGGCCGAGGGGCTTGCCCACATAGTTCTTTCGGTGCGCGTGGGAAGCCGGGCCCGACTCATGGCGCTTGGCGGACGCTTCCTTGATCGCCGCGATGTCGTTCACGGCCCCGGTCACGTCGCTGACGAGGTTGATCGGGTTCTCGACGTTCTGCTGGATCACCGTGTTGTGCGCTGTCCCGTGGTCCCCGTGCTTCATCACTTCCGACTGGACCGCCCCCGCGGGCGGCGCACTGCCGCGGAGCACCAGGGTGTCGGGGACGTCGGCCCACGGCTTGGTCTTGGCGGAGGCCTTCTTGACCGCGTGCCCGGTACCGTCGACCGCTCGCCCGACACCGCTGCGCGAGGCAGCCTCATCCGTCTTCCCGGCGCCCGCCGGTCCCGACTGCTCCACACCTTCGGTCGCGGTCTGGGCGGCCGGTTCCTTCCCCTTGGCCGTCTTGTCCTCCGCCGCCTTCTGCTCCGCGGCCTTCTTCTCCGCCGCCCTCTTCTCGGCCTCCTCCGCGGCCAGTGCCGTCCTCGCCGTGTCTTCGGCCTTCCCGTGACGCAGCTGCCCCTGCGCCACGGCCGCCGCTCGCTGCCGGGCGTCGGCCGCCTCCTGCCCGAGGCGCGTCACCTCGGCGAGGGCGGCGTCTTGCTCCGTCTGCTTCTCCCCCGCGGTCTTCGCGTACCCGGCCGCTGCGGTCTGGGCCTTCTTGGCCTCGTCCTGGGCATCCTGCGCGGTCTTCTCGTGCTTGTCCGCCGCCCGCTCGGCGGTTTCGCGTGCCTCGGCCGCAGCCCTGGCCTTGCGGTCCAGCTTCGCCGCCAGCGCCACCGCCTCCCTGGCGCTCTCGTTCGCCTCGTCCCGGAGCCGGGCGGCCTCCTCCTGGGCCTCGTCCGCCTGCTTCCGCGCCGCACCGGCTCCCTCGGCCTCTTCGCTCCTCGCCTCCGCCTCTTCCCCGGCGGCCTTCACCCCCTTCAGTGCCTCGGCCAGTTCGACGGTCCGTTCCCTCATGACCGTCGCGAACTGCTCCTCGGACTCCGCCTCGGCCTCGGCCTCGGCCGCCTGCTCCTGCGCCGTGTTCTCGGCTTCCCCCGCCTGGCGCGCCGCTTCGTCGGCGTCCTTCAGCTGCGCCGCGGCCAGCTCCGCCTGGCGCGAGAACTGACGCACCTTTTCCTCGGCTTCAGCCTGACGCCTCCGGGCGTCCGCGATCGTCGCGGACAGTGTCTCCACCAAGTCCTCGGCGGTCTTGCGCTTCCGCTCGGCCTCCTCGGCCTCCCTCGCGAATTCATCCGCCTGCTCGCGGACCTCCTTGGCCGCCGCGCCCTTCTTCTCCGCGGTCGCGCCGTGCTTACCGGCCGCCTTGACGGATCTCCGCTGCTCCTTCGCCGCCGCCTTCGCGTCGCCCGTGAGGTCTCGTGCCTTGTCGAGCGACGCCTGCTCTCCCCGCTTCGCGGCCTCGACTTCCCCCTCGAGCGCGTCCGCCCTGCCCCGGGCGGCTGTCTCCTTCTTGCGTGCCTCGATCGCCGTCCCGGACAGGTTCCGCACCTCGGCCGCGGCGTCGGCCCGGGCCCGTGCGGCGTCCGAGACCTTCTTCTTCTGATCCGCCACCTCCTCCACGGCCGCCTGCTGCTCGGGCTCCGTCACCGGTGTGATCTGCAGGTCGTCCGGCGTCGACGAGGTCTCCCGTTCCGGTGCCGGGGCCTTGGGAAGCTGTGCCGTACCGGCCGCGCGCTGGATCGCCGTACCGGACCCGCGCTGGATGGCGGAGGCCACGGCGCGGTTACCCGCCGCGGCCTGGAGCGAGGCCAGGGGCGGTGACTGACGTGCCTGCGGGCGGGGCCGCGCCTGAGCGGCTCCCGCCGGACGGTGTCTCTGCGTGTGGTTCAAGCGGTCCGACACGGACGATCCCCTCCTGACACCCCGTCACCGTCCCCGCCCGACGCGGGGCAGCGCCCCGGTGCGGCGGGACGGCGCGCCCCGGAACGGGGCTTGATCGCAAGATGACATCCTGGCGAACTGACAGTCGACACAAGACGTTGAATCAGAAACGCCGGGTGTCCGCCAGGGGTCTTCGAGGGGAAATGCCGGGAGGCGGGGGGAGTCTGCCCCAATGGGCACGACCAGGGGCAAGGAACATGCCCCCGCTCCGGCACCCGGGGACGTTTCGGCGGCGGCAACGCGCGCGTGAGGCTGAGGGGCGTCCTGTCTCGTACCCCGAGGAGAGCAGAGCATGCCGTCCTACCTGTCGCCCGGCGTCTACGTCGAGGAGGTGGCCAGCGGCTCGCGCCCGATCGAGGGAGTGGGCACGTCGGTGGCGGCCTTCGTCGGTCTCGCCCCGACCGGCCCGCTGAACGAGCCCACGCTGGTGACCAACTGGACGCAGTACGTCGCGGCCTTCGGTGACTTCACCGGCGGGTACTACCTCGCGCACTCCGTCTACGGGTTCTTCAACAACGGCGGCTCCGCCGCCTACGTCGTCCGGGTCGGCGGTTCCGCCGAGGACGCCGTCGCCGACGGCTCGGTGAACGGCGCCGCCGCTCCCGCCGCCGTCACCGGCAGCACCGCCAAGGCGCTGCCCGCCGCCGAGCCCAAGCAGCTCGGCACGTTCGCCGTGACGGCCAACGCCGCCGGCCAGAGCGGCCCGCTGACCGTCGAGGTCGCCGACCCCGAGGGCGAGGGCCCCGCCGAGCGCTTCAAGCTGATCGTCAAGGACGGCGACAAGCCGGTCGAGACCTTCGACGTGAGCGCCAAGAAGGGCAACCGCTCCTACGTCGTCACGCAGGTCAAGGAGCGTTCCAAGCTCATCACCGTGACCGAGGCCGCGCCGTCCGCGCAGCTGGTCCGGCCGGAGAACCAGACCCTGACGCTGCCCGCGCCGCCGTCCGCCGCCCCCGCCGTTCCGGCCGGGCAGGCCGAGAGCGCGCACCCCGGGCCGGCCCAGTACCTCGGCGACTCCTCGGACCGCACCGGTTTCGGCGGCCTGGAGGCGATCGACGAGATCTCCATGGTCGCGGTGCCCGACCTGATGGCCGCCTACCAGCGCGGCGCGATCGACCTGGAGGCCGTCAAGGCCGTACAGCTCGGTCTCATAGCCCACTGCGAGCTGATGGGCGACCGCGTCGCGATCATCGACCCGCCGCCCGCCCAGAACGCCCGCCAGATCCGCGTCTGGCGCCAGGAGACGGCCGGCTACGACTCTAAGTACGCCGCCCTGTACTACCCCTGGATCAAGTCCTTCGACCCGGCCACCGGCCAGTCCCGCCTGGTCCCGCCGAGCGGCCACGTCGCCGGCATCTGGGCCCGCAACGACTCCGAGCGCGGCGTGCACAAGGCCCCCGCCAACGAGGTCGTCCGCGGTGCCGTGGACCTGGAGCTGCAGATCACCCGCGGTGAGCAGGACCTGCTCAACCCGATCGGCGTCAACTGCATCCGCTCCTTCCCCGGCCGCGGCATCCGCGTCTGGGGCGCGCGCACCCTCTCCTCCGACCCGGCGTGGCGCTACCTGAACATCCGCAGGTACTTCAACTACCTGGAGGAGTCGATCCTGATCGGCACCCAGTGGGTGGTGTTCGAGCCGAACGACCACAACCTCTGGGCCCGCATCCGCCGCAACGTCTCGGCGTTCCTGGTCAACGAGTGGCGCAACGGTGCCCTCTTCGGCCAGAGCCCCGACCAGGCCTACTACGTGAAGTGCGACGAGGAGACCAACCCGCCGGAGTCCGTCGACCTCGGCCGGGTCGTCTGCGAGATCGGCATCGCGCCGGTCAAGCCCGCCGAGTTCGTCATCTTCCGGCTCGCCCAGTTCTCCAGCGGCGGCGGCGAACTGGACGAGTAGGCGGATCTCGCCCCCGCCCTTGTCCCACATCCTCTAGAAGGACAGCGAACCCATGTCTCTCCCCAAACCCGAAGACGTACTCGTCGCACCGAATTTCGGTATCCAGATCGACGGTGTGATGGTCGAGTACCTCAACTCGGTGTCGAACCTGCAGATCGAGCAGGACGTCATCAAGTACCAGCAGAACCAGGGCACGACCGGACGCAACAACGTCACCCTGATGCCGGGCGTGGCCAAGGACGGCTCGGTCCAGGTCGAACGCGGTATGAGCCAGTCGTCGGTGTTCACCCAGTGGATCAACGACTCCATGGCGGGCCGGATGGCCACCGCCCGCAAGAACGCCACGATCATCGTGATGGACTACGAGGACAACCCGGTCAAGCGCTGGAACCTGCGCAACGCCTGGTGCAGCAAGGTCGTGGCGGGCACCCTGAAGGCGGGTGACACCAACGCGCTCACCGAGACCATCACCATCGTGTTCGAAGAACTGGTCGTCGAGTAATGCGCCGTAGTACTGCCAAGGCATCCGCCGCGGCACCCCAGACCGCGGCGGCGGGAGCGGACTTCCCCCGTTCGGCTCCCGCCGCCGCGCCCACGGAGGCGCCGGCCGGTTCTCCGGCCGGCCCTCCCGCCGGGCCCCCCGTCGACACCGCCCCGAGGCAGCAGTTGCAGACCGAGTTCCCCTTCGAGCTGCCGCGCGGGTACGTCGACGAGTCGGGCACGGTGCACCGGGACGGCGTGATGCGCCTGTCGACGGCACGGGACGAGCTGATCCCGCTGCGCGACGTGCGGGTGCAGGAGAACCCGGCGTACCTGTCGGTGGTGCTGCTCGGCCGGGTCATCACCCGGCTGGGCACGCTGGCGATGGTGCACGACGGCGTCGTGGAGAACATGTTCGCCTCCGACCTGGCGTTCCTCCAGGACTTCTACCGCCAGATCAACGCGGAGGGGCACACCCGCGCGGCCGTCCAGTGCCCGCACTGCTCGGAGCCCTTCGAGGTGGAACTCGGCGGGAGCCGCCTGGGGGAATCGTGACGTACGCGACCGACCGGCTGCACGAGGAGATCGCGTACGTCGCCTACCACTTCCACTGGAGCCTGGAGGCGATCCTGGACCTGGAACACCAGGACCGCCGCCGGTACACGGACCAGATCGCGTCCCTCGTGACGCGAGGCACGGCGGAGGGCTGATCAGTGGGACTCCTGGACCGGCTGCGGGGTCGTCGGGACGACGGCGAGGGAAACGGGGGCGGGACCGCGGCATCGGCGGCGGGCTCGCCCACGCAGGCGGGTCCGCCCGCGGACACCGGCTCGCGTCCGGACCCGGGCACGGGCGGCAGTGCGGCATCCGCGCCCGTGGCCGTCGCCGCCTGGACGGGCCTGCCGCCGATCCAGCGCGCCACGGGCGCGGACCGTACGGGGGTGGCGGACGCCGCCTTCGGCGGACGCCTTCCGACGTGGCAGGACCCGTCGTTCACCCGGGCGCCGTCCCCGGCGGTACTCGACCCGGCGGCCGGCGACAGCCTGCTGTCCGGCGCCTTCGACTCGTCGGCCCGTCAGACCTCGTCCACTCCCCTGGCCCGCCCGGCCGGCACACCGCCGGTGCAGCGGATGCCGGTCGCGCCGCTGCGCGCGATACCGGCGGACGCACCGGCCCCGGCCACGGCACCGACCGCGCCCGCGGGTTCCGCCCCGAGGGCGCGCGGTGGCGCGTCGGGTACGCCGGGCCCCACCTCGTCGCCGGCCACGCCCGCGGCCGCGCCGGTCCAGCGGGCGCGTTCCGCCGGGGCGGCGTCGTCCGCCGCGGCCGCGAGCGCGCCGGCCCAGGCCCCCCGCGGGGTCCGGGTGACCCCGGTGCCGGCACCGCCCGCCGCCCCGCGTCCGCGGCAGTCGCTCACCAAGGCCCCGTCCGCATCGCCGGCCGTGCAGCGCCGGGCGTTGCCGGCCAGCCGCCGGACCACCGGGTCCGCCCCCGCGTCCTCCGGCACGGCGCCCTCGTCGGCGGACGCCGACCGAGCGGACCCCGGCTCGGCACCGGCCGGGGGCGCCTCCCCGGACCACGGTTCCCTCACCCCGACGCCCGCACCGACCGGTGCGCCCGTCCAGCGGGCGGTACCACCGGCCCCCGGCGCGCCCGGCGACGCCACGGCACCGGCTGCCCCGGTACGGCGGCCCGGCGGCGGCAGCCCGTCGACCCCCGCGCCGGCGAACAGCGGCACCACACCCGGCGCACCGGTCCAGCGCGCCACCGCACAGCCGTCCAGCCTCGCGACGGGCACCCCGGCGCGGCGCGACACGGCGCAGCCCGGCAACGGCACCCCGGCCGCCTCCGCACCGGCGAACAGCGGCACCACGCCGAGCACACCGCCCGTCCAGCGCGCCACCGCACGACCGTCCGACGGCGGCAGCCCTTCGACCCCCGCACCGGCGAACAGCGGCACCACGCCGAGCACACCGCCCGTCCAACGGGCCACCCCACGACCGTCCGGCGGCGGCAGCCCTTCGACTCCCACACCGCCGGTCCAGCGCGCCGCCGCACGACCGTCCGGCGGCGACAACCCGGCGGCCACCGCACCGGCGAACAGCGGCACCGCGCCGAGCACACCGCCCGTCCAGCGCGCCGCCGCACGACCGTCCGGCGGCACCAACCAGGCCTCCACACCGACCGACAGGGGCACCGCGTCCGGCACACCGCCGGTCCAGCGAGCCGCCGCACAGCCGTCCAGCCCCGCGACGGGCACCCCGGCGCGGCGCGACACCCCACGGCCCGGCAGCAACGACCCGGCGGCCACCGCACCGGCGAACAGCGCCACCACGCCCAGCGCACCGCCCGTCCAACGGGCCACCCCACGGGCGTCCGGCTCCCCGGCACGACCCGGCAGCGGCAACCCGGCGACCACACCGGCCGAAAACGGCGGCGCGGCGGACACCCCGGCCCGGCGAACCTCCGCGCCCACCGGCGGCGGCAACCCGGCAGCCACCGCACCCGACAGCGGCGCCACGCCCAGCGCACCCCCGGCCCAGCGCGCCACCGCACAGCCGTCCGGCGGCGGCAGCCAAACCTCCGCGCCGGCGAACAGCGGCACCGCGTCCGGCACACCGCCGGTCCAGCGCGCCACCGCACAGCCGTCCGGCCCCACGCCGGCCGAAGCTCCGGGCAACGGCCCCGCGTCCGCCGGCCCGGCCCGGCGGCCCGCCGTACGTCCCGGCGGCAGCCCGGCGTCCGCACCGGCGGGCGACGGCGCCACGGCGTCGACGCCGCCGGTGCAGCGTGCCGTGCGCCGCACGGACGGCGGCACGACTCCCCCGGTGGGCGACGGCACCCCCGCCGGCCGACGAGCCGCCGCGCAGCCCGACCGCCCCGCCTCCGCCGGTGACCGCCGGACCGGTGCGCCGGGGACCACGCCGGCCGGCGCCCCGGTGCAACGGGCCGTGCCGCGGCCCGAGTCGACGTCCCACGCCCCCGTGCGGCCGGTCACGCCCGCGCCCGGCACCACCTCGGACCCGGCGGCCGGCACCGGCACCCCGCCCACCGACGGCACGGCGGCACCCTCGCCCTCGCCGTCGTCGGGAGCCGCCCCCGTCGGCCCCCCGGTCCAGCGAGCCGTGTCACCGGCCGACGGCCCCACGGCCCGTACCCCCGCCCCGGGGCCCGGCGGCGACACGGCGACACCGTCCACCGCACGACCCACCGGCACCGGCCACGCCGCCGGAGGCCGACGGCCCTCGACGACCGCACCCGGCGCTCCCGCCACGCCGGACGGCCGGCAGCCCCCCGTCCAGCGCCGGGCGTCTGCCGCCCAGCCGTCGCGACCCGTGCAGCCGTCCACGGCTCACCCGGGCGGCGCACCACAGCCGCCGGTCCAGCGGGCGCCGGAGCGGCGGACCGATGACGCGATCACGCCGCCCTCCGCCACACCGGCGGCACCGGCGGCGCCGTCGGCCCCGGCCGAGCCGGGCCCCACGGCCACCGCACCCGCCGCCTCGCCCACCACGCCGGGCACCCCTCCCGCGCCCACCCCCGCCGTACCGCTGTCCCGGCCGGAAACCGGCAGGACGGCCACCCCGGCGACCCCCGTGCAGCGCAGCGTGGCCGGGCGGCGCCCAGGGCTCGGCGCGCCCACCTCGTCCGGTCCCGTCGGCGCCGTACGCCCGAACACGACGCCGACACCGACGGCGGCGCACGCACAGCCGTCGGAACCGACACCGGCACCGGCACCGGCACCAGCACCGGCGTCCACCGCCGCCCCGGCGGGGCCGGCCGGGGCGCCCGCGCGTCGTTCCCCGCTCGGCGCGCCCCTCTCCGCGCTCCCGCCCGACACCACGTCGCTCACCACCCGGCCCCCGGCGCCGGTGCCCTCCGCGACCGAGGGTCACGTGCCCCCGCCGGTCCAGCGGGCCACCGCCCAGGCGCTCCCGCCCTCGGCACCCCCCTTCACGACCACGGCGGCCCCCGCCACTCCCGCGGCACCGCCCTTCACGACCACGACCATGGCCCCCGCCACTCCCGCGGCGCCGCCCTTCGCCGCCCTGACCACCTCCGCCGCACCGCCCTTCGCGGCCACGGCAACGCCCCCGGCGACACCGCACCTCACGCCTCCGCCGCCGCCCGGTGGCGGCGGGCCCACGCCCTCCGTCGTCCAGCGCGCGCCCGCCAAGGCCGTACCCCTGCGCAAGCCGGTGTCTCCCGGCGCCACCACCGGAGCCCCGCTCCCGGTGGCCCCGCTGACACCGCCCCGGCCGTCGGCGGCCCGGCCCACGCTGCCCGTCGCCACCCAGGCGGCGGCCCCGACGCCGCCCACCGGCACCACGCCGGACGCCCTCGCCCCGTCCGGCGCCGCGTCCGCCGATGCGCCGCCGGTCCAGCGGTTCTTCCGCCGTTCCCACCGCGCCGGACGCACCACCGCCGCCCTCGCCTCCCACACGGCCGCCACCGTGATGGACAGCCTGACCCGGCTGCACACCCCGTCGTCGTCCCGGCCCGGCCCGAACGAACCGCCGCCCCCGTACAGCGACCCACCGCCCCCGTACGAGGCGAGCGCGGGCGCACCACCGCCCGAGGACCCTCCACCCGGGTACACGGCGGTCCCCGAAGGCGGGTTCGACCCGCGTCAACTCACCGACTTCCAGCTCGACGAACTGGTGCACCGGATCATCGGCCGCGTCACCCGGCTCGTCCGCACCGAACTGCGTATGGACCGCGAACGGATCGGCAGACTGCGCGACCCGCGCTGACCGGACCGCACCGGCCCCGCCGGACGCCCGGACCGCCCCGAGGGCCACGCCCGCCCGCCACCGTTCCCCGACAAGAAAGGTCGACCCCCGATGACCCGTGAGGACCCGGGCTCTTCCATCTGGTTCAGCCTCGCCATCGACGGCGAGAGCCTCGGCTACTTCAACGGGTGCGAGGGCCTGTCGACCCAGGTGGAGGTGGAACAGCGCCAGGAGGGCGGCAACAACGGCTTCGTCTGGCAGCTGCCCACCCGCGTCACCTACTCCAACATCCGGCTGACCCGCCCCCTCACCCCGGACACGGCGAAGGTCGCCAAGTGGATCTCGTCCGTGCAGACCGGCATCAAGCGGCCCACCGCGCAGATCTCCGCCCTGCGCGCGGACGGGTCGCTGGTCGCCCGCTGGGGGCTGATCGACGTCCTGCCCGTCAGCTGGCAGGGCCCCAGCCTCGATCCCGGCAGCGCGTCCGTGGCCAACGAGGTGCTGGAGATCGCCCACCACGGGTTCACGGACTGACGGCGCCGCGGAGCAGAGAGGAAGAACCATGGCCAAGAGCAGCAAGGGCGCCGGCAAGAGCCTCGTACGCGCCAACCTCGCCATCCACGAACCGCCCACCGGCGACTCCACCTCGCCCGGTGCGCTGATCAAGCGGTTCCCGTTCGAGTTCAACCCGGCGCAGCTGTCGATCAGTCAGCGCGCCCAGTGGAAGGCGACCCCGACGGCAGCCGTGCGGAAGGCCGCCAAGCCGCAGTTCATGGGCGCCGAGCCGCGGGAGATGACCCTGGAAATCTTCCTGGACTCCTCGATGAAGCCCGACGGCAACACCGTGATGAAGAAGGTGGAGTCGCTGCTGATCTGCTGCGAGGTCACCGCCAAGAGCCTGGCCGCCGAGCAGCCGTCCCCGCCCTGGGTGATCTTCGAGTGGGGTTCGTTCTCCACGGCCCGGTTCAGCGCCTACGTCGCGTCCATCGACACCCAGTACACGCTCTTCGGCACGGCCGGCGTCCCCATCCGCGCCACCTGCCAGATGTCCCTGGTGGAGATCCCCGGCCCGACCCCGAACCAGAACCCGACCTCCGGCGCCCTCACCGCCCAGCGCGTGCACCGGGTCGTCGCGGGGGACTCGCTGCCGTCGCTGGCCTGGAGCGAGTACGGCAGCGCCAACGCGTGGCGGGTGATCGCCGAGGCCAACGGCATCGACGACCCGTCCCACCTGCCGACCGGTACCGAACTCATCCTGCCGGCCACCGAGGAGGTGCCTCGCTGATGGTGCGTCCCTCCTTCTCCAGCATCGTCGAGGTGAAGATCGGTGGGGCGAAGCTGCCCGACACCATCGCCCCGATGCTCACCGACGGCTGGGTCGACCAGGGCGTCAACGTGCCGGCGGCGTTCCGTCTCACCTTCCGCGACCCCTACCACCGGCTCCTCGGCAAACTGAACGTGCAGTTCGGCACCAAGGTCGTCATCACGCCGATCGCCGACGGGCACGGCAAGGGCAACCCCCTGCTGACCGGTGAGGTCACCGGTCTGGAGACCGACTACGACGGCACCGGCAGCTTCACCGTCATCCGGGGCTACGACTACGGGCACCGGCTGATGCGCCAGCGCCGCGTGGCCGCGTACCGCAACCAGAAGGCCTCCGACATCGCCCGCAAGCTGGTGGCCATGGACGGCGTCTCCATCGGCCGTATCCAGGCGACCAAGGGCACCTACGGGTTCATCTCCCAGTCCAACGTCACCGACTGGGACTTCCTCGCCCGGCTCGCCGACGAGAACAAGATGATCATGTATCTGGACTCCAAGGGGAAGTTCCGGTTCGTCACGCCGAAGCCGTCGGCCGGCGCGCCCTCGCCGAACACGGACGGCGACAAGAGCACCTTCGTCCTCCAGGCCGGCCACGACATCCTGCGGCTGCGGGCCGCCGTCACCGCCGCCGACCAGATCGGCAAGGTCGAGTCGCGCGGCTGGAACGTCACCACCAAGAAGAAGATCACCGAGACCGCGCCGGCCACCACCGACCCGGGCATCAGCATCAAGTGGACGCCCGGCACGGCCGCCGGCAAGTTCAAGCCCGGCAAACTCGTCGAGACCGCCAACCCGTACGACAAGCAGGACGAGGTGCAGAACGCCGCGAAGGCCCTCGCCTCCGACGTCACCGCCTCCTTCGCCGAGCTGGAGGTCGCCGCCAACGGCCACCCCGACCTGCGGCCCGGCGTCCCCGTCGCGCTCGCCGACGTCGGCACCCCCTTCGAGGGCAAGTACACCGTCACCTCGGTACGCCACCACTTCGGCGACGGCGTCGCCTACGAGTCCTGGATCACGGTCAGCGGACGCCAGTGGCGTTCCCTGTACGGCCTCGCCTCGGGCGGCAGCGGCGGCACGGACCCGGCGAGCGCCACCCGGCTGCCCAGCGTCGCCAACGCCATCGTCACCGACGTACAGGACCCCCTCAAGCAGGGCAGGGTCAAGCTGCAGTTCCCGTGGCTGGACGACACCTACGTCAGCGACTGGGCGCGCAGCGTCCAGATGGGCGGCGTGGCGGGCGGCGGCATCTTCCCCATGGACGTCGGCGACGAGGTGCTGGTCGCCTTCGACCGGGGGGCACTGGACCACCCGTTCGTGATCGGCGGCCTCTACAACGGCCGGGACGTGCCGACCAAGAGCGACGTGCCCCTGCACGACGGCCTGAAGAAGAAGGCCGTACGGCACACCCTGTCCGACCGCCAGGGCAACCGGGTCGACCTGCTCAGCCAGCGCACCGGCGGGCGCAAGCAGGGCGTCCGGATCGCCAGCGGCAACGACAAGCTGACCATCAACCTCGACCGCACCAAGACCGAGATCACCGTCGACAGCAAGGGCGCCGTCAAGATCACCGGCAGCCGCTCGGTGTCGGTGGACGCGGGCACCGACCTGTCGCTCAGCGCCAGACGCGCCCTCACCATCAAGAGCGGCGGCCCGCTCAGCATCCAGAGCAGCATGATCAACATGCGCAGCGGGGGCGTGATCGGAGTCACCGCGGGAGGCGCCCTGAACCTGGGGGCGGCCGGCGCCGCGACGCTGAGCGCCGGGGCCGCGACGACCATCTCCGGCACCGTCAACGTCCAGATCAACTCCGTCATGACGAGGATCATCGGCGCGTCCCTCGAGGTCAAGACCCCCATCTTCAAGGTCGCGACCATCCCCGTGCCGGGCCTGTGACGAAGCGTTTCCGAGGAAGGCAGGTTGCTCTCTGATGGCCGAACAGTTCGTCGGCTCCGGCTGGTCGTTCCCCCTGCGGATCGGGCCCACCGGCGGGATCGCCCTCGTCAGCGGCGAGCAGGAGGTGGAGGAGGCCATGCGGCTCATCCTCGCCACCGCGCCCGGAGAGCGGCCGATGCGCCCGGAGTTCGGCTGCGCCATCCACGACCTCGTCTTCGCCCCCGTCAACGAGCAGACGGCCGGCCGCATCCAGCACGAGGTGTATGTCACCCTGGACCGCTGGGAACCACGCATCGAGGTCCACGACGTGGACGTCACCACCGGCGAGGAACAGAACGTCCTCTTCATCGACGTCCGTTACTCGATCCGCGGCACCAACAACCCGCGCAGCCTCGTGTTCCCGTTCTACGTCATCCCCTCCCACGACGAGCCCGACCTCCCCGACGCTCCGGCCGGTCTCCCGGGCTCTCCCGAAGGCGACCGCTGATGCCCCTGCCCTCTCCCAACCTCGACGACCGCCGCTTCCAGCAGTTCGTCGACGATGCCAAGCGCTACATCCAGCAGCGCGCCCCGGAGTGGACCGACCACAACGTCTCGGACCCCGGTGTCACGCTCGTCGAGACGGTGGCCCACATGGCCGACCAGATCGTCTACCGGCTCAACCGGGTGCCGGACAAGAACCACCTCGCCTTCCTGGACCTGGTCGGCATCACGCTCTTCCCGCCGTCGGCCGCGCGCACGGACGTCACCTTCTGGCTCTCCGCACCGCAGGAGGACACGATCCTCGTCCCGGTCGGCACCGAGGTCGCCACCCTGCGCACCGAACGCGACGAGGCCGTCGTGTTCGCCACCGAGCACGACCTGCGCATCGTCCCGTGCGCGTTGGACCGCCTGGTGACGCAGACCCGCGGCGAAGCCGTCAGCGACCGCACCACGGACCTCGCGGAGAGCAAGGACGTGATGTGCTTCGCCGAGGCGCCCAACCCCGGCGACTGCATGCTCATCGGCCTCACCGCCGCCGTCCCGGACTGCGCGCTCGCCCTCGAACTCGACAGCCGCGTCGACGGCGTCGGTGTCGACCCGCGCCAGCCGCCGCTGGTCTGGGAGGCCTGGACCGAGGACGGCTGGCAGTCCTGCGAGGTCGACCGGGACGGCACCGGTGGTCTCAACCGCCCCGGCGACGTCGTGCTCCACATACCCGGCGGGCACGTCCTGTCCCGCAACGGCGGCCACGAGGCCGGCTGGATCCGCTGCCGGGTCACCGAGCCGCTGAGCGGCCAGCCCTTCTACACCACCTCGCCGACCGTCCGTTCCGCCGAGGCCTACACCATCGGCGGCACCACCGGCTCCATCCACGCCGAGACCATCCTCGACGAGCCCCTCGGCGAGTCCACCGGCCTGCCCGGCCAGCGGCTGAGGCTCGAACACGCCCCCGTCGTCGCCGGTGAACCGTCCGTCCTCCTCCAGACCGCCGCGGACGACGGCTGGCAGGACTGGCAGGTCGTCCCGCACTTCTCCGGCTCCCACCCCGACGACCACCACATCACCGTCGACGCCACCACCGGCGAGATCGCCTTCGGCCCCGCCGTCCGCGAGGCCGACGGCACCCTGCGCCAGTACGGTGCCGTCCCGCCCAAGGGCGCCGTCATCCGCGCCCGCCGCTACCGCACCGGCGGAGGCAGGGCGGGCAACGTGGCCCGCGGCGCCGTACAGGTGCTGCGCACCTCCATCCCGTACGTCTCCGAGGTCGTCAACCGCGAGGCCGCCCTCGGCGGCGTCGACGGCGAGACCATCGAGGAGGCCAAGCTCCGGGCCCCCATCACCCTGCGCGCCCAGGAACGCGCCGTCACGCTGCGCGACTACGAGGAACTCGCCCGCCGCGCCGCCCCCGAGACCGCCCGCATCACCTGCCTGGAGGGCGCGGAGAACGAGTACGGCGCCCACGCCGTCCGTGTCCTCGTCGTGCCCCAGGCCGTCCCGGACCCCGGCGGACGCCTCCGCTTCGAGCAACTCGTCCCCGGCGACGCCCTCTTGAGCCGCATCACGCGGCACCTCGACGAACGGCGTCTGATCGGCACCCGTCTCGCCGTCGGCCCGCCGTACTACCAGGGCGTCACCGTCGTCGCCACCGTCCACGCCTTCCGCGACGTCGACGCCGACCGCGTGCGCCGGCAGACCCACGACGCCCTGTACCGCCACCTCGACCCGCTCACCGGCGGCGCCGACGGCAAGGGCTGGCCCTTCGGACGCCCCGTGCAGACCGGTGAGCTGTTCGCCGTCCTCCAGCGCGTCCCCGGCGTCGAACTCGTCGACGAGGTCGTCCTGCACCCGGCCGACCCCCTCACCGGCAAGCGCGGCGACCCCACCAACCGCATCGACCTCGACGCGCCCTCCCTGGTCTTCTCCTACGACCACCGGGTCCGCGTGATCGGGGACAGCGCGTGAAGTCCGCCTCGCAACGGGGCTCCGTCGACGGGCTCGGCTCGTCGCTGCCCATCGCGTCGATGCTGCCGGCCGTCTTCGCCGACGACGACCTCGCCCTGCGTTTCGTCGGCGGGCTCGACGACGTCCTCGCACCCATCCTGAACGTCCTGGACTGCCTGGACACCTACTTCGACCCCGCCCTCACCCCGGCGGACTTCGCCCGGTGGCTCGGTACCTGGGTCGGCGCGGAGACCGACGGCACCGAGGCCGAACCCATGCTGCGCGCCGCCGTCGCCGCCGCCGCCCGGCTGCACCGCGTACGGGGCACCCTGCAGGGCCTGTCCGAGACCGTCCGGCTCGCCTTCGGTGTCGCGCCGGAGATCACCGAGAGCGGCGGCGCCGTCTGGAACGCCCGGCCGCTCGGCCCGTTCCCCGGCCGGCCCCGCCCGCAGCTGCACGTCGCCCTCCGGCTGCCCGACCCCAGGCCCGTCGACGTACACCGGCTGGACGCCCTCGTCGCCGCCGCCCGCCCCGCCCACATGCCCTACACGGTCGAAGTGACCGCCTCCGAAAGGACCCCGGAGAGATGACCACGCAGAACTGCGCCGAGTGCGGAACCCGCGCGGAACCGGGCCAGTCCTTCTGCGACGCGTGCGGCGCCGTGCTGAGCTGGGACCAGGCCGGCGCCGCCGCCCGCACCGCGCGGCCCGCAGCCGCCGCGTCCGACCAGCGCCCCGGCTTCGACGCCTTCGGCGGCGCCGGCGTGCCGCCGGCCCGCACCGGCCGCCCGGCCGCGGCACCCGCCCAGGGCTCCGCCGAGCCGGCCGGCGCGATCGGGGACAACCCGACGCTGCCCCAGCCGCGCCGCCCCGCTGCCGCCGCGGACACCCCGGCCGCCGGCGGGGACGCCCCCGGCACCGGGAGCGCACCGGACACCGCGGACCGCGCCGGGGGTACCGCCGCCCCGGACGACGCACCGGGAGCCGCCGCGCCCGCGCCCGGCACCGACGAGACCGCCCCGACCGCCCCGGTGCCCTCAGCGTCCGCCCCCGCCCCGAACCCGCTCGCCGACACCATGTCCGACCGGGCCCGCTCCCTCCTCGTCCCCGTCGCCGACCCCGAGGCGCCCGCCCCGGCGGCGCCCCCCGCCGTCGCCCCCGTCCTGCCCGGCCGCCCCGACGCGGACCGGCCGCAGGTCCGCGCCCCCGGCCACCAGCCGGACATCGCCAACGGCCCGCCCTGCCCGTGGTGCTCCACACCCAACCGCCCCGACCGCCACTACTGCGCCCGCTGCGCCATGCCCCTGGTGGCGAGCGGCGACCAGGCCTCCGTCCGGGCCCCCTGGTGGCGCCGGCTCTTCGGCGGACGGCGCCAGGAGACCCCCTGGGCCGGCGACCGCCCCCGTCTGCGCCGCGTCTTCGACCGCATCGGCACCTGGATCACCGTCGTCGTCGTGGCCACCCTGGTCGTCCTCGGCTTCATGTACATCCCCGACGGCGTCCAGAACACCCGCGACCACTTCGCCAAGCGCGCCCCGGTCTCCCCGGACGCCATCAAGGCCTCGCACTCCTTCCCCGGTCACAAGCCGGAGCTCCTCATCGACAAGCTCAGCAACACCTGGTGGGGGCCGGGCATCTCGCAGTCCGGCCAGGGCGAGTGGGTCGAGGTCAGCTTCACCGAGCCGACCCGGCTGCTCGACGTGATCATCACCCCGGGTGTCTCCACCCGCGCCGACAAGCTGCGGGAGTCGGCCCTGCCGCACCGGGTCAAGGCGACGATCACCATGAAGGACGGGTCGGTGAAGACCCGTGACCTCACCCTGGACCAGGGCGCCGGCGGCCAGCGACGCCCGTTCCGCGTCGGCGAGGTCACCAAGGTCCGCTTCACCATCGAATCCGCCCACGCGGCGTCCGCCAAGAAGCAGGTGGCCATCTCCGAGATCGAGTTCTTCGGCCCGTCCAGCGCCAACCCCTCCTGACCGGCCCGGGGCTCCGGCGCCGTACGCCGGCCCGGGGCCCCGCCGCCGCACATGTCCCGAACCGGCGGGGCCCCCACCCGAACGGACGCCACACCATGCGCCGCCCTCCGGGCCACCGGAGGCTGAGGCCATGCCCACAGCACGAGCGATATCCACCGCCGTCCTGCTGTCCACGGCCACCCTGCTCGCCTCCTCCCTGACGGCCTGCGCGCCCACGGCCCGGGACGGCGACCGGCACGGCGACACCGGCGGCGCCACGACCGACGCACAGGCCCTGAGCAACCTCCGCGAGCAGTCCCCGACCTGGCGGGACTGCCCCGCCCCCGCGCCCGTCCAGGGCGGCGGCGAGGCCCCCGGCGCGCTCCCCGACGGCACCCGGTGGCAATGCGCCACCCTGCGCACGCCGTTGGACTGGAAGAACCCCTCCGACGAGTCCATGGACCTCGCGCTGATCCGCGCCCGCAGCAGCGGCGGCCCGGACGAGCGGATCGGCTCCCTGCTCTTCAACTTCGGCGGCCCCGGCGGCTCCGGCGTCGCCACCCTCCCCGGTCTCGCCCCCGACTACGAGAAGCTCCGCACCCGCTACGACCTCGTCAGCTTCGACCCGCGCGGCGTCGGCAACAGCCGCGGCGTGCGCTGCCTGGACGCCGGCCTCCCCGACGAGGACGACATCGACAACACCCCCGACGACGGCGACGACGAGACCGACGCCCTGGTCCGGTTCAACCGGGAGACGGCGGCCGCCTGCGAGAAGCACTCCGGCGACGTCCTCCCCTACGTCGGCACCACCCAGGCCGCCCAGGACATGGACCTCGTGCGCGAGGTGCTCGGCGACGACAGGCTCCACTACTTCGGCATCTCCTACGGCACCGAACTCGGCGGCGTCTACGCCCACTTGTTCCCGGGGCGCGTCGGCCGCGCGGTACTCGACGGGGTCGTCGACCCCACCCACGACCTGATGGAGGAAGCCCTCGCCCAGGCCGGCGGCTTCCAGCTCGCCTTCGATCACTTCGCCACCTGGTGCGCACGGCAGGGCTGCGCGCTCGGCAACGACGCCGAGGGCATCCTGGACCTCACCGTCGGCCTCGAAGCGGCCCTCGACGACACCCCGCTCACCACCCCCGACGGCGGCGAACTCGACGGCGACGCCCTCGTCGACGCCATCAGCGGCGCGCTCTACCGGCAGGACTACTGGCCCGCGCTCCGCGTCGGCCTGGAGGCCGCGGCCGACCACAACGGCGAGGTACTCCACGACCTCGCCGAGGCCCTGGGCCAGCACGGCAGGGGCGGCGACCCGGACGACGGCGGCAGCGACGACGCGGACGACGCGAAGAGCAACGAGGACGACGCCTTCAGGGCCATCACCTGCGACGACTCCAGCGCCCGCTACACCGTCGCGGACGTCCGGTCACGCCTGGAGGACTTCCTGGAGGCCTCCCCGCTCTTCGGCCCCGGCCTCGCCTGGAGCGCCCTGTCCTGCGACGGCTGGCCGGTCCCCGGAGCCGCCCCCCACCCCGAGGTCAGCGCCCCGGGCGCACCCCCCGTCCTGCTCGTCGGCAACACCGGCGACCCCGCCACCCCCTACGAGGGCGCCGCCCGCATGGCCGAGCGCCTCGGCGAGAAGGTGGGCGTCGAGCTGACGTACGAGGGCGAGGGCCACGGCGCCTACGACAGCGGCAACGCCTGCGTCCAGGACACCGTCAACGCCTACCTGCTGAACGGCACGCTCCCGAAGCCCGGCACGGTCTGCGAGGCGGAATCACTGCCGGAGGGCAAGTAGCACCCCCGAAAACCGGCGACGCCCCCGCGATCAATGATCGCGGGGGCGTCGTCCTCCCCGTGCGGAGCCCCCTGTCGGATTCGAACCGACGACCTTCGCTTTACAAGAGCGGCGCTCTGACCAGCTGAGCTAAGGAGGCACGCGCGCGGCGGGCGCGCGCAGGCTGCTCCACTGTACACAGAGCCGGTGAACGATGTGATTCGAAAGTTTCGGCGAAATTCACGGACTCCCAGCTACTGACAGATCAGGTGAACGCCGGGTACCGTCCTGCTCAGCTTCACCCGTGTGGACTACACCACCACCTTCCTACAACGGATCGTCCGGCACGTTCCTGCCGGTAGAAGGGGGCCCATTCACCATGGCCACTGTTACGTTCGACAAGGCGACCCGCGTGTACCCGGGTTCCACGAAGCCCGCCGTCGACGGTCTCGACATCGACATCGCGGACGGCGAGTTCCTCGTCCTGGTCGGCCCGTCCGGTTGCGGCAAGTCCACCTCGCTCCGGATGCTCGCGGGGCTCGAGGACGTGAACGGCGGCGCCATCCGCATCGGTGACCGCGACGTGACGCACCTGCCGCCGAAGGACCGGGACATCGCCATGGTGTTCCAGAACTACGCGCTCTACCCGCACATGTCGGTCGCCGACAACATGGGCTTCGCCCTGAAGATCGCCGGCGTCAACAAGGCGGAGATCCGGCAGAAGGTCGAGGAGGCCGCGAAGATCCTCGACCTCACCGAGTACCTGGACCGCAAGCCGAAGGCGCTCTCCGGCGGTCAGCGCCAGCGTGTGGCGATGGGCCGCGCGATCGTGCGTGAGCCGCAGGTGTTCCTCATGGACGAGCCGCTGTCCAACCTGGACGCCAAGCTCCGCGTCTCCACCCGTACGCAGATCGCCTCGCTCCAGCGCCGCCTGGGCATCACCACCGTCTACGTCACCCACGACCAGGTCGAGGCCATGACGATGGGCGACCGCGTGGCGGTCCTCAAGGACGGTCTGCTCCAGCAGGTCGACACCCCGCGGAACATGTACGACAAGCCCGCGAACCTCTTCGTCGCCGGCTTCATCGGCTCCCCGGCCATGAACCTGGTCGAGGTCCCGATCACCGACGGCGGCGTGAAGTTCGGCAACAGCGTCGTCCCGGTCAACCGCGACGCCCTGAAGGCCGCCTCCGACAAGGGCGACCGCACGGTCACCGTCGGTGTCCGCCCGGAGCACTTCGACGTGGAGGAGCTGAACGGCGGCGCCGCCAAGACGCTGTCGAAGGACTCGGCCGACGCCCCGGCCGGTCTCGCGGTCTCGGTGAACGTCGTGGAGGAGACCGGCGCCGACGGCTACATCTACGGCACGGTCGACGTCGGCGGCGAGACCAAGGACCTCGTGGTGCGCGTCAGCAGCCGCGCGGTGCCGGAGAAGGGCGCGACCGTCCACGTCGTGCCGCGGCCGGGCGAGATCCACGTGTTCTCGTCCTCCACGGGCGAGCGCCTCACCGACTGAGCGCCCTCGCGCGGGGAAACCTCCCGCTGAGAAACCACGCGACCGGGTGATTTCACCCGCGTTGCCGAGAAAAGCCCCGCAGCCTGCTGCGGGGCTCTTTTCGTTGTCGACAAATACCCCGGCGCAACGGACGTTTCGACCCATGTTCGTCAACCTCCTACCCCTCCGGCAGCGGCTCTTCATCCCCCGAAGGGGTGACTAAATGTCGCCAAATCATTACCGGGCGCTACCCTCACTCGCGTGAAGCACTCCGTGAAGCACTCCACCACCCGACAGACGCGACGCGGCCGGGGCCCCGCCCACCGGATCGGCCGCTCTCTCGCCTTCGTCCTGCCCGTCGTCCTGGTGCTCTCCGGGACTCTCGCGGTCACCCGCGTCAACTGGTCCGGGGATCCCTCGGACTCGGTGCTCGCCGCGTCCGAGGCGTCCTCCGCCAAGGCCTCCACCGCCCGCGCCGCCCGCGCCCCGCACGAGGTGCTGCGCGACCGGCTGCTGACCGAACTGCAGGAGGAGGACCCGGGCGTCGCCCTCACCCACCTCCAGCAGGCGGTGAACGAGCGCCCGTCGCTGGCCGACCACTGCGCGACGATCGCCCGCGCCCTCGGCCGCGCCGCGGTGAAGGCCTACGGCCCGACGCGCGCCCAGTCGTACGCCCGCCCCGTCTGCGACACCGCCTTCGCCTCGGGCGTCCTGGCCGCGCACGGCTAGGGGACACCCCGGCGCCCTTCGGAGGCCGGTGGGGCGCCGCGTACAGTTCGAGCATGACCGATCCGAACGCCGCGTCCCGCCGCCCCGTTCAAGCCGTCGTCCTGGCCGGCGGGCAGGGTTCCCGGCTGCGCCCCTACACCGACGACCGGCCCAAGCCGATGGTCGAGATCCCGGGCACCGGGACTCCGATCATCGGCCATCAGCTCGCCTGGCTCGCCGAGGAGGGCGTCACCGACGTCGTGGTCTCCTGCGGTCATCTGGCCGAGGTGCTGCAGAAGTGGCTGGCCGGCGCCGACCTGCCGCTCTCCGTCACCACCGTCGTGGAGACCGAGCCGCTGGGCCGCGGCGGCGGCCTCAGGTACGCCGCCGCCCGCCTCCCGCACCCGGACCGGCCCTGGTACGCCACCAACGGCGACATCTGGACCCGTTTCTCGCTGCGCGACATGGCCGACTTCCACGCCGAGCGGGACGCCGTCGCGACCCTCGCCCTGGCCCGCCCGCGCCTGCCGTGGGGCGCGGTCCAGACGGACGGCTTCGGCCACATCACCGACTTCATCGAGGCGCCGCCGTCGACCTTCGAGATCAACGCGGGCGTGTACGTCTTCTCGCCGGAGTTCGCCGGGATGCTCCCGGAGCGCGGCGACCACGAGCGCACCACCTTCCCCCGGCTGGCCCGTGAGCACCGGCTGGCCGGCTTCCCGATCCCGCAGGGCTCCTACTGGCGGGCGATCGACACCGCGAAGGACCTGACGGAGGCGGCCCGGGAACTGGCGGCCCTGTCCGGCCGCTGAGGCCCCACAGCCACAGCCACGCGCTACGGCGTTACGGCCCGCGCAGATACGGCAGCAGGGCCCCGCTCATGATCCGCGGGGCCCTGCTGCCGTATCTGCGCGTCGGCCGGTCGTGCTGCCGCTAGCCCAGGAGGCCGCCGACGAGGCGGCTGCCGGGCTCTCCCGTGGACGACGAGCCGCCGCCGTCACCGCTCCCGGTGGAGCCGGTGGAACCGCCGGTGCCCCCGGTCGAGGTGCCGCCGCCCGAGGTCGGTCCCGCGGTGGTGCTCGGCGCCTGGCCGCCGCCCGGAGCGGACTGCCGCGGCGGGGCCTGGCCGCCCGTCGTGCCCTGCGTCTGACTGGGCGTGCCGCCACCGGTGGCGGTACCGCTGCTGTCGCGGGTCGCGCCCGGCGTGGTCGCGCCGTCCTGCGCGGGAGCGGACGCGCCGCTGGTGGCGCCCTGGGTGGGGGATGCGGAGGCCTCCGGGGAGGAGGTCTTCGGCTCGCGGGTGCCGGGGTCCTGCGGGAGCGGGGAGCCGGGCAGCTCGTTGCGCGGGGCCTCGCCGGGCCCCGGGACGACCACCCGGTCGGCGTCCCGGACGGCACCGCCTAGGACGGAGCCGACCAGGAGGGTGACGCCGGCGACCAGGAAGGTGATGACGGCGCCGCGGCGCAGGACGTACCGGCGCAGGTCCCAGATGTCGGAGCGGGGACCGAGCCGGCGCCAGGCGCTGCCCGCGAGCCTGCCGTCCACGGAGTAGACGGGGGCCCCGGCGATGATCAGCGGGGACCAGGCGGCGAGGTAGATGATGTCGGGCGCGTCGTAGGCCGGGACGCTCTTCCAGCTGACGGTGACCAGGAGCGCGGCGGACAGGCCCGCGCCGATGACGGCGGCCACGCGCTGCCAGCAGCCGAGGACGGTCAGGACGCCCACCAGCACCTGGAGGAAGGCGATGACCAGCCCGGCGCCCACGGGGTGGGCGAGGGCGAACTGGCGCAGCGGCTCGGCGACGTCCCAGGGATGCAGGGTGTTGAG
Source organism: Streptomyces sp. NPDC042336 (assembly GCF_055581985.1). Classification (NCBI taxonomy): domain Bacteria; kingdom Bacillati; phylum Actinomycetota; class Actinomycetes; order Kitasatosporales; family Streptomycetaceae; genus Streptomyces; species Streptomyces sp. NPDC042336. The sequence continues at coordinate 99,509 of NZ_JBVJEA010000023.1, read as the reverse complement.
CCACTTGACCATGGAGCCGCGTTCGCCGCCGTCGAAGTAGACGGGGTCGCAGAGCTTGCCCATGCCGGCGTAGATGGAGATGAAGCCGAGGAAGACGCGCAGCGGCAGCAGGACGACGCCGAGGTTCATCCGGCGGCCGGGGAAGTAGGCGTGGCGTGCCGGGTCGTCGCCGCGGCGCCTGCGGCGCGGCTCGCCCCGGTCCGGGTCGCCGGCGTAGCCGTCGGGGCCGTAACCGTCGTCGTAGCCGTCGCTTCCGGTGCCGAAGTCCTGCGGGTCGTAGGCGGATTCGTCGTAGCCCGGCTCGTCGTAGGCGCTGCCCACGGTGCGCATCGCGGGCAGCAGCCGGGTGCCGTCGGGGACGGGGCCGCGCTGGGCGCCGACGAGGGGCGTCTCCAGCGTCTGGGTGGCGGGGCCGTCGTCGTAGTCCAGGGGGCCGCCGTCGAGGTCGACCCGCGGGATGACCTGCGTGGCCCCGGCGTCGCCGGAGTGCTCGGCGGCCGGGTCGTCGGTGTGGTGACCGGCTCCCGCCCGCACCGCCTGGAGCAGCCGGTGCGCGCCGGTGTCGTCCGGGTCGGACCGCCCGCTCCACACGACGGCGCGGCGGCGGCCCGCGGCCGGGGCGGCGGGCACGCGGGCGTTCTGGGTGGCGCTCAGGTGCCGCGCGATCCGCGGGGACTGGGTCCGCCGCGCGGAGGCACCGAACTGCACGCGGAAGCTCGCGTGGTTGACGATGACCTGGGCCGGATCGCTCGGCACCTTCACCATGCTCAGCGCGGGAGCGTCGTCGTATCCCGACGAGCGGTCCCCCGTGGGAGTGCGGGGTGTTCTGGTGTCCACACTCATCTAACCGAGTGATGTGTCGTTAGGACACTGCCTTGACCGCCCCGATCTGTCCGGACAGCGTCAAGCATGTCCGGACAGCCTCGAACACCCCGTTCGAGCTACGCCGCGAACACTCGTTCAGGAGCGGCGACGCGCCGCCTCGTACAGCACGATCCCCGCCGCCACACCGGCGTTCAGGGACTCCGCCCCGCCCGGCATCGGGATCCGCACCCGGAAGTCGCAGGTTTCGCCGACGAGGCGGGACAGGCCCTTGCCCTCGCTGCCGACGACGATGACCACGGGACCGTCGAGGGCCGCCAGGTCGCCGAGTTCGGCCTCGCCGTCGGCGGCGAGACCGACGACCGTGATGCCGGCCTTCTGGTACGACTCCAGCGCCCGCGTGAGGTTGGTGGCGCGGGCCACCGGCGTGCGGGCGGCCGTCCCGGCGGACGTCTTCCAGGCGCCCGCCGTCATGCCGGCCGCGCGCCGCTCGGGCACCACGACGCCGTGGCCGCCGAAGGCGGAGACCGAGCGGACGACGGCGCCCAGGTTGCGCGGGTCGGTCACACCGTCGAGGGCGACGATCAGCGGGTCCGCGCCCTCGTCGTGCGCGGCGGCGACCAGGTCCTCGGGGTGCGCGTACTCGTACGGCGGCACCTGGAGCACGAGCCCCTGGTGGTTGAGCCCGTTGGTCATCCGGTCCAGCTCGGGGCGCGGCGCCTCCATGAGGTTGATGCCACCGCGTTCGGCGGCGAGCTGCAGCGCCTCGCGCACCCGCTCGTCGTTGTCGATGAACTGCTGGACGTAGAGCGTGGAGGCGGGCACACCCTCGCGCAGCGCCTCGTAGACCGGGTTGCGGCCGACGACCAGCTCGGACGTCGACCGGCCGCCGCCGCGCCGGGGCTGCGGGCGCCCCGTGGTGCGGCGCGCCTTCGCGTTGGCGGCGCGCTGCTTGGCGTGCCCCTTGCGCATCTCGGCGGGGGGCGTCGGCCCCTTGCCTTCCAGGCCCCGGCGTCGCTTGCCGCCGCTGCCGACCTGCGCGCCCTTCTTGCCGGACATGCGGCGGTTGTTCGCGGCCATGAGTTACCTGTCTCCGCTCTCTACGGGAGTGTGCGTCGTACGTGCGTCTTGTGCAGTGTGCCGCCCGGAGGGCCGGGCGGCACAATCGATCTACGGGAGCGGGTCCCGCCGCGCCGCCGGGTCAGCGGGAACCGAGGCTCCAGCGGGGACCCTGCGGGCTGTCCTCGATGACCAGTCCGGACTGTCCGAGCTGGTCGCGGATGGCGTCGGCGGTGGCCCAGTCCTTCCGCGCCCGCGCGGCCTCGCGCTGGTCGAGGACGAGGCGTACGAGGCCGTCGACGACGTGCCGCAGGTCCTCGCCCTCTTCCTGCTCCCCGGCCCACCGCGCGTCCAGCGGGTCCAGGCCGAGGACGCCGAGCATGGCCCGCACCTCGGCGAGCCGGGCCACGGCGGCGTCCTTGTCGTCGGCGGCCAGCGCGCTGTTGCCCTGCCGGACGGTGGTGTGCACGATCGCCAGCGCCTGGGGGACGCCCAGGTCGTCGTCCATCGCCTCGGCGAAGGCCGGCGGCACCTCGGCGGCCGGCTCCACGGTGTGGCCGGCCAGCTCGGTCACGCGCTGCACGAAGCCCTCGATGCGCGCGTACGCCGACTCGGCCTCGCGCAGGGACTCCTCGCTGTACTCGATGGTGGAGCGGTAGTGCGGGGTGCCCAGGTAGTAGCGCAGCACGACCGGCCGCCACTTCTTCACCATCTCGCTCACGAGCACGCTGTTGCCGAGCGACTTCGACATCTTCTCGCCGCTCATGGTGACCCAGGCGTTGTGCACCCAGTACCGGGCGAAGTCGTCGCCGAAGCCGCGGGCCTGGGCGATCTCGTTCTCGTGGTGCGGGAAGATCAGGTCGATCCCGCCGCCGTGGATGTCGAACTCCTCGCCCAGGTACTTGTGCGCCATCGCGGAGCACTCCAGGTGCCAGCCCGGCCGCCCCCGCCCCCACGGCGTCTCCCAGCTCGGCTCCCCGGGCTTGGCCGCCTTCCACATGGCGAAGTCCCGCGGGTCGCGCTTGCCGGTCTCGCCGTCCTCGGAGGGCTGGCGCAGGTCGTCGAGGTCCTGGTTGGACAGCGACAGGTAGCCCGGCAGGGAGCGCACGTCGAAGTAGACGTTGCCGTCGGCCTCGTAGGCGTGTCCGCGCTCGATGAGCCCGCGCATCATCTCGACCATCTCGGTGATGTGCCCGGTGGCGCGCGGCTCGTAGGTGGGCGGCAGGCAGCCGAGGGCGGCGTAGGCGTCGTTGAACGCCCGCTCGTTCTCGTACCCGATGGCCCACCAGGGGCGGCCCTGCTCGGCCGCCTTCCTGATGATCTTGTCGTCGATGTCGGTGACGTTGCGGATGAACGTGACGTCGTAGCCGCGGTGGGCGAACCAGCGGCGCATGATGTCGAAGTTCAGCCCCGACCGGATGTGCCCGATGTGCGGGGCGGCCTGCACGGTGGCGCCACAGAGGTAGATCGAGACGCAGCCCGGCGTGAGGGGGGCGAAGTCACGGATCTGCCGGGCGCTGGTGTCGTACAGGCGAATAGTCACGCGTCCAGGGTAGTAGGCGCCGAGCAGTGCCAAGGGCACACGTCCCGCGTTGTTGCCGGACCGAGTCGCAAGACACCGGGACCCCCACGAAGCGCGAAGCCCACGCCCTCCCGCCCCAGTGAGCCGAGCCGACCCCTTTGCCCCCCGGGCGCCGGCCCTCCGCGGGCCGACCCCTTGTCCCCAGCGAGCCGAACCCCGTGCGCCAGCCCCTTGTCCCCGCGAGTCGGGTGGTGGGTGGGCGCAGGACGGGGTCCAGGGGCGGAGCCCCTGGCGGGGCGCGGGGCGGAACCCGCACGGCAGGCCACGCGGGGTGCCCCACCCCCGCCCTAAGACACCCGCACGACCAACGCCGTGGCCACCGCCATCAGCCCCTCCCCCCGCCCGGGGAACCCCAGCCCGTCCGTCGTCGCCCCCGACACGGACACCGGCGCCCCCACCGCCCCGGAGAGCACGGCCTCCGCCTCCCCCCGCCGCTTACCGATCTTCGGCCGCGCCCCGACCACCTGCACCGCGACGTTCCCGATCCGGAACCCCGCCGCCCGCACGATCCGCGCCGCCTCCGTCAGCAGCGTCACCCCCGACGCCCCGGACCACTCCGGCCGCCCGGTGCCGAAGTGCTGCCCCAGGTCCCCGACCCCCGCCGCGGAGAACAGCGCGTTGCACGCCGCGTGCGCGACGACGTCCGCGTCGGAGTGCCCGGCGAGCCCGGTCCCCTCGCCCTCCCACTTCAGCCCGGCGCACCACAGCTCACGCCCGTCCTCGAAGGCGTGGATGTCCGTACCGATCCCGACCTGCGGCAGCAGGGGCAGCCGCTCTCCCGCCCCGGAGCCCTCAGACCCCGCAAAGCCCTCAGAACCCATCGTTCAGCCTCCTGCGCGCCAGCACCGCCTCCGCGAGCACCAGGTCGAGCGGGCGCGTCACCTTGAACGCCTCCTCGTGCCCCGGCACCACCACCACCGCGAGCCCGAGCTGCTCGACCATGCTCGCGTCGTCGGTGACGTCGTCGGTCACCGCCCCGTGGGCCCGCACCAGCGTCGCGCGGTCGAAGCCCTGCGGGGTCTGCACGGCACGCAGCCGCGCCCGCTCCGGCGTCGCCACCACCGGCTCGGGGTCGCCCGGCACCGCGGCGGGCTCGACCTGCTTCACCGTGTCGGCGAGCGGCACCGCCGGCACCACGGCGGGCGCACCCTCCCGTACGGCGTCGATGACCGCGTCCACCGTGTCCACCGGCACCAGAGGCCGGGCGGCGTCGTGCACCAGGACGATGTCGTACTCGGGCGGCAGCGCGTCCAGGCCGAGCCGTACGGACTCCTGCCGCGTCTCGCCGCCGGGCACCACGAGGAAGTCCGTCCTCTCGGGCAGGGCGTGCGCGTCCAGGAGGCTCTTGACCTCGCCCGCGCCGTCGGGCGGGGCGACGACCACGACGAGGGAGACCCCGCGGGAGGCGGCCATCGCCCGGACCGCGTGGATGAGCATGGGCGTGCCGCCCAGCGCGCGCAGGGCCTTGGGGGCGCCCGGACCGAGCCGTACGCCCCGGCCCGCGGCCGGGATCACGACGGCGGTCCTGGGACGCGGACGGTCCGCGGCGGACGTCTCGGCAGACGTCTCGATGGGTGAGGGACGCGATTCGTCAGACATCGGTTCCTGTCAGGTTTGTGTGCTCGACCTAGTTGGGTATGGCCTCACCGTGCCGGGCGCGACGCCTTGACCGGACCCTTCCGTGACCCTGGTCGAGCCAGCAGCCCGGGCCCGGCACGCCAGGACCCGGGGAAACCTCCCGGGATGAGCGTACGAGGACCAAGGGCACCCGGACGTCCGGATGCCGGAACCCGTGTCCGGGTACGAACATGCCGCAGCGCCCGGCGACAGCAAGGATGTCATCGGGCACCGCGGCATTTCAGTGCGCTGAACCGAGTGGCTGACGGTCTGCGCCTCGCCTCAGGTCAGGAGGCGAGCACCTCGTCGAGCAGGGCCTCCGCCTTGTCCTCGTTGGTGTTCTCCGCGAGAGCCAGCTCGCTCACCAGGATCTGGCGGGCCTTGGCGAGCATGCGCTTCTCACCTGCGGAGAGTCCGCGCTCGCGCTCCCGGCGCCACAGGTCGCGCACGACTTCCGCGACCTTGATGACGTCGCCGGAGGCGAGCTTCTCCAGGTTTGCCTTGTAACGACGCGACCAGTTCGTGGGCTCCTCGGCGTACGGCGCGCGCAGTACTTCGAAGACCCGGTCCAGCCCGTCCTGACCGACCACATCACGCACGCCGACGAACTCCGCATTGTCCGCTGGCACACGTACCGTCAGGTCGCCCTGGGCGACCTTCAGCACCAAGTAGGTCTTGTCCACGCCTTTGATCTGGCGAGTTTCGATAGCCTCGATCAGCGCGGCCCCGTGATGGGGATAGACCACGGTGTCGCCAACCTTGAACGTCATGTGACAGGTACCCCTTCCGTGGCTATCCAGGGTAACACGGAAACGGCGTCTTCTGAATGGCGTTTTCGCAGGTCAGGGCATATCTCGGGGCTTGACAACAGCGACAGGAACGTGCTGCGCCGGGCCGGCGGAAGAAAGTATTCGCAGGTCGGAGCGGCTCTCCGGGCCGGGTGAAACACGCACGTCACACACATCCGGAGCCCCCGCCACCCGCCCGAATGTCCCGATATGTCCGGTTCCATGCGTGCGACTTCCGCTACTCCGTTCGGTGGCCGTGGCGGGCTTCCGGACGAATCCGGAATTGATCACGGAGCACCCCGGCCGGCCCGCCGGTGATCAATTTCCGGCCGCCCGCGCATTCCTTCACGGAAATTTCGCGCACCGATCCGCTACCTGTATGGCGGAGGGCTTCATAGCTGAATGTCGGACGAGTACGACCCGCTAAACGACCCGCCGGAACAACAAGGACCGGCGCCCGGACCCCATCGGGAGGGCACTCGCACCCCACCCGTACCGCGTCGCCACCGCGCCCGGGCGCTACCGCCTGCCGAGCGAAGCCGGGTGTCTTCGGGGAGGGTCGGGTGCGGCGGCCCGAGAACGGCTCGGTAGCCTAAGGCCGCTGACAGCCACTTAGGGCGGCTTTATCCGTTGCCGCCACCCCGCTCGAGTCCAAGGAGTTGCCGCCGCCGTGAGCAGCAGCCTTCGACGCGGTGCCCTCGCCGCCGCCGCCATCGCGTTCTCGATCGCCTCGCTCGCCGCGTGCGGCGCCGGTCACAACGCCCAGACGCTGGAGATCAAGCCGGACAACGCTGCGACCTCCGTGGGCGACATCAAGGTCCAGAACGCGGTCGTCATCACCCAGCCCGACCTGAAATCGACCGGCCCGGCCGTGGTCTCCGCCACCCTGTTCAACGGCGGCGACAAGGACCAGACCCTGGAGTCGGTCACCGTGTCCGGCACCGACAAGTCCGCCGAGCTGAAGCCCGCCAAGGGCGAGAAGGGCGGCCTGACCGTTCCGGCGGGCGGCTCCCTGGTCCTCGGCGGCAAGGACAACGCCGCCGCGGTCCTGCCCAGCAGCCGCGAGGCGATCCGGGACGGCAACGCGCAGAAGATCACCTTCAACTTCAGCGAGACCGGCGCCGTGAGCCTGCGCGCGTTCGTGGTCCCCGCCGAGAGCTACTTCTCCGAGTGGGGCCCGAGCGAGACCCCGGCGGCCCCGGGCGCCTCCGCGCAGCCCTCCGGTGAGGCCTCCGCGCAGACCTCGGGCGAGCCTGCCGACGGGGAGTCCTCGGGCGCTCCGGCGGACGGCGAGACCGCCGGTGCGGGCGGGTCCACCGGCCGGCCCTCCGGTGAGGCCACCGGCGACACCGACCAGACCGGCACGGGCACGGGCACGGGCACCGAAGCCGGCCACTGAGCACCGTACGGACGCACCGTACGGACGCACCGGCGTACGAGCGAAGGGCGGGACCTCTCCGTGAGGTCCCGCCCTTCGCCGTGTCCGGCGGCGGACGGCCCGGCCGCGGGGCCGGTGGGCCGGCCTACGGCTCGAACTTGTAGCCCAGTCCCCGCACCGTCACCAGGTACCGCGGCGCGCCGGGGTCGGGCTCGATCTTGGCGCGCAGCCGCTTGACGTGGACGTCGAGGGTCTTGGTGTCACCGACGTAGTCGGCGCCCCAGACCCGGTCGATCAGCTGCATGCGGGTCAGCACGCGGCCGGCGTTGCGCAGCAGCATCTCCAGCAGGTCGAACTCCTTCAGCGGCAGGTCGATCTTGGTGCCGCCGACGGTCACCACGTGCCGGTCCACGTCCATGCGGACCGGCCCGGCCTCCAGGGCGGCCGGGGCGACCTCCTCCGGCTCGCCGCGCCGCCGCAGTACGGCACGGATGCGGGCGACCAGCTCGCGGGAGGAGAAGGGCTTGGTGACGTAGTCGTCGGCCCCTATCTCCAGCCCCACGACCTTGTCGATCTCGCTGTCCTTGGCGGTCACCATGATCACGGGAACGTTCGAGCGGCCGCGCAGCTGGCGGCAGACCTCGGTGCCCGGCAGGCCGGGCAGCATCAGGTCGAGGAGCACGAGGTCGGCGCCGTTGCGCTCGAACTCGTCGAGTCCGTCGGGGCCCGTGGTCGCGATGGCGACCTCGAAGCCCTCCTTGCGGAGCATGTACGACAGGGCGTCGGAGAAGGACTCCTCGTCCTCGACGACGAGCACACGGGTCACGGAAGGACCTCCGGGGCGGGAAACGTTTCGTACGCGGATGTATGGGGGGATGAGGACGACCGCTCGGTCTCGTCGCTGAGCCCGGGGCGGTCGGACCGCTGCTGCGCGCGGTCGCGGGCTAGGCCCGCCTCCGGCAGTCGCAGGGTGAAGGTGGAGCCCTGGCCTTCGGCGCTCCACACCGTGACCTCCCCGCCGTGCGAGGCGACCACGTGTTTGACGATCGCGAGACCCAGACCGGTGCCTCCGGTGGCCCGGGAACGGGCCGGGTCGACGCGGTAGAAGCGCTCGAAGACGCGCTCCTTGTCCTTCTCCGAGATGCCGATGCCCTGGTCGGTCACGGCGATCTCGATCAGGTCGCCGCCGGGGGCGGCGACACGGCGGGCGGCTATGCCGACGCGGGTGCGGGCCGGCGAGTAGTTGACGGCGTTCTCGACGAGGTTGCCGAGGGCGGCGGCGAGCTGGCCGCGGTTGCCGCGTACGTGCAGATCCGCCGTTCCTCCGGCGGCCATGGTGATCTGCTTGGTGCCGGCCGCGTGCCGGCAGCGGTCGATGGCCTCGGCGACCAGCTCGTCCACCCGGACGGGCTCGGCGTCGTCGAGGGGGTCGTCGTTCTGGACGCGGGAGAGGTCGATCAGCTCCTGGACGAGGTTGGTGAGCCGGGTCGCCTCGATCTGCATCCGGCCGGCGAACCGCTCCACGGCCTCCGGGTCGTCGGCCGCGTCCATCACGGCCTCGGACAGCAGCGAGAGCGCCCCCACGGGTGTCTTCAGCTCGTGGCTCACATTGGCGACGAAGTCGCGCCGTACGGCCTCGATGCGGCGGGCCTCGGTGAGGTCCTCGACCAGCAGCAGCACCAGCCGCGAACCGAGGGGCGCGACCCGCGCGGAGACGGCGAGGGCCTCCCCCCGCCCGTTCCCGCGCCGGGGCAGGTCCAGCTCGACCTGCCGTATCTCGCCGTCCCGCCGGGTGTCCCTGGCCATCTGGAGCATGGGCTCGACGGCGAGCTTGCCGCCCCGGACCAGGCCGAGGGCGTACGCCGCCGAGCTGGCCTTCACCACCGCGTCGGCCTCGTCCAGGACGACCGCGGAGGAGCGCAGTACCGAGAGGACGGTGTCGACACCGGGCGGCAGCACGGGGTCCGTGTGCAGCGAGGTGCGGGTGGGGCGCTTCTGCTCCCGCTCGCTCCAGCGGAACGCCAGCACGGCGATGACACCGGTGAGCACTCCGGCGATCGCTGCCGCTGCGGCGACCGCCGCGTTCACGTCCATGTCTCCAGGTTAGGCACGGCGAACCGTCCCACCCCAGCCATCGGGGTGCGACCTCGAACACTCGTCGCCCAGAGTTCACCTTGGAGCCAGGGACGGTTCATTTGGGGTGCCGGAAACGGACGCGTACAGGCCGGAACGTGTAAGCGTGGGGGCACGGCGAGGGGCGCGAGGCCGTCTGCGAGCCCCCGAAACGGACGTACGAGAGGGAAACCTGATGCGGGACGCGTACCACGAGGAACTTGATTCGATCGGTGACGGTCTGGTGGAGATGGCCCGGCTGGTCGGGTCGGCCATCGGACGCGCCACGACCGCGATCCTCGACTCCGACCTGAAGCTGGCGGAGGCCGTCATCGAGGCCGATCAGAAGGTCGACGCCCTCCAGCACGAGCTGGAGGCCCGGGCGATAACCCTGCTGGCCCGGCAGCAGCCGGTGGCGACGGACCTGCGCATCGTCGTCACCTCGCTGCGGATGTCGGCCGACCTGGAGCGCTCGGGCGACCTGGCCCAGCACGTGGCCAAGCTGGCCCGGCTGCGCTACCCGGAGCGTGCGGTGCCGCACGACCTGCACGCCACCATCCTGGAGATGGGCCAGCTCGCCCAGCGCCTGATGGCGAAGGCCGCCGAGGTGATCATCACCAAGGACGTCGACCTGGCCCTCCAGCTGGAGCAGGACGACGACGCGATGGACCTCCTGCACCGCACCCTCTTCCAGCACCTGATGGACGACCGTTGGAAGCACGGCATCGAGACGGCGGTCGACGTCACCCTGCTGGGCCGCTACTACGAGCGCTACGCCGACCACGCGGTCGCGGTCGCCAAGCGGGTGGTCTACCTGGTCACCGGCGAGCACGCGGACGACCTCCAGGCGGACATCCAGCCGGCGACACAGGTCGAGGGGGCCTGAGCGCCTGGGGCCCGAGCGCCTGGGTCCCGCGCGCGTCAACGGCGCACTGGGGCGCGCGTTCGCTTCCGTGCGCCGTTGATGCGACGGCCGATCGGTGCGTGCAATGGACTCATACACCCGGGTCCCAGGCACCCGCTTCCAGGAGGAACCATGGCCGATTCCCCCAGCACGAAGCCCGACCCCGCGCAGGAACGCCCCACCGAGCAGCCCACCGAGATCCGCAGCCTCCCGCTGATCGCCGCCTGCGGCTGCGGTTCGGGCTGCGGCTGCGGCTGCCAGTCGGGCAGCCCCTGCCAGTGCGGCTGACGCGGTAGCGGCAGGCGGCGGACAGTGGTGTGACGGCCGGGTTCGCCCCGGCCGTCACACGGGCGCACCCTGGAAGAAAGACCCTGAAGGGGGTGCGAGGCACCATGGCTCACTTCATGGACGTACACCGTGGGATGCACGGCATCACCTCGGACCAGCTGCACCAGGCCCACCAGGCCGACCTCTCCCTGGAGAAGGACGAGGGCGTCCACTTCGAACAGGCGTGGGCGGACCCGGCGTCCGGCACGATCTACTGCCTCTCCGAGGGGCCGTCGGCCGAGGCGGTCCAGCGCGTGCACGAACGGGCGGGCCACAAGGCGGACGAGATCCACGAAGTCCCCCTGTCGGCATGAGCCGGGCAGGGCTCCCTCAGAAGGCGTGCCGGGCTTCCGGCCAGGTACCGCGTCCCGCGACTTGAGTACGGGTACTCAGGTCCGGGCCCCGCTCCCGTCCGACCCTGGAGACAGGAAGCCGGAAGCCTGGAAGCCGGACGTAGACGACGAGCACGGGGAGCCCGAGACCCGATGACGAAGACGAAGACGACCACCCTCACCACCCGGATACGCGCCCTGACCCGCCTGAGCGTCACCAACCGGGTCTCGGCGGTCTATCTCGGCCTGGTCGGCGGCGCGATGGCCGTCGCCGCGGCGCAGCCCCTCTTCGCGACCGGCCCCGACGCGTCCCTCATCTGGGTCTGGCCGGCCCTGTTCACCTTCCCGGCCTTCGGCTTCGTGGCCTGGCTCGGCGAGGCGGGCTGGGGCGGCGACGCCCCGACGTGGTTCTTCATCGGCGGCATCGTGCTCTCCGCGCTGGTCCAGTCGCTGGCCCTCGGGGCGGTGTGGCGGGCCCTGCGGGGGCGCCGGGGAGGCCGCGCGCATCACCTGACTACGGCGAACTGACGACGGTGAACTGACCCCGCCGCCCCATGGGGACGGGCCCCCGGGTGCGAGAGTGACCCCATGACGGCACCAGGAACCACGGTCGTGGCGGTCGACGAGGCCGAGGACATCGCGGTGGACGGGCTGCGCTGGCTGACGGCGACGGCACGCAAGACCCCCGACGGCGGCCTCGCCTGGCCGGTCAGACCGTCGGAGGACGCCGTGGAGCCGATGCTCTACAACGGCACGGCCAGCACCGTCCCCGTACTCCTGGAGGCGTGGCGGCACTTCGGTGACGACGCGTACGCCGACACCGCCCTGCACGCGGCCCGCGACCTCGCCGCCCGCGTCGACGACCTGGACGACGACTCCCTGTACTTCGGCCGCACGGGGCTGGCCCTGGTCCTGCGGTCCGTCCACGACTCACTGGGCGACACGGCCGCGGGCGACGCCGCCGACCGCGCCCTGCGCCTCGTCCGCTCCCGTTTCGACGGCACCCGCTGGGGCGAGCTGTTCGAGCTGATGGGCGGCAACGCGGGCATCGGCCTGGGCGCCCTCCTGTGCGGCGACCCCGACCTGGCCGTCCTGGCGGTGGAACCGTACCTGCGGACGGCGGAGCAGACCTCGAACGGCGTCCACTGGCCCCACCGCCCCGGTACCGACTCCCGCCTGCACCACGTCTCGCACGGCACCCTCGGCATCGCCCTGGCCCTCGCCCGCGTCGGCGGCGCCACCGGCCGCGGGGACCTGCTCGACCTGGCGCTGTCCGCCACCGCCGACGTCGTGGCGCGGGACTCCGAGGGCCCCGACGGCTTCCTGGCCCCGCACTCCACCCCGCAGTTCCTCCCCGACCTGATCGACCCGGTCAGCTACGGCTGGTGCCACGGCCCGTCCGGCGACGCCCAGCTCTTCCGCACCCTGCGGGACGTCACGTCCGACCCCGCCTGGACCGCCCTGGCCGACCGCTGCTGGCACACCGTCACCCACTCCGGCCTCCCCCGGCGGCTGCGCCCCGGCTTCTGGGACAACAACGGCCGCTGCTGCGGCACCGCGGGCGTCCTGGCCCTGGCCTGCGACCGGATCGCCGAGCAGCGGGACGCGTCCGACTTCGCCGACGTCCTGGTCACCGACCTGACCGCCCGCGCGATCCGGGACGGCGAGGGCGCCCGCTGGTCCAACGTCGACTTCCGGTCCACGCCGGGTGAGCTCGAACCGCAGACCGGCTGGGCGATGGGCAACGCGGGAATCGTCCGCGAGCTGCTCCGCTACGTACGCCTGGCCCGTGGCGGCGATCCGGGGTACGCCTTCACGTGGCCGGACCAGCCGCCGGTGGCCACCGCGCCGGGTCGACCGCCCGCGCGGTGAGACGGTGCAGGCGCAGGGCGGCGTCCCGGTCGAAGGCCGCTCCCTTCAGGGCGAGTCGGCGTGAGGTGCGGTAGGCGGTGAAGGGTTCGCCCGGGGGTCCGTCCAGGAGACGGACCATGGGGGCCACCGCCTTGGTCACGGGGGTGGCGAACAGGGCGAAGGCCGCCTTGGTGACGGTGCGCAGGGGCTGGGGCAGGTGCTCGGGCATCCCGGTCGCCACGACTCCGGGGTTGTACCCGACGTAGCGGACCGGCGTTTCGGGGTGGACAGCGCCGAAGGCGACGCCGAGCAGGTCGTTGGCGCGGAAGGACTGCAGGGTGGCCCTGGTCCCGCTGTACCCGTTCTCCAGCTGCAGGTCGTCCCAGTGGATCCGGCCCAGCGGAGTGCCGGGGGTGCCGACGTTCATGATGACGGGCCGCGGGGCGGACTCCAGCGCGTGGCGCAGTCCGTGGCTGAGGACGTACCGGCTCAGGTAGGCGAGCGCGAAGCTGTGCTCGAACCCCTCGGCGGTGACGGTACGGGGCCCGAAGAGCCGGTACCGCTGGGCGCAGAGGACGAGCTTGTCGACCGAGGGGCAGGTGCTCTCGATCGCGGTGACGAGTTCGCGGGCGGTCCGGACGGAGGTGAGGTCGCAGGGCAGGAAGACGGCACGGCCGCCTGCGGAGAGCGCCGCCGCCTCGGCGAGCAGGGCTTCGCCCTTGGCGGGCGTACTGCCCACGGCGATCACCCGCTCCCCCTGGCGCAGGTAGTGCAGCGCGAGCCCCTTGCCGAGCCCGTCGGTACCTCCGGTGATGACCACGGTCCGCATCCCCAGCTCCTCAGCCATATGTGGATATGCCATATCCGCTTACTGGCATCGGGACGGTACCACGGATCCCACTCGAAGCGGATACGATCTATCCGATTGTGCGGTCAGGGCGGCCGGCAGAGGGGCGGGCATGAGCAGCGAGCGAGAGGCCGGGGAAACGGACGCGGCACCGGCACCAGCACCGACGGCGGCACCGGCGCGCCCGCTCCGGCGCGACGCGGAGCTGAACCGCCGCCGCATCCTTCAGGCAGGGCGGGAGGTCTTCGCCGTACGCGGGCTGCAGGCCACGCTCAACGACGTCGCGCACCACGCCGGGCTCGGAGTCGGCACCGTCTACCGCAAGTTCCCCGACAAGCAGGCACTGGCCGAGGCCGTCTTCGGCGAGGAACTCGAAGAGATCGCGGCGATGGCACGGGAGGCCCGGGACGCGGACGACGCCTTCGGCGCCCTGGCCGGCTTCCTGGAGAAGGCACTGGCACGGGCGGCGCACAACCGCGGGCTGCGCGAACTGATGCGCCGGGGCACCGTGGAGGGGGCCGCTCTCACGCGGGCACGGCAGGCGATCACCGCGCACTGCGAGCACCTCCTGGCCCGGGCGCGCGCCGAGGGCGCGCTGCGCGACGGGGTCACCGAGGCCGACCTCGCGCCGATCGCGGCGATGATCGACGCGGTGATGGCGCTGCCCGCCGAGCAGCCGTCACAGCTGTGGCGCCGCTGTCTGGTGATCGTCCTCGACGGACTCCGCAGCTACCCGGGCCAGGCGCAGCTGCCCGGCCCCTGACCGGCGGGGGCGGCGGGCGCCGACCGAACCGAACCGCAGCGATCGGGCGCCGTGGCGGCGCCCCCTGCCACGGTGGATGCCGAAGGGAGGCCTCATGATCTCGGCACTGAACCACCTGGTCGACCTGGTCGAGGACCGCCTCGGCGAGGAGCCGGACGTCCCCGCGCTGGCCGCGACGCTCGGCACGACCGAGTACCACCTGCGTCGGATGTTCTCGTCGCTGGCGGGCATGCCGCTGTCGGAGTACGTCCGCCGGCGCCGCATGACCGTCGCCGCCGCCGACGTCGTACGGGGCGGGGACGACCTGCTGGGCATCGCCGTCCGGTACGGATACGGCTCCACGGAGGCGTTCGGGCGCGCGTTCCGGTCGGTCCACGGCGCCGCCCCGCGCGACGTACGCCGTGACGGAGGCCCCCTTCGGACACAGCCGCAGCTCAGGTTCCGCCTGACCGTCGAGGGGAGCACCTCCATGGACACCCGTTTCGCCGACCGCCCCGCCTTCCGCCTGATCGGACACGCGACCCGCGTCCCGCTGATCCACGAGGGCGTCAACCCGCACATCCAGCAGCACATCGCCGCACTCCCCCAGGAGGCCCACGCCCGCCTGAAGTCCCTCGGCGACACGGACCCGGCCGGCCTGCTCCAGGTCTGCGACGACGTGGCCCAGGACAGTGCGGAGGGCACGGAGCTGACCTACCTGCACGGCGTCGCGGTCTCCGGGGACACCCCGGCCCCCGACGACCTCGACGCCATCGAGGTTCCGGCCGGCACGTGGGCGGTCTTCCGCAGCTCGGGCCCCTACCCGGACGCCCTCCAGACCACCTGGGCGGCCACCGCGTCCGAGTGGTTCCCCTCCAACCCGTGGCGCCTGCGCCCCGGCCCGTCGATCGTCTCCATCCTGGACCGGGCGGCCGACTTCACGACGGCGACGACGGAGCTGTGGCTCCCGGTGGAGGGCCTGAGTTTCTGCATGCTCAGAGGGGACTTCAGAGGGGCCCGAGCCGGGCCTTGAGCAGACAGAACTCATTGCCCTCGGGATCGGCGAGGACGTGCCACGACTCCTCGCCGGTCTGCCCGATGTCGGCCGGCCGCGCCCCGAGCTTCAGGAGGCGTTCCAGCTCGGCGTCCTGATCCCGGTCGGTGGCGTTCACGTCGATGTGCAGCCGGGACTTGCCGGGCTCCGGCTCGTCCCGGCGACTGAGGATGATCGTCGGCTGCGGCCCGCCGAACCCCTCACGCGGCCCGATCTCGAAGAACTCGTTCCCGTCACGGTCCAGCACGACGAAGTCCAGCACCTCGCACCAGAACCGCGCCAGCACCTCGGGGTCGCGACAACCGAGCACAAGCTCACTGATCCGACATGCCATGGACGAAACCTGCTCTCAGTCTCGGAATCACCGGTACGAACGCGCTGGTGACCGTACCTGGAGGGGCGGACGGGGGCGAAGGGTTTTCCACTGCTAGCTTCCGGAACCATGACGGACAGCGTGTACGTGGGCAACGCGGGCAAGGACGCCGCACTGGACCGGGGCTGGCTGCTGGGGCACTTCAAGGAAGCCTCCGACCCCCGGCACAGCGAGGACGTGGAGATCAAGTGGGGCGTCCACCCGAAGGGCGACGAGCGAGCCCACTGGGTCACCGGCGAGGACCGCACCGCCTTGCAGGTCCTGATCAGCGGACGCTTCCGGGTGGAGTTCCCCGGCCGCAGTGTCGTCCTCGCCGAGCAGGGCGACTACGTCGTGTGGGGCAGGGGCGTGGACCACTCATGGTACGCGGAGGAGGAGTCCGTGGTCCTGACGGTGCGGTGGCCGTCGGTGCCGGGGTACGCGGTCGCCGACGGGGCCGATCCCGGCGCCCAGGACGCTGGGAACTGAGAGTTCACTCGACGGCGCCGGACGCCCCCGTAGGCTGAGCGCCCGCCGCACTGCTACGGATACAACGTGGCCGACGTCATGGTCTACGTCTGCGAGATCGGAAAGCCAGCACCTGCGGCAGGATTCAGGGCTGAAGCACGGAAAAGGCCCACTGAGCGGCCTCGGACGGCCCGGAGACGGCCCAGCCGGACAGACAGGTCGAGCTGGCTTGTCAGTGCGTGTGGCTAGGGTGCGCCCACTGTTTCGCATGACGCTCTGGGGAGGGGCTTTGGGAGCCAAGACGGGGCTGTTGGTGTACGCGGACGGCGACGTGCCGGGGTTGCTGCGGCGCGTGGGGACCGCGGACCTCGACCGGACGGTCACCATGATGCGGCGGCTCTACCCGGGCCGGGAGATCGAGCAGTGCGAGGGCACGAACCTCTGGGACGGCGTGTACCCCCCGAAGGGGACAGTGTGCGCGGCGAGCTGGCCGGGCGTGGAGGTCGTCGGTGATCAGGAGCTAATGATCGACACCCCCTCCGAACTTCCGGAACACCTCGTGGCGGCGAGTGCCGGCCGACGGCTCGTCCTGCACGCCATGCACAGCGTCGTCGACTGGCTGGCGTTCGCCGTGTGGGAGGACGGTCGCCTCGTCCGTTCCCTGAGCCTGTCACCGGACAGCGGCATCATCGAGAACATCGGCGAACCGCTCCCCTTCGAACTGCCCTACTGGTCCGGCGACCGTCCAGCGGACATCATCCCCTGGCCCGGCGAGGAGCAAGAGCCGTACGCTCTGCCCTTCCACCCCTTGGAGCTGGGCGAGGACGCGCTGCGGGCGCTCTGCGGCTTCATCCAGGCGGGCCGTCCCGAGCCCGACGACGTGGACGCGGATGCCATCGAGTTGTACGGATTCCACCTGCCAGCCCCACACAGCAACTGGGACGCGGGTGCCGCCTTGGGCTACTGCGGTTCTCACCCATGGTGATGGTCGGCATACGTTCGGCCTCGTCTGCCCCTTCGTGGGCGATGTCACGCAGTCAGACACTCACCACGCTGCCGTGCCGTTCACTGTCTTGTTCTGACAGCGACTGCCGGATGTCGCTTCGAGGGCCGTCACACCGTCGAACGCTCCGAGATCCTCACGGCGTGATCGGAACCGCGAGGATCGGAGCGACGGGCAGGCGTGGGACTACTGCACGCGGGGCTGTGGGGTGTGAGTACGCAGGGCTTCCGTGAACCACGTGAACACCGGTGCCAGACTGGGCGGAACGGGCCATCCGTTGATGACGGCCAGCAGGTGCCAGTAGCGTTCCGCGCGGGGGTCGCCGGCGATTTCCAGGCGGGTCAGCAGCCAGTGGCGCAAGTCGGAATCGTTGGCGCGGCTGAAGGTTTGCGCGTAGCGGTCGGTGAGGCCGTCGATGATGCGTGCGGCCTCGGCCGAAGCCGGAGCGATACCGGCATCGAGCGCGCGGCCGACGCGGTCGCGGACAGTCTCGGTGAGGTCGTGGTGCAAGCCGGTGACGTCGCCTTGGGCGCGCTCGGCTGCCTGATACTCCGCCATACGCCGGACAGCGGCGCGGAAATCGGGATCCCGGGTGAGTTCGGCGAGTTCCACCCAGGCGTCGACCTGGTGGGGTTCGGGGTCGTCCGGCAGTTCGGGCATGGCCGAGCGCATCATGTCGACGAAGTCGGCGTTGGCGTCGAACCCGCCGAAGGTGTCGTCGATGAAGTCGGTGATGAGGCGTCGGCGTTCGTCGTCGGAGAGCTTGGCAAGCTTGTGCATGAGGTCCATTTCCTCGGGCGTGGAGCCCCGTTTGGCCACCGCTCGCAGCACCGCGCGCCGCAGTCGCAGAGTGCGGATCTGCACCTCCAGGGCGTCGGCGTGTGCGGCCGCGACCTCAGGCACCGAAACCTCCCGGTCCAGCACCTGCCGGATGACAGCAAGGTCGAGGCCCAGGTCACGCAGGGTCCGTACCAGATCCAGACGCGCCAGAGCGCCGATGTCATAGAGACGGTAGCCAGCCGGGCTGCGGTCCGTCGGCGGCACGATTCCGGTGTCGGAGTAGAACCGAATGGTCTTGACCGTCAGCCCGGTCCGCCGGGCCAGGTCCCCGATCGTGAAGAGCGTGTCGCCGTCCATGCCTGCACCTTCGCGCCTCCCCCTACGGGAGACTCAAGCCCGGTCTCGCTGTTGGGTGCCAGCCTTCGATGCCAGGCACTTGAGATGCCCTGACAGCTTCACAGTGACCACTAGGGAGTGATCCAGTCGGCCCAACCAAACGTGAACTTGTAAGCGGCGCGCACTGCGTCACGCCCACGGCTACCCGCCAGAACCGCCACGCACAGAGCCACAACGAACAGCGCGGCAAAGGATCCCCCGATGATCCCGCCAGTACGGGGTGCCCCAACGGCTCCCACAAACACACTAACGGTGATCACAATCGCCAAGCCCATGTGAGCAACGGGCAATC
The DNA here is from genome assembly GCF_055581985.1 of Streptomyces sp. NPDC042336. Lineage (NCBI taxonomy): Bacteria > Bacillati > Actinomycetota > Actinomycetes > Kitasatosporales > Streptomycetaceae > Streptomyces > Streptomyces sp. NPDC042336. The sequence goes on along the minus strand of NZ_JBVJEA010000023.1, from coordinate 80,803 downwards.
CCACATGAAATAGATTCCGCATCGCACCCTGCGAGGCCCGCACGTCCGCGTTGTAGCGATCTCTCGCCAGATCAGGATCGGCATGCGGCCCTTCCGGCCATTGCTGCTCCACCAGCACCCTCACGCGTCGAAGTCGTACTCCAGGATGTAGGAGGCGGCGTCCAGCGTCATTTCGTTGATCTCGAGCGGGCGGCCTTCGTCCGTGAACGCGGTGCGGCAGACGAGGATGACCGGGGTGCCCGCGGACATGGCCAGCTGAGTCGCCTCGTCCTGCGACGGCATGCGAGAGCGGATCTCCTCGCGGAAGTGCACCGGCTCGTAGCCGAGTTCGGCGAGTCGGGCGTACGTACCGCCCGGTCCGGTGTCCTCCTGAGTGATCGCGGAACCGGCGACCAGTGACGTGGGCAGGTAACTCGTCGCGAGCAGGACCGGCTTGCCGTCCAGGACGAAGCGTCGGCGCCGCACGCACACCATCTCCTCCTCGGCCAGGTCCAGGACCGCGGCGACGTTGTCGGGCGCGGCTTCCTCGGACACCGCGACCTGGTCCACGTCGAGTGAGCGGTTCTCGATGTCGGTCGACCAGATGGACCGGCCGTTGCCCCACTGCTGCTGGGCCAGACGTTGAATGCCCCGACGACGGAGCGGGCGGAACTCCCGGACGAACACGCCGGCGCCCTTGCGCGCCTCGGCGACGCCTTCGTCCCTGAGGACGCTCAAGGCCTGGCGGGCCGTCATGCGGGCCACGCCATGCGCGGCCATCAGGTCGTTCTCCCCCGGGAGTCGATCACCGGGACCGTATTCGCCCGACCGGATCGCTTCGCGCAGCGTGTCCGCGATCCGCTGGTACTTGGGCCGTCGGTCGTCTCCGGCGTTGGCCATCCCGTGAGCCTCCTCTCCTTCTCTAGACACCTTAGGCCACAGGTTGGGGCATCGCTCGATGCGAGTAGTGCACGGGACTCCAAGGGCAGCGTGGCAACCGAGACTTGACGTCTCTAGAGATGTTGGCCACAGTACCTGTCTAGATATGTCACGATGACTGCCTGAATGAGGGGTGCTGTATGCCGTCGTACGGGATCAGGCCTTCGGCTGCCGTGGAGTCAGCGGAGAAGGAGAAGGCGCCACTTCGAAAGCCCATCAGCACGGACAGAGGGAAGCGCTGTCACCCTCCTTGCGGGCTCAGCAGCAGCGGGGAGTGAGTACGGGTGTCATACGCGATCGACCGTTATCCGTGTGAGGAGTCGCCGCGCCTCGGCGCGATGACGCTGCACCCCGTCGTCGAGTCCGTGCCCCGGGCCCGGCGCTGGTTCCGGAAGTTCCTCACTCCCTACCAGCCGATCTGTTCGGTCGACGACTGTGTCCTGCTGCTATCGGAACTGGTGACCAACGCCGTCGTCCACGGCAAGTCGGACGCGCCCTGGCTCGTCCGGGTGGAGTGGTTCCGCCTGGGAACCTCACTCCGAGTCGAGGTGCACAATCCGGGGCTCCCGGAGAGTGTGCGGCTGAGGTGTCCGGACGCCGACGACGCTCACGGGCGCGGGTTGCTGCTGGTCGACTCCGTCGCCGACTCGTGGCACTCCGGTCCCAGCCGCTTGGGCGGAACGGTGGTCGCCTTCACGATGGCCGAGGCCTGGCCGCCGTCTTCCTGATACGACGGACGGGCGCACCAGAAAGCCCTCGCCCCCGCGATGCAGCCGCAGGGATGAGGGCCTACTGACGTGGACCTACTTCTTCTTGCCCTGGTTCTTGACCGCCTCGATCGCCGCCGCAGCCGCGTCCGGGTCCAGGTACGTGCCGCCCGGGTTCAGGGGCTTGAACTCGGCGTCCAGTTCGTAGGACAGCGGGATGCCCGTCGGGATGTTCAGGCCCGCGATGTCGGCGTCGGAGATGCCGTCGAGGTGCTTGACCAGGGCGCGCAGCGAGTTGCCGTGGGCGGCGACCAGGACCGTGCGGCCGGTGAGGAGGTCGGGGACGATCGCGTCGAACCAGTACGGCAGCATGCGGCCGACGACGTCCTTCAGGCACTCCGTCTGCGGGCGCAGCTCCGGCGGGAGCATCGCGTAGCGGGCGTCGGAGAACTGGGAGTACTCGGCGTCGCGGTCCAGCGGCGGCGGCGGGGTGTCGTAGGAGCGGCGCCACAGCATGAACTGCTCCTCGCCGAACTCCGCGAGGGTCTGCGCCTTGTCCTTGCCCTGGAGGGCGCCGTAGTGGCGCTCGTTCAGGCGCCAGTGGCGGTGGACCGGGATCCAGTGGCGGTCGGCGGCCTCCAGCGCGAGCTGGGCCGTGCGGATCGCGCGCTTCTGGACGGACGTGTGGACCACGTCGGGCAGCAGGCCGGCGTCCTTGAGCAGCTCGCCGCCGCGCGTCGCCTCCTTCTCGCCCTTCGGGGTGAGGTTGACGTCCACCCAGCCGGTGAACAGGTTCTTCTCGTTCCACTCGCTCTCGCCGTGGCGGAGGAGGATCAGCTTGTACGGTGCGTCGGCCATGGGTCCGAGCGTAATCGAACCCCCGGACGCCGTGCTCGTCGCGCCCGGTGGGCGGACGGTTGACGGGAAGTGTTAATTGAATGGCTTCCGGGAGGGGCCGTTCGTAAGTTGTGCTTACCGCATCAGCCGCTTACAGCCGTCTCAGCCATCTCGGGGGACCCATGTCAGTCGCCGGACTCACCGGACTCAGACGTGCCGCACGCGAAACCGTCTCCGGGCTCCCCCGCGAGTTCTGGTGGCTGTGGACCAGCACCCTGGTCAACCGGCTCGGTGCCTTCGTCGCCACCTTCATGGCGCTGTACCTCACCATCGACCGCGGCTACTCCGCCTCCTACGCCGGTCTGGTCGCCGCCCTGCACGGGCTCGGCGGGGTCATCTCCTCGCTGGGCGCCGGGGTGATGACCGACCGGCTCGGGCGGCGGCCGACACTGCTCGTCGCGCAGGCCTCCACGGCCGTGTCCGTCGCGCTGCTCGGCTTCATGCGGGACCCGGTGGCCATCGCCGCCGTCGCCTTCCTGGTCGGCATGGCGAGCAACGCCTCCCGGCCGGCGGTGCAGGCGATGATGGCGGACATCGTGCGGCCCGAGGACCGTATCCGGGCGTTCTCGCTCAACTACTGGGCGATCAACCTCGGCTTCGCGATCTCCTCCATGGCGGCCGGGTTCATCGCCGAGGTCAGCTATCTCGCCGGGTTCCTGATCGAGGCCGGGATGACGCTCGTCTGCGCCGTCCTGGTCTTCGTGAAGCTGCCCGAGTCGCGGCCCCAGGAGGAGAAGACCGCCGACGTCCCGGGCGGCAAGGAACCGGCCGTCTCCCTGTTCACCGTGCTGCGCGACGGGCGGTACATGAGCGTCGTGGGGCTGTCCTTCCTCGTCGCCGTGATCTTCCAGCAGGGGTATCTGGGACTGCCCGTCGCGATGGGCGAGGCCGGGTTCACGCCCGCGGACTTCGGGCTTGCCATCGCCGTCAACGGCGTCCTGATCGTCGTCCTTCAGATTCCCGTCACGCGGTTCATCGAGCACCGGGACCCGCGGCTGCTGCTGGTGGCATCGTCGCTGCTGGCCGGGTACGGCTTCGGGCTCACCGCCTTCGCCGGGTCGGTCGGCGTCTTCGCCCTCACCGTGTGCGTGTGGACGCTGGCCGAGATCGTCAACGCGCCGACCCAGACCGGGCTCGTCGTCCGCCTCTCCCCGGTGCACGGACGCGGGCGCTACCAGGGCATGTACACCATGTCCTGGTCGGTCGCCGCCCTCGTCGCCCCGCTGATGTCCGGGTTCGTCATCGACCGCTGGGGCGCCGAGTGGCTGTGGGGCATCTGCGCCGTCGTCGGCACGGTGGCGGCGGCCGGGTACTGGTGGCTCATGCGGAGCCTGCCGGACGACCGCGACGAGACACCGGTGGCCCAGGAGGCGTCCGCCGCCCCCGCGCCCCGGGTCGACACCAGCGCCGTCTGATCCCCCTCCGCGCTCACGGATGCATCCTCGCCCCCTTCAGCACCTTGTCCACCGCGTTCTTCGGGCCGTACACCGCGAGGCCCACCAGGTCCAGGTCGGTCGTCGCCACGGCCCGTACCGCCGCCCGGTTGTCGCGGTCGTTGCCCGTGGTGAAGAGGTCGGACGTGAAGAGGGCGCGGGGCAGGGCGCGCGACAGCGCACGCGCGTGGGCGGTGGTAAGGATCTCCTTCGTGCCCTCGAAGACCAGCACCGGCTGGCGGAGCATCGGCAGGTAGCCGACCGCGTCCGCGTCCTCGTAGGGCTCCCCGATCACCTCGGGGAACTGGCTGCCCAGGCCGCTGACCAGGAACGCCGTGACGTTGAGGCGCTGCCAGGTCTCCAGGTCCTCGCGCAGCAGTACGGCGATCTTGGTGTCGAAGCGGACGGGGGCGTCGGGCTCTGCGTCGTGCGTGCTCATACCGTGAGACTGCCGACCCGCACCCCGCCCGGTCTTGTACGTTTTTTGCATGGCCCGCCAGCACAACGACCAGGGCAACGGGGACCGGAAGGACCGGCGGAACGTCTCCGCCTGGCGCCCCCGTGTCCCGGGCGTCGTCGAGGTCTTCCACGCCCACTACACCGAGTACGCCTATCCGATGCACGTCCACGACGCCTGGACGCTGCTCATCGTCGACGACGGCGCCGTACGGTACGACCTGGACCGGCACGAGCACGGCACCCCGCACGACACGGTGTCCCTGCTGCCGCCGCACGTGCCGCACAACGGCTCCCCGGCGACCCCGGACGGCTTCCGCAAGCGCGTCCTGTACCTGGACGCCTCCCGGCTGGGCGACGAGCTGATCGGACCGGCGGTGGACGCGCCCGACCTGCGTGACCCGGTGCTGCGGCGGCGGGTCGGGCAGCTGCACGCCGCGCTCGCGCTGCCCGGTGACGAGCTGGAGGCGGAGAGCCGGCTGACGCTGATCGGCGAGCGGCTGCACACCCATCTGCGCCCCAGGGGCGACAGGGACCCCGCGCGCCGGGACCCCGTACTCGCCCGGCGGCTGCGGGAGCTGCTCGACGAGCGGGTCGTCGCGGGGATCGGTCTGGAGGAGGCGGCCGCACTCCTGCCCGCCCACCCGGCGCATCTGGTACGGGCGTTCAGCGGCGCGTACGGCATCGCGCCGCACCAGTACCTGATGTCCCGCCGGGTCGACCGGGCCCGGCGGCTGCTGCTCGCCGGACGGTCCCCGGCGGACGTGGCCGGAGCCACCGGCTTCTACGACCAGGCCCATCTGACCCGGCACTTCAAGCGGTTGGTGGGGGTCACGCCGGGGCGGTACCGGACGAGCGGCGCCCGCGGCTGAGCCGGCCCGGGGCGGGATCAGTCGCCGGAGCGGGGGCGCTCGATCAGGTGCTGGAACGCCTCCAGGTTCCGCGTCGACTCGCCGCGCGAGGTCCGCCACTCGTACTCCTTGCGGATGGCGGAGGCAAAGCCCAGCTCCAGCAGGGTGTTGAAGGCGCCGTCGGCTGCCTCCAGGACCTGGCCGAGGAGGCGGTCGATCTCGTCGGGGGTGACGGCGGCCAGGGGGAGTTTCGCGGTGACGTAGATGTCGCCGAGGCGGTCGACGGCGTAGCCGATGCCGTAGAGCTTGAGGTTGCGTTCCAGCAGCCAGCGGTGGACGGCCGGTTCGTTCTCGTCGGGGTGGCGGATGACGAAGGCGTTGAGGGAGAGGGAGTGCCGGCCGAGCAGGAGGGAGACGGTCGTCGACAGCTTGCGGGTGCCGGGGAGCTTGACGACGTAGTTGCCGGGCTCGGGGCTCTCCCATTCCAGGTCGGCGTCCTTCAGCGCCCCCTCGACGACCTGTGCTGCCTTGTCCGGTGCCTCAGCCATGGTGCGAGCGTACGCGACGGCGGTGCGACTGGATCGCGGCCGTGTAGACGTCGGCGGTGGCGGCGGCGGCGCTGTCCCAGCCGAAGGACTGGGCGTGCCGGGCCGCGGCGTCGCCCATGCGGGGTGTCAGCTCGGGGTTGTCGGCGAAATCGCGCAGTACGCGCGCGTAGGCGGCGGGATCGTGGCCGTGGACGAGGCGGCCGGTGTGTCCGTCGCGCACCGCGACCGGCAGCCCGCCCACCGCGGCGGCGAGCACCGGCGTACCGGCCGCCTGGGCCTCTATGGCGACCAGGCCGAAGGACTCGCTGTAGGACGGCATGACCAGCACGGACGCGGCCCGGAACCAGTCGGCGAGCTGTTCCTGGCCGACGGGCGGGCGGAAGCGCACGACGTCGGCGATGCCGAGCCGCGCGGCGAGTTTCTGCAGGCCCTCCGGCTTGGCGAGGCCGCTGCCGCTGGGGCCGCCGACGACGGGGACGACGATGCGGGAGCGCAGATCCGGGCGTTCGTCGAGGAGTACGGCGACGGCGCGCAGCAGGACGTCCGGCGCCTTCAGGGGCTGTATGCGGCCCGCGAAGAGCGGGATCAGCGCGTCCTGGGGCAGGCCGAGGCGGGCCCGGGCGGCGGCGCGGGCGTTGCCGTGCTGTCCCGGGCCGGGTACGGAGCCCTTGGGAAAGGGGCGGAACCGTTCGAGGTTCACGCCGGGGTGGACGACGGCGACCTTGCCGCGGTCGGCGGCGTAGTGGCGGACGAGTTCGTCGGCCTCCTCGGCCGTGTTGGCGATCAGCCGGTCGGAGGCGGCGACGATCTGGGTCTCGCCGATGACGCGGGCGGCCGGTTCGGGGGTGTCGCCCTCGGCCAGGTTGGCGTTCTTGACCTTGGCCATGGTGTGCATGGCGTGCACCAGGGGCGCGCCCCAGCGCTGGGCGGCGAGCCAGCCGACGTGGCCGGAGAGCCAGTAGTGGGAGTGCACGAGGTCGTAGTGGCCGGGGCGGTGACCGGCCCAGGCCTGCATCACGCCGTGGGTGAAGGCGCAGAGCTGGGCGGGCAGGTCCTCCTTGGCCAGGCCCTCGTACGGGCCCGCGTCGACGTGCCGGACGAGGACGCCGGGGGCCAGTTCGACGGCGGGCGGAAGGGCGGCGGTGGTGGCCCGCGTGAAGATCTCGACCTCGATGTTGATCGCGGCGAGGCGCTGGGCCAGCTCCACTATGTAGACGTTCATGCCTCCGGCGTCGCCGGTGCCGGGCTGGTGGAGCGGTGAGGTGTGCACGGAGAGCATGGCGACGCGGCGGGGCCTGCGCGGCAGCCGGAGCCGCGGGGAGACCGTCGGTGAGCGACGCCCGAGCCTGCTGACGTACTGGCTCACGAGCCGTTCCTCCTCGCTGCGGGCATGCCGGTCGGAGGGCCTGGGATGCCCTCCAAGGGGTGGGAACACCGGACGGGCGGTGCTCCATTCCGGTTTTCCGACCTTTGCCGAATCATTACCGCCGATCGCTCAACCGTTCGAGGGGCCTTCGGGTCCCCCACTCGGGTCGGTGGCGCCGGGACCCCTGCCCTGGTGTGCGGGTACCACCATCCCGTGGACGAATGCCGGACGGCCGGCCGCATACCCTCGTAGTCATGCCACCCCGCGCCACCGCCCCCCGCCCCGTGGGCACGGTCACGCGCGGGACGACCAATCCCAACCGGCTGCGCCGCATGGACCGCTGGATCGCGGCCGTGCACGGTGCCGAACTGCGCCGCGCCGCCGAGCCCGTCGCCGTCGACCTCGGCTACGGCGCCGCCCCCTGGACCGCCGTGGAACTGCTGCACCGCCTGCGCACGGTCGCGCCGCACGCGCGCGTGGTGGGCGTCGAGATCGACCCGGCCCGGGTGGCGGCGGCCCGGCCGTACGCGCGCGCGGGGCTGGATTTCCGGCACGGCGGCTTCGAGGTCCCCGTCTCCCGGCCGCCGCTGCTGATCCGCGCGGCGAACGTGCTGCGCCAGTACGACGAGGACGAGGTGGCCGCCGTCTGGCGGCGGCTGTGCGCGCGGCTCGCGCCCGTGTCGGAGCACTCGCACGGGGGGCTCCTGGTCGAGGGGACGTGCGACGAGATCGGGCGCCGGCACGTGTGGGTGGCGCTCGGGCCCGAGGGGCCGCGCACGGTCACCTTCGCGACCCGGCTCGGCTCCCTGGACCACCCCTCCGACCTGGCCGAACGGCTGCCGAAGGCGCTCATCCACCGCAATGTCCCCGGCGAGCCCGTGCACGCCTTCCTGCGCGACTTCGACCGCGCCTGGGCCGCCGCCGCGCCCTACGCCTCCTACGGCGCCCGGCAGCGCTGGATGCGGGCCGTGCGGGACCTGACGGCCGACTGGCCGGTGACGGACGGGCCGGTGCGGTGGCGGCAGGGCGAAGTGACGGTGCGGTGGGAGGCGTTGGCGCCCCGCACGTGAACCGGCGGCGACGGCACGCCCCCGGCCGCTGGCCGCTGGCCGCTGGCCGCTGGCCGCTGGCCGCTGGCCGCTGGCCGCTGGCCGGGAACGATCTCCGTGCGGCGTTCGTCACACACCGAGGGACGCAATCGAGGGGAAGCAGGAGGACAGCACGGCCTCTGTCGCTTTCCGCGCCGGCGTGGCACGATCCCCCGAGCGACCTATGTTACTGACGGTTAATCAGTTTTTGGGGGCGAGGTATGCGTACGGGGAAGCGTGGCTTGACGACCGCTGCCGTGACCGTGGTCTGCGCGATCACCGTGCTGGCGGCACCGGGCACGGCGTTCGCGGACCCGGGTCCCTCGGCCTCACCGTCACCGTCGACGTCACCGGGCGGCCCCGGTGCCTCCGCCGCCCCGGGCGCCACGCCCGGCAAGGACCTCGAAGCCGTGCGCAAGAAGCTCGACAGGCTCTACCGCGCGGCGGCCTCGGCCACGGAGGAGTACAACGCCGCCGAGGAGAAGGCCGACAAGCAGAACGCCGAGATCGTCGAGCTGGCCAAGAAGATCGTGAAGGGCCAGGAGAAGCTGGACGGGCTGAAGGACCGCGCGGCGGCCGCGGCCCGCGCCCAGTACCGCACCGGCGGCCTGCCCGACGGGGCGAAGCTCGTCCTGAGCGACGACCCCGAGGACTTCCTCGACGGCACCGGCCGGGTGATCCAGGGCCAGCGGGCCACCAAGGGCCTGCTCGGCGAGCTGACCCGCGCCCAGGAGGACCTGAAGACCTACGCGGCGGACGCCTCCGCCCGCTTCAAGGAACTGGAGGCGAACCGCAAGGCCAAGGCCACCGCCCAGAAGAAGATCGAGAAGCAGATCGCGGCGGCCGAGAAGCTGGAGTCCGAGCTGGAGCAGGAGGAGAAGGAGCGCCTCGCCCGGCTGGAGCGGGAGGCGCAGGCCAAGGCCCAGACCGCCTGGCTCGACTCCGGCATCGTGAAGGACCTCGACGCCGAGGCGACCGGGCGGGGCCGCAAGGCGGTCGAGTACGCCACCGCCCAGATCGGCAAGCCGTACCAGTGGGGTGCCGAGGGCCCGAAGTCCTACGACTGCTCCGGCCTGACCTCACAGGCATGGGTGGCGGCCGGGAAGGCGATCCCCCGCACCTCGCAGCAGCAGTGGAAGCAGCTCAGGCACGTCGCCGTCGAGGACATGCGCCCCGGCGACCTGATCATCTACTTCGACGACGCCAGCCACGTCGGCATGTACGTGGGTGACGGCTCCGTCGTGCACGCCCCGCGCCCGGGGCGCTCGATCACCCTCGCCGGCGCGGGCTCGATGCCGATCCTCGGCGTGGTCCGGCCGGACACGGCCCCGGCGCAGGCACCCTCCCCCAAGGGGTGACGCGGGCCACGCGCCCCGCGCCGGGCACGTGAGGCGGGCCACGTGACCCAGTCCACGCCCGGCGCCCGCCCCGCGTGACGTTCGTCATCCCAGGTCCCCGGGCGGGGTGTCCAACTGCGGGGGAAAACGCGGCATATGACGGTGGCCGATGGCCGCCCGACGTGTTCTGGACCATTCCGCAGCGGCGCTGTCACCCGCTATGGTCCCCGTCGGTGGGTCGAGGTCCCTCGCCCCGCCATGCCCTCGGGGGGAGGGAAGGAAACCAAGACGATGCCCGTACCCGTACCGCGGCAGAGGGCGATCCCGGCCGTGGAGTGTGGTCAGGCGCCCGCCGCGTCCCCGGACAGCGGCCCTTCCACGGAACAGGCCCCGCCCGGGACACGTCCGGCCGAGAACCCCGCCGACCGGCGGGAGAACCCCACGGAGAAGCGCGAGAAGCCCACGGACACCAGCCCCGAAACCAGCACCGGCCCCGGCGCCGGCACCGGCACGGACGCAGGCACCGACCGCACGCACAGCGGCCGGGCCGAGACCGCCCGGGCGGAGACCGCGGCTCCCACGAACCTGACCGTGCTGCTGATCGAGGACGATCCGGCCGGTTCGCCGATCGTGCCCGACCTGCTCGACCAGGCCGGCAAGCCGATCCGCGTCCGCACTGCCCGCAACCTCACCGAGGCCGGGCGGCTGCTGACCGACGACGTCCACTGCATCCTGCTGGACCTCGCCCTGTCCGCCCCCGCCCCGGCCCGCACCGGCGCGGACGGCGGTGGCAGCGGCACGGGCGCCGCGGCGGGCGACGACGAGCTGGCGGTGCTCCGGCACGTCCTGGAGCTGGCGCCCCGGCACGCCGTGCTCGCCCTCACCTCCTCCAGCGACGCCGAGCGCGGCGCCGAGGCGGTGGCGGTCGGCGCGCAGGACTACCTGTTCCGCGACGAGCTGGACGGCCGCCTGCTGAGCCGCGCGATCCGCTACGCCGTCGAGCGCAAGCGGTCCGACTCGGCGGAGCGGCGGCTGGCCGAGGGCAAGCTGCGCGCGCAGGAGAACCGCCGCCTGGAGCGCGGCCTGCTGCCGACCCCGCTGCTGGCCGGCTCCCCGCTGCGCTTCGCCGCCCGCTACCGTCCGGGCCGCTCGCGCGCGCTGCTGGGCGGCGACTTCTACGACGTCGTCCGCACCCCGGACGGCACCGTGCACGCCATGATCGGCGACGTCTGCGGGCACGGCCCGGACGAGGCGGCGCTCGGTGTGGAGCTGCGGATCGCCTGGCGGGCGCTGACCCTGGCCGGGCTCTGCGGCGACGAGCTGCTGGGCACGCTCCAGCAGGTGCTGGAGCACGAGCGTTCGGACGACGAGATCTTCGCGACCCTGTGTGCCGTGGACATCTCCCCGGACGGCCGCCGCGCGGGCCTGTGCCTGGCCGGGCACCCGTCCCCGCTGCTCAGCCGCCCGGGCATGCCCGCACGTCTGCTGCCCTACGACAACAACGGCCCGGCGCTGGGGCTGCTGCCGGGCGCCCGCTGGCCGCGGATGCAGGTGGAGCTGGGCGCCGAGTGGAGCCTGATGCTGTACACCGACGGCCTGATCGAGGGCCACGTCGGCGGGGGCCGGGAGCGGCTCGGCCAGGACGGCATGGTGGAGATGGTCCGCCGCCAGCTCGCCGAGGGCCTGGCCGGCGAGGATCTGCTGCGGGCGACCGTCAACGAGGTCCGCGAACTCAACGGCGGCGAGCTGGCGGACGACCTGGCCGTGGTGCTGCTGGACCGGACGGCCTGAGCCGCCCGGTCCCGGTGCCCCCGCGTGGGGACTCCCGTCAGCGTCCGCCGTTGTACGGGCCGTAGGGGCCGTCGCTGCTGGAGCCGCGGCGGCTGCTGCGGCCGCCGCCGGACAGGCCGCGCAGCGCGGGCCGTACGTCGACCATGTACACGATCGTCGCGATGAGACCGATGATCGGCAGGAACGACAGGATGTTGAAGATCAGGTTCACCACGAAGGCGATCCCGAGGATGATCAGCCAGAAGGGCTTGGTCTTCTTGTCGGCCGCGCGGTAGGCGTCCTCGCGGCGCGTGGCGGCGTCGATCAAAGCGAAGCCGCTGAAAAGGATCAGGGCGATGCTCAGCAGCCACATGAAGCCTGCGAACCCCTGCATCAGCACAACGTCCACCACCAGAATCGGATCGTCATTACGCGGTCACCGTACCCGCAGAACGGGCCGGACACCCCAAGGGTGCCCGGCCCGCTCCCCGCTCGTAGTGCCCTGCCCTACTTGGCGGGCGGCGTCGTCTTCTTGGCGGTGGTGCTCTTCTTGGCGGGGGCCTTGCGCGGGGCGGGGGTCTTCTTCGCCGCGGCGGTCTTGTCCTCGGTGACCCGGACCGGCTCGGACTTGGGCGTCGCGGGCTTGGCCGGGGCGGGCTTGGCCGGCTCGACGGCCACGGCGAGGTCCTCCACGTCCTCGGCGAGGTCCTCGATGCCGTCGGCGGCCTGGCCGCGCCAGGTGCGGACCGCCTGCTCGCCGCGCTCGGCGACCTTCTCGTAGGTCTCCCGGGCCTTGACGGCGTACTCGGCGGCGACGCCGACGGAGCGCAGCGCGAGGTCCTGGGCGGTCTCCCCGAGCTTCTTGAAGTCGGCGTCGAGGGAGCCGAAGAGCTCGTTGGCCTTGGCCTGGAGGCTCCCCTGGGTCTCCTTGACGCGGGCCGTCGCCTTCTCCTGGACGGCCTTCGGGTCGGTGTTGCGAACGGCGTCGATCCGCGCCGGGGCCTCCGCGCGCAGCTGCTCCACCAGCACCGGCACCTTCTTGGCCTGCTGGAAGGCGAGGTCGGCGGTGCCCGCGGCGAAGTAGAGCGGGGTGGGGTCGCTGAAGGTCTTGCGCAGGTCGTCGGTGATGGCCATGGTGATGGTCCTCCGGAATTGCCTATGAATGAGGGTTTTTGGTCGGTTCAGCCCCGTCGACAGCGGCACCGGCGTCGGCGTCGGCATGCACACCCGCGTCCGCGGCGGCGTCCGCGTCGGCCCCGAACCCGTTCTCCTTGCGGAAGGACTCGTAGACCTGGAGCAGCACCTGCTTCTGCCGCTCGTTCAGCGAGGGGTCGGCAAGGATGACCGCACGCGTCTCCACGTCGTCCCGGTCCCGCTCCGCGTCGAGGATCCCCGCGCGGACGTACAGCGTCTCGGCGGAGATCCGCAGCGCCTTGGCGACCTGCTGGAGCACCTCCGCGCTCGGCTTGCGCAGCCCGCGCTCGATCTGGCTCAGGTACGGGTTGGACACCCCCGCGGCATCGGCGAGCTGCCGCAACGACAGCTGCGCGTTGCGCCGCTGCTCGCGCAGGTACTCACCGAGATTGCCGACGTTGAGCGATGCCATGCCTCCACCATGCAGCAGCTTGCTAACTATTGCAAGCACCCTGCTTGCAAGAGTGCACCCGCGGCTCCGCACCGGACTGCCGCACCCGAGGGCGCGTGAGCGGGTCGGGCCGGGTCACAGCAACCGGTCGACCAGCCCGTCGATGTAGTCCGGGGTGAGCGTGTCCATGCCGAACAGGACGCGGATGTACATCGGGGCCAGGACGTGGTCCAGCACGTCGAGCGCGTCGGGTGCGGGCTCGCCGCGGTCACGGGCGCGATCGAGCATGGACTGCAGTTGCCTGGTGCGTTCGTCGCGGAGGTCGTCACGGGCCCGCACACCCTGCTCACCGATGCTCGGCAGGGCCACGGCCAGGCGCACCAGCAACAGGCCGTCGGGTCCGGTGATCTCGCGGGCCACCTGGGCCGCGTAGGTGCGCAGGTCACCGGCGAGGCTCCCGGTGTCGGGCATCGGCGACCGGGCGTCGAGGCGGGTGAGCGCCACGTCGGTGAGCAGGGTTTCCAGGTCGCCCCACCGGCGATAGATGCTGCTGTCGGCCACGCCCGCGCGGACCGCGACGTCGCCGACGGTGAACTTGCCGTAGCCGCGCTCGCCGATCAGATCGGTGACGGCCCGGTGCACCTGCGCGCCGACGCGGGCACTGCGCCCGCCGGGCCGCCGGGCTCGCTGTCCTTCGTCCATGCGCCCACATTAACGCAGTCACCACTTGCGTTTACGGAGCGGCCCTCCTTATAGTCTCCAAACGCAGCCGCAGGCTGCGTTTAGTGCGCTCGGGTGCGTCGACACCCGCACCGGCCGCGGCCGGGCGCACCTGCCGATCGAGAGGGGATCCTCATCACCGCATCGCATGCGACCGCAGACAGTCGGCCGAACCGGGCCGTGCTGCTCACGGTGACCTGCCTGGGGCAGTTCATGGTGCTGCTCGACAACACGATCGTCGGGGCCGCGCTGCCCGACATGCAGCACCGCCTGCACACTCAGCTGACAGGTCTGCAATGGATCGTCGACGCGTACGTACTGCTGGTGGCCATGCTGCTCCTGTCCGGCGGGGTCTTCGCCGACCGATTCGGCCGCAAGCGGGTGTACCTGACGGGGGTGGCCGTGTTCACCGCCGCATCGCTGGTGTGCAGCCTCGCGCCCTCGCTGGGCTGGCTGGTCGCCGGCCGGGTACTGCAGGGCATCGGGGCCGCGGCGCTGAGCCCGGCCTCGCTGGCCCTGCTCGCCGCCGCTTGTCCCGAGCCGCGGGAACGGGTCAGGGCGATCGGGCTGTGGGCCGGCATCAGCGGAATCGGTCTGGCCGCGGGACCCGTGGCCGGGGGCGTGCTGACGGACGCCTTCGGCTGGCCCGCCATCTTCCTCGTCAATCTGCCCATCGGCGTGGCCCTGGTGCTGGCCGGCCTGCGCCACCTCGGCGAGTCCCGCAACCCCGCCGCCCCCGCGATCGACGTCCCGGGCACGGCGCTGTCCGTCCTGGCCGTGGGCGTACTGACCTACGGGCTGATCGAGGGAGGCGCCCGCGGCTGGACCTCACCGGTGATCCTGGGCAGCTTCGCCGCCGCGGCGGTCCTCCTCGCCGCCTTCGTCGCCGTCGAAGCCCGTCGCTCCGCTCCGATGCTGCCGCTGCGGCTGTTGCGGCAGCGGCTGTTCACCGTGTCCAACACCGCCATGGTCGTGGTGGGGTTCGCGCTCATGGGCTCGTCGTTCTTCTTCTCCCAGTTCTTCGTGTACGTCCAGGGCAGCTCAGTCCTGCGCGCCGGCCTGCAGACCCTGCCGGTGTCCGTCGCCATGGTGATCGTCAGCCCGTACGCGGGCCGGCTCGCCGCCCGGTACGGCTTCCGCGTCGTGGTCACCACCGGCCTGGCCCTGGCCGGCCTCGGACTGCTGGCGCTCGGCACGGTGCACGCCGACACCGGCTACGGGAACGTGTGGTGGCGGCTGGGGCTCGCCGGCGTCGGCTTCGCCCTGGCCATGTCCCCGCTGACGGGCGCCGCCGTCCAGGCGGTCGGCCCGCGGGAAGGCGGCCTCGCCTCGGGCATCAGCAGTACCACCCGGCAGATCGGCGCGGTGCTGGGCGTCGCGGTGCTCGGCGCCGTCGTCCGCTCCCGGCAGTCCGGCGGCGCCTCCTTCGAGACCGGTCTCGACAGCGCCTTCCTCGTGGCCGGCGCCGTCACCGCGGCCACCGCCGTGTTCACCGGCCTGTGGCTGACGGGGTCCGAGCCCGCGGACGGCTCCGCGGTGCCGCGGCCTTCCACTGATCCAGGTGCGGTCACCGCCACGGACGGGGCGTCCGCGAAGAGCCGCTGACAGGAACGACCGCCTTGGCCGGTGGACTCGCCGTCGCCGGCCCCGCCCGCTCAGCCGCCGCCCGTGGCCCGTCTCCTGGACCACGCGGCGGCGTCGGCGCCGTACCTGACCAGGAGGCGGGCGAACTGGACGCGCTCCTGCGGTGACCAGGCGGCGGTGATCTCCTGGAACGCCGCGCGCTGTTCGGCGGCGAACCGGTGGCGTTCGGCCTCGCCGTGCTCGGTGAGTTCGAGGACGGTACGGCGCCCGTCGGACTGGGACGCCGCCCGGCGCAGCAACCCGTCCTCTATGCAGGCGGCGACGGTCCGGCTGGCCACCGGCTGCGCGACGCCCATCTCGGCCGCGAGGCCGCCGACGGTGGTCTCGTCCGGCGCGTCGGCGATCACGTTGAGGACCAGGTTGCGGGAGAGGTCCTTGCTCGAAGCGGGTGTACGCCGCCGCAGGCGCGACAACGCCGGGCCGATCTGGTCCAGCGCCAGGTCGTCGGCGGACCGCTCGGAGGAAGACGCACTGCTCATGTGCCCGAGTCTAGGCCGCCTCCGCACATTTGCATACCTCTCGACAACTGCATAGCATCAGGTATGCAAATGCGACCGAGCCAGGAAACGAGGCGGACTGCCATGGCACTCACCGCGATCACCGACGCGCAGGTATTCGACGGAGAGAAGTCCGTAGGCGTACGGACCGTGGTCATCGACGGCACGAGGATCGCCCGCGTCGGCGGCGAGGTCCCCCGGGGCAGCGAGGTCGTCGACGGCAGCGGCGCCACCCTGCTGCCGGGACTCATCGACGCACACGTGCACTCCGCCCCGGGCTCCCTGGCGCTCGCCCTGCGGTTCGGGGTGACGACCGAACTGGAGATGCAGGGGATGAACACCCGGGAGAACCGCGGGGCCGTCACCGACGACGACACCCTGGCCGACGTGCGCTCCTCCGGCTTCGCCATCACCCCGCCCGGCGGCCACCCCAGCGAGCTGATGCCCGAGGGCTTCCGGCCGAAGTGGGACCTCCCGCCGGTGATGCCGCTGATGCCGTTCTCCACGACCCCGGAGGAGGCCGCCGCCTTCGTGCCGCAACTCCTCGCCCGGGGTTCGGACTTCATCAAGTTCATGATCGACGACGGCACCGTGGAGGGACATCCCGGGCTGCCGTCGCTCGACCGGGCCACCCTGAACGCCGGCGTGGCCGAGGCCAGGAAGTACGGCGCCCTCACCGTGGCCCACGCGCTGACCCTGGAGGCCACCAGGATGGCCGCGGAGGCGGGCGTCGACGGCGTCACCCACGTGTTCATGGACCAGCCGCACACCGCCGAGATCATCGACGTCATCAGGGACGCGGGCATGTTCGTCATCCCCTGCATCACCCTCAACGCCTCGATGATGGGCATCACCGGCGGCGAACTCGCCGACGACCCCCGGGTCGCCGCCCGCCTCGACGAACGGTGGGACCGGACCCTGCGGTCCAGCTACGACCGCTACCCGCAGGGCAGGCTGGAGGACGTCCACGCCACCGTCCGCGCCCTGGACGCCGCCGGCGTCGACGTGCTGGCCGGGACCGACGCCTCCATGCCCGAGACGTTCTTCGGGGGCCTGGCCCACGGGGCGAGCCTGCACCACGAGCTGCAGTACCTCGTGGCCGCCGGCCTCACGCCCTCGCGGGCCCTGCGCGCGGCCACCGCGACCACGGCCCGGCGCTTCCGCCTCGGCGACCGGGGCCGCGTCGCCGAGGGACTGCGCGCCGACCTGCTGCTGGTCGACGGGGACCCGACGACCGACATCGGCGACACCCTCAACACGCGCGCCGTCTGGCGCCGCGGCACCCGCCTGGCGGACTGACCGCGGCCGTGTCCCCCCGCGGGCGGAGTGCGGGGCGCCCACCGGCCCTCAGAACGGCAGCGGCCGCCCGTGCACCACGTCCAGCCGGGACACCGCGCGGGTGAGCACCACGTACAGCCGGTTGAGGCCCCGCCCGCCGGGTCCCTCCGCCGCCGCGATCGCCGCCGGTTCGACGGCGACGACGTGGTCGTACTCCAGGCCCTTGACCACGCTCGCCGGTACGACGGCCACCCGGGCGCCCAGCGCCTCGGGCCCCGCCGCCGCGATGCCGGCCGCGTCGAGGGCCGCCCGCAGCCCGGGCACGTCCGGGTCGGCGGCGACGACGCCCACCGAGCCCTCCCGGGCGAGTGCGTGCCGTACGGCGTCCACGACCGTCTCCGGCACGGCGCCGGGCGCGCACCCGCGCAGCGTCAGCTCGCCGTCGCCGCGCAGCGAACGGGCCGCGGGCACGTCCACGTCGAGCCGCTCCAGCAGCCGGTTGGTGAGGCCCACGACCTTCTTCGGCACCCGGAACCCGGTGGTCAGCGGCACCACGGCCGCGTCCGGGCGGCCCAGGTGGGCGAGGACGGTCCGCCAGGACCGCGCGGCCCACGGCGTGGTCCCCTGGGCGAGGTCGCCGAGGACGGTGAGCGAACCGAAGGCGGACCTGCGGGCGATGGCCCGGCACTCCATCGGGGAGAGGTCCTGGGCCTCGTCGACGACGATGTGGCCGTAGCCCTCGGGGTGTTCGAGGAGGCCGGCGAGCTCGTCGAGCAGGACCAGGTCGGCGGCGGACCAGCGGGCCGACTTCCAGGACCGCGGGGCCCGCCCCGTCCACAGCAGGGCCCGCTGCTCGTCGTCGTCCAGCACGCCGTCGGCCGCCCCCGCCAGCTCGTCCGGGTCGCCGAGCAGCGGCGCGAGCACCTCCTCCGGGCACACCCGGGGCCATACGGCGTCCAGGGCCGCGCCGACCGGCCGGGCCCGTTCGACGCGGCGCAGCCAGGCACTGGTCCGCGGCCCGGCGCGCCGCTCGGCCCGCTCCTGGACGTACCGCACGATCCGGGCCCGGACCCGCTCGCGCCCGACGGTGTACGGCGGCTGCTCCCGGCGTACGTCCGCGACGATGCGGGCCAGCGCCTCGGCCGGGACGCGCCAGCGGTAGGAGCCGTCCGGCACGGTGAGGTCGCCCGCGGCGCCGGGGTCCACGCGTGCGTAGAGGGCGCGGCGCAGCACCTCGGCCGCCCGGGCGTCGTGCTTGAGGGCGGCGGCGCGGGCGTCGTCGGTGCGGGTGACCGGGTGCCGGGCGATCTCCCGGGCCAGCGTGGACTGCCGTACGCCGCTCTCGCCGAGGGCGGGAAGCACCTCGGCGATGTAGGAGAGGAAGGTCGGGTTGGGGCCGAGGATCAGCAGCCCGCCCCGCTGGACGCGCTGCGGGTGGGTGTAGAGCAGGTAGGCGGCCCGGTGCAGGCCGACGGCGGTCTTGCCGGTGCCCGGGGCGCCCTGGACGCAGACGGTGGTGCCGAGACCGGCGCGGACCAGGTCGTCCTGCTCGGGCTGGATGGTGGCGGCGATGTCCCGCATGGGTCCGACGCGGGGGCGTTCGATCTCCCGCGCGACGATGGCGCCGGCCCGGGACTCTCCCCGGGCCAGGTGCTCGTCCTCCATACCGGTGAGGTCGGCGCGCTCGCCGCGGCTGCCGGGCGCCCATCCGAAGCGGCGGCGGACGGCCACGCCGCGGGGGTCGCCGGCGGTGGCCTGGTAGAAGGCGCGGGAGACGGGGGCGCGCCAGTCGACGACGAGGGGCGGGGCGGCCGGGTGCTCGGTGATGCGCAGTCGCCCGATGTGCAGCGCCCGCTCGCCCTCCTCCCCCTCCGCGAAGTCGAGCCGCCCGAAGAACAGCGGGCCCGCGGGCAGTTCGCGCATCTCCTTGGCCCGGCTGCGCAGCCGGTACCCGAGGACCTCGGCGTCGGCACCGGAGGCGGAGACGTCCTCTCCGGTGACGACGTGTTCCTGGGCGCCTTCCACCATCGCGGCGAGGACGGTGCGGCAGCGGTCGTGGTGGGCGCGCTCGCGGTCGAGGGCGCGCTGGAGGGCGGTGTCGGTCGACGTCATTCCGGCAAGCATAGAGGAATGGCGTTACCAAGTTACATTTTTTACTCCGTTGCGAATCTCGGCAGCCCCGCCGCCAGCCCGGCGAACGCGCGTTCCGCCGCCGCCACCGCGTCGCCGCGCACGTCCTCCACCCGTTCCCCGACGGAGATCCGCCGCCAGTTGTCCAGCGCGAGGATCCGCTGTACGGCGATGATCTGCCCCGCCGCCAGCCTGGCCTCCAGGTCGCCGCCGAGCGCCCCGGCGAGCGCGGCCTCGGACCGCTCCAGCTGCGTGTGCATCCGGGCCACCAGGGCGGGGGTGCCGTAGAGCAGCCGGTGGAAGGCGAGTACGGCGGGGTGGTCGTTGAGCCCGGTCACCGGGTCGCACCGCTCAAGACCCGCCAGGAAGTGCCGCCGCAGCGCGTCGACCGGCGCGGGTCCCTGCCCCGCCACCCGGGCGGCCTCGTCCTCGTGGTCGGCGATGCGGTACAGGACCAGGTCCTCCTTGGCCGGGAAGTACCGGAAGAGCGTCGGCTTGGAGACCTCGGCCGCCGCCGCCACCTCCGCGACGGACACCGCGTCGAAGCCCTTCTCCAGAAAGAGTCCGACGGCGACGTCCGACAGGGTCCGGAACATCCGCTGCTTCTTGCGCTCACGCAGACCGGGGGCGTTCATGGGGCGAGCCTACGCACCGCCTCCACCCGGGGCGGGCTCCGGTTCCAGGCGCCGCGCCGCGTCCCGGAGGGTGCCGAAGAAGCCGCACCGGCGGTCGACGAGGCCCCCTGCCGGTTCACCGTCGTAGCGGCTCCAGCGGGTCAGCAGCGATCCGCGGCCGATGAGGTCGAGCAACTGCCCCTCGTCGGGTGCCGGCCCTTGCGGGAGGGGGGGGCGGAGGTGCCGTACGCGTCGGGCCGCACCTCGAGCGTGTCGTGGCTCCCCTCGTACACCACCTCGTCGCCGACGACGTCCAGCTTGAGGAAGGGCGACATGTGCACCGCCCGGAACTCGACCGACAGCGTGCCCTGGTCCTTGTACAGCATCCTGCCGCGCGTGGTCCTCAGGTCCTGCGAAGAAGACCGCCAGGCGCAGTCCCTTGGTCAGCGTCGTCTCGGCGCGGCCCCACAGTGCCGCCGTTCTGCCGCTCGGCGAAGATCCGCACTCAGCCGCCAAGTCCCCCCGCTGGCCCACGGGTTACGGCGCGCTGCGCCGCCAGATCATGGTGACCGCTTCCGGGGCGGCCAGGAAGAGTGCGGTGACCGCTCAGCGTGCCGTGGCGTGCCAGACCCGCAGAGCCTCCACGACCTGCTCCCGGCCGGGTACGTCGACCAGCCGCAGTGGCTCACGCGCCCGCCGTACGGCCCGCTCCACCCGGTCCGCGGCGGCCTGGAAGTGCTCGGTGCGCGCGTCCTCGGGCAGGTCGATCGCCGCGCGCATGATGTCGGGGAACACCGACTGCGCGTATTCGTAGGCGACGTAGACGGGAAGGTCCTCGTGCAGGCCGGCGGTGAGGTCGCCGAGCCCGGCGTCCGCCATGGCCCCGGCCCACAGTTCCACCATGTGCCCCTGTTCCTCCTTCCCGTACGCCATGCGTACGAGGTGGGTCGCGAGGTCGTGCAGCGGATCGCCGAATATGGCCAGTTCCCAGTCGATCACCGCGAGGCGCTTGCCCCGCACGACGACGTTGGCCCGGTGGACGTCCGTGTGCAGGAGCCGGAAGGGGCGCGCCGTGCGGCAGCGGTACCGGGCGGCGAACCGCGCCATCGCGTCCTCCGGGACGCCGACGGCGTCGAGGAGCGTGCCGAAGCGGTCCCGGTTCGGCCGGTGCACCCGCTGCTCCGTGAAGCGGACCAGCCAGTCCAGGAAGCCCTGGGTGTCCCCGTCCCGCGGCCACCCTTCGGGGCGGGCCGGCAGTTCCGCCACGGGCACGCTCGCGGTCCGGACGAAGAACGCCGCGAACGACCGCATGAGTTCCTCGCCCACCCGCCCCGTGGGACCGCTGTCGCTGAGCACCCGGCCGGTCCGGTAGCCGTGTACGGAGCCGCCGCCGAGGTCGGCCAGGCAGGGCGGCACCTCGCGCAGATAGCGGCAGACCACACCGAGCACCTCCGCCTCCCTCGGCCAGATGCGGGGCACCACCTCCACAGCCCGCAGCGGGACCCGGTACTTGAACCGGGTGAAGGGCACGGCGCCCAGCAGCAGCGCCAGCACCAGGCCCGAGCGCCGGACGTAGTTGACGTTGTGGTGCCCGGTGAGCACCTCACCCCTCCCGCGGAGTCTCCGTGACTCCACGAGGTGGTGCACGAGCGCCTTGCGCGCTCGGTGTGGCAGACGGTGCATGGCCGGAGAGTAGCGCCTCCGGCCCGTTACCCAGGGCCGCGTGACGAAGGTGTTCCCGAGCTCAGGCGGGCGCGGGGGTCCCCTCCTCCCACAGCAGCCTGAGGACCGGCTCCAGGGAGTCCACGACCGTGTCCGCGCCCGCCTGCTTGAGGATCTTGGTCTTGCGCTCGTTGTGGCCGTAGCCCAGGAAGGGCACGCCGGCCTCTCGGGCGGCGGTCACGTCGGAGGCGGAGTCGCCGACCATCAGGGCCCGCGCGGGGGCGACACCCATCGCGCTGAGGGCGCGGTTGAGGCAGTACGGGTCGGGTTTGAGCAGCTGCGGGTCCCGGGTGCGGCCGTAGATGTGCGGGGCGAAGCAGCCCAGCAGGTCCCGGGTCGCCAGGTACTCGCTCACCGCGCGGGGCGAGTTGTTGGTCGTGACCGCGAGCCCGACGCCGAGGGCGGACCAGGTGCGGATCAGGGCGTCCGCGTACGGGGTCGGCCACGCGGTGGGCACGGCGCGCAGCTCCTCCCGGGTCAGCCGTTCCTCGAACTCGGCGACCAGGTCGCTCTGCCGGTGTCTGCGGTTGACCGCGGCCAGCAGGACGTGCGGGTCCGGGTGGACCTGCTCCTCCTGGGTGAGCAGCTCCTTGAGGCCCAGCCGCTCCAGCCAGTCCACCAGTTCGCCCGCCACCCGGTCGGCCGTGTAGCCCGCGAACAGTCTGCAGATGGGGCCGTCGAAGTCCCAAAGGACGACGCGGGCACCCACGACCAGGTCCCGCAGACCCTCCCACTGCCCGGCCCACCCGGCCCGCCCGTTCACCGGTTCCGTCTGATCCGTATCGGAAGTCACTAGGAGAGTGTCATGTCCGTGGTGATGGTTTCCCAGAGGGCGTCGAACCACTTCTGTGATTCCTCCACGAACATCGACTCCCGGTGACCGCTCCGCTTCAGGAACGAGAACAGCAGCGACTGGGAGCCGAGCGCGTCGTACATCTCCAGCGTCCGGCTCTCGTACTCCTCCTCGCGCCGGGTCACCATGTAGTAGCCGAAGAGGGCTTCCTCGCCGTTGAGCAGGTAGAGCTTGCTCGTCGGGGTGAACGGCAGGGCGCGGAAGGCGATGCGCACGTCGATGCGGTGGGTGGAGCGCACGGCGTGCAGGTTGTGCCTCAGGACCCGGGCCTGGGCGTTGCGCATCTGAAGCCAGCGCTGGTGGACCGGGTCGTCCTCCTCGTCCTCGACCAGGACGGGGAAGGCGAGTGCGATGTCGCGGGAGGGCATCAGCACGCGGAAGTCGATCGACTCCGGGCGGATGCGGCCCTCGTGGATCAGGCGCAGCGGCTCGCTGAGGGCAAGCATCAGCGTCTCCGAGGTGTGGCACACGACGTCGATCCGCACCCGCGGTGCCGCGAACGCCTGCGCCAGGCGCGGCCCCAGGGCCACCATCGTCGGCTGCGGCTCGGCCCGCGGTGTGGCGGGCTCGGCGATGCGGGGCGGGCTGCCCTTGCTGACGTTGGTGAGCAGGCCGTCCTCCTGGAGCGCGCGCAGGGCCTGGCGGACGGTGCCGCGCTCCACGCCGAACTCCTCGGCCAGCTCGGCCTGGGTGGGCAGGCGGTCGCCCGCCTTGAGGTCTCCCCCGCGGATCCGCTCCCGCAGGGCCTCGGCGATCTCCTGGGACGAGAGCCTTCTGCCACCGTTCACGGACACGTTCTCCTGAGTCACGACCAAACGCTACAACTTCGACCTACCTATAGGGAGTTGTTTGAAACTTGTTTATAGGTAGTAGCCAAGTGGGGACAACATAGAGAGAGTTGGTTGCCAACTTCACCAGGTTGGTGGAAGTTCGCCTCCACCGACGCAGCACCTCCCGAACCTCCCGAACTTCCCGAAGGGGGGAAGACCATGCCCGTCCTCGCCCTGGTCTCCACGGTCTTCGTCATCGCCTTCGAGCAGATCGTCCAGTGGAAGTACGGTGCCACCGGCATCGTCGGGCTGCTCCTGCTCACCATAGGCATCAAGGCCAAGAGCCCCTCCGTCAGCTCCGCCGGAGCGGTGCTGCTGGCCCTCCTGGTCGCGGGTCCCGCACTGTGACGGGGGCGGTCAGGTCGTGAGCCGCAGCTCCGAACTGATCGTCCCCCACAGCGCGTCGAACCACAGCCGGGACTGCTTCACGAAGACGCCGTCGCGCAGGCCACCGCCCTGCTCGAAGGCGAACAGCGTCGAGCGGATGCCCTCCGCGTCGTACATCTCCAGTTGCTCGTGGTCGATCTCCTGCTCGCGCCGGCTGAGGGTGTAGTACGCGAAGAGGGCCTCGCCGCCGTTGAGCACGTACAGCTTCATCGGCGGCGTGAAGGGCAGCGCGCGGAAGGAGACGCGCACGTCGATGCCGTGCGTGGCGCGCAGGCTCAGCAGGTTGTGCCGCAGCACCTGGCCCTGGGCGTTGCGCATCGCCAGCCACCGCCGGTGCACCGGGCCGCCCGCCGCGCCGCCCGAGACCGCCGCCGGGAAGGCGAGGTCGATGTCGCTGCTCGGCAGCAGGACCCGGACGTCGACCTTGGCCGGTTTCAGTCGCCCCGCGTGGATCTGGCTCAGCGGTTCGCCGAGGGCGAGGGTGAGGGAGACGGAGGTCAGGCACAGCGCGTCGATCTCGACGTGCTCGGCGGTGAAGGCCGCCGCGATCCGGGAGGCGAGGGCCACGGTGGTGGGCATCGGCTGCGCCTGCGGACCGGCCTGGGGGCCGCGCGGGTCGTCCGCGACGGTCGCTGGGCTCCCCTTGGACACGTTGGTGAGCAGACGTTCCGAATGCAGGATGCGCAGGGCCTGGCGGACGGTGCCGCGCTCCACGCCGAACTCGTCGGCCAACTGGGCCTGTGTGGGCATGCGCTGGCCCGGCCGCAGCCGACCGGACCTGATCCGGGCGCGCAGCTCGTCGGCCACCTCTCGGTGTGTTGTCTGTGGCCGCTGCGGTCTCTTCCGCCCGTTGACGGGGGCGCGTTCCGGCTCCACGACCAAACCCTACAACTTCTCGCCATCTTTGGGCAGTTCGCGGAAAGGTGGTTATGAGACGCTTCCAAGCGGAGATAACTACAGTGAAGTTGGCAGCCAACTTGAGCAACGTGGTCGAGCCTTACCGGGGTTGGCCACCACGGTGACAGGGGGTCCACCATGCCGCTCATCGCCATCGTCGTCGCGGCTCTGGCCATCGGGTTCGAGCAGCTCGTGCAATGGAAGTACGGGCCTATGGGCATCATCGCGTTCGTCGCGCTGTCCATCGGCATCAAGGCGAAGAACACCATGATCGGCGGTGTGGGTGCGGTGATCCTCGTGATGCTGCTCGCCCAGTCCGGCTGAACCGACGTGCTGACGGCCGGGCCCCGTTCCGGAGGGGAGCCGGGAGCCCGGCCGGTCGGTAGGCACCACGCACAACAACCACAACCACAACTGAAGAGCACGCGCTACGGATGCGCAGGCCCACCGGCACCGGCGGAAGGAGTCACCTCAGAACATGTCCGGGCACCAAGGCCGCCTGGACATACGCAGCAGGGCGTCGACCACACGGGCGGCGCCCGCTCGTTCTTCCCGCACCCGGCCGAGCGCCGCCAGCCGTACCGCCGACGCGTCACCCAGCCACAGCGCACCCAGCTCGCCGACGTCGAGCACCAGATCGGCGCTCTCGGTGGTCGCCGCGCAGGACGCCCCGTCCGGCCCCGCCTCCAGCCGCCACCGTCCGCCGGTCAGCCCTCCCCGGTCCACCACGTCGAGCACCACCGACCCCCGCCCCTCGTACGTCCGCGCCGTGAGAGCCCGGGCGACGTCCAGGATCCGCACCCACAGCCAGTCGGCCTGCGTGGTGATGCGGGCCGCGCGCGGGTCCGGCAGGAGGTGCGGGAGCAGGTCGTCGGGGGACCGCCAGCCGCTCTTCACCGTGGTGATCCAGTCGATCGAGCACAGGTAGTGCCACAGCGCGCGCTCGGCGGCCGGGGTCACGGCCAGCAGCCAGTCGACGGTCGCCGTGTTCAGCGGCTGCTTGGCGTCGCCCCAGCGGTCGTCGGTCCGGTAGGCGGCCAGCCCCTCGACCTCGCCCTCCGCCGAGCGGTACAGGACGAAGTACGGCTCGACCCAGGGCGTGCCGTTCATGTCGACGACGCCGGTGCGGGCCTGCCACCACAGCTCGGTCCGGCTGACCGCGCCCGGCTGGGCCCGGCGCAGCCGCTCGTGCAGCTCGGGGCCGAGCTTGCGGACGTCCTCGCCGTCCACGAGGTCGATCCGGCCACCGTCGGCCGCCCAGCGCGGGTCGAGACCGGCGCGCGGCACGTCGACCGTCCACTCGGTCAGGGTGGTGGCGGGCCCGAAGCCGTACCGGCCGTAGATCCGGTACTCCGCCGCGATCAGCGTCGCGACCACGTCGCCGCGTTCCTTCGCCGCGGCCAGGTCCTGCGCCATCATCCGGGTGAGCAGGCCCCGGCGGCGGTGGGTCGCGGTGACGGTGACGTTGGAGACCGCGTCGGCCCGGACGGCGGCGCCGCCGACGGCGGTGATCTCCTGGTCGAAGGACCGGAAGGTCGCCACGCACCGGTCGCCGTCGAAGGCACCGAGCGACCGGCCCGGCACGAACTGCCGGCGCCGCGCCTCCAACTGCTCCTCGGCCACGGCGGGCGGCTGCAGGAACCCGGTGTTCAGGGCTCGGTTCCAGTCCGGGAACTCGGCCTCGGTGATGGGACGTACGTCTATCTCGGTGCGGCGGCTCATACGCTCACCGTAGGCCGACGCCCCCACCCGCGTCGCGGGAATTGTCCCCGCCCCGGACGTCAGAATGTCAGAAGGACGCCCGGATCTCCCCCACCTCACGGCCGGCGCCCAGCAGGGGCGCGTGGCCGATGCGGTCGACGACCGGGCCCTGGACGCCCAGCAGTGTCAGGGCGCGGGCCAGCACCGGGCCCAGGGCGCGGGTCGCGCCGTCCTCGATCTTGAAGGCGAGGGCGCGGCCGTCGGGCAGGGCCACCGCCTGGACGGCCTCCGCGCCCATCTTGGAGAGCGTGCCCGGCACCTCGCGCATCAGCCAGGTGTCCGCGCGGCGGCTGCCGGCCACGTACTCGGGGTGCGCACGCATCGCGTCGGCGACCCGGCGCTCGGCCGACCCGGGCTCGGCGGCGACGAAGGAGCGGAAGGCGCGGGCCAGGCCGACCAGGCTGACCGCCATCAGCGGCGCCCCGCACCCGTCGGTGCCGACGGCGGCGACCGGCTCGCCCGCCGCGTCCTCCACCACCCGGTGGATGATCCGCTGGAGCGGGTGCTCCGGGTCGAGGTAGGTCTCCAGCGGCCAGCCCCGCTGCGCGCAGACCGCCAGCATCGCGGTGTGCTTGCCGGAGCAGTTCATGGTGACGCGGTCGGGCACGGCGCCCGACGCCAGGTACGTCTCCCGCTCCTCCGCGTCCAGCGGCAGGTCCGGCGGGCACTGGAGCAGCGCGGGGTCCAGGCCGTACTCGGCGAGCATCTTGCGGACCAGATCGCGGTGAAACGGTTCTCCGGAGTGGCTCGCGGCGGCCAGCGCCAGCCGCTCTCCTGCGAGGTCCAGACCCGCCCGCAGGACACCCGCCGCCTGCATCGGCTTGTTCGAGGAGCGCGGGAAGACCGGCGCCGTCACCTCGCCCAGCGCCAGCTCCACCGCCCCGTCGGCGCCCAGCACCACCAGGCTGCCCCGGTGCCGCCCCTCGACGAATCCGGACCGCACGACCTCGGCGAGGACGGGCGGCACGACGGGCGAGAGGGCGGACGTGGGCGCGGACTGGTTCGCGTGCGACGGTTGCGACGGCTGGGGCGCGGGCATCGGCGGTGGCCTTCCGGAACGGGCGACCCCCCGCGGCGACGGCCCGGGATCACCGGGCCCCGGAGGCGGCGCGGATGGCCGCCCCCGTGTCACACGAGCAGGTCGTCGACTTGTGCTTCCCCCTCACGGTACCGGCGTGCGATCTCCGCGCCGCAGCCGTCCGCCGTGCGCTGGAGCCGCTGCCGCCTCCGGGAGACCTGCTGCTCGTAGCGCACGAGCCGCCCCATGCCCGCGGTCAGCTCGACATCGGTGCGGGCCGTCAGGTCGGACAGCTCCACCTCGCCCAGCATCTCCGCGGCCAGCCGCCGGCACTCCTCGCTGCGCGGGGTGCCCAGCGTCACATGGCGGGCGGAGGAGCGCTGCCGGGCCGGTGCGTCGGCGAGGATCTCCGACAGCCGCTCCACCACCGACCCGGTCGCCGCGGTGACCACGGAAGACGACGAGGCCGGCCCGCGCCCCGCCAGCTCCGCGCGCAGGATGTCGATACGGCCCTGCAGCAGCCGCCGTACGTAACTGAGGTCGGCCTCCTCGCGCTGGGCGTCCCGGCGCAGCGTGCGCAGCTCCGGCAGGCTCAGCTCGGTCAGGTCCCGCTCCGGAGGGCCGGCCGGCAGCTCGGGGCTGTCCGTGCGCTGCACGGGCGGCCGGGGCGCCTCCAGACCACCCGGACCGCTCGGACCGCCCCGACCACTCGGAGATGTCAACGCGGCAGTCCCGAACGACCGCCCCGTACTCGGTGTGCTCATGTGCCTCAACCGTCCCCTCGCCCGGCGTCTGGAGAGCATCGTGCCACCCCAAGTGGCCGCTATGTGACCGAGTGCCCCCGATCGGCCCCGATCGGCCCCAGATGGGGGGTTCGCAGCGAAAAGAAACCCCGTACGGCCCCGCCCGTCCACACCCTGGGGGCGCACGGCATCATGACGGGATGCGTGCAGTGGTACAGAGGGTGGACGGCGCGAGCGTCGTCGTGGACGGCGAGACCGTGGGCGCGATCGACGGCGAGGGCCTGTGCGTCCTGGTCGGCATCACCCACGACGACACCAAGGAGAAGGCGGCCCAGCTGGCCCGCAAGCTCTGGTCGGTGCGGATCCTGCACGACGAGAAGTCGTGCAGCGACCTCGACGCCCCGCTCCTGGTGATCAGCCAGTTCACCCTTTACGGCGACGCCCGCAAGGGCCGCCGCCCCACCTGGAACGCCGCCGCGCCCGGCGACGTCGCCGAACCGCTGGTCGACGAGGTCGTCGCACAGCTGCGCGCGCTGGGCGCGACGGTGGCGACGGGACGTTTCGGCGCGCGGATGCGGGTGTCGCTGACCAACGACGGCCCGTTCACGGTCCTCGTGGAGGTCTGAGGCGGGCCCTGGACGGGCGCTGGACGGGCCCTACGGCTCGACGACCGTCTCCTGCGCGGCCGCGGTGTCCTCGGCCATGAGCCGGGCGTCCACCGGCACGTTCCGCTTGACCAGGGCGAGGGCGACCGGGCCCAGCTCGTGGTGGCGCGCGGACGTGGTGATGAACCCGATCTTCCGGCCGTCGGGCCCGTCGTCCGCGAGGCGGATCTCCGCCCCGTTCGGCGGCAGGTGGACCTCGCTGCCGTCCAGGTGCAGGAAGACCAGCCGGCGCGGCGGCTTGCCGAGGTTCTGCACCCGGGCGACGGTCTCCTGCCCGCGGTAGCAGCCCTTCTGGAGGTGCACGGCCGTGCCGATCCAGCCCAGCTCGTGCGGGATGGTCCGGTGGTCGGTCTCGAAGCCGAGGCGCGGGCGGTGCTGCTCGACCCGCAGCGCCTCGTGGGCGAGGATCCCGGCCGCCGGCCTGGCCTCGGCGGCGAACGTCTCCAGCTCCTCCCGCGGCAGGAAGAGATCGCGGCCGTACGGCGTCTCGCGGACCACGGCGGAGGCGGGGGCCTGGGCGATCGACCCGGCAGGCAGGTGCACGACGGCGGTGTCGGCGGTGCGGTCGGCGACCTCAACCCGGTAGAAGAACTTCATCGACTCCAGGTAGGCGATCAGCGCCTCCTGGCTGCCGGGCTCCACGTGGGCCCAGACGGTCGCACCGTCGTCGACGAGGTACAGGGCGTGTTCGATGTGGCCGTTCGCGGAGAGGATCAGCGCCTCGGTGGCCTGGCCGGTCGGCAGGTCGCTGACGTGCTGGGTGAGCAGCAGGTGCAGCCAGCTCAGCCGGTCGTCGCCCGTGACGGTGACGACACCGCGGTGGGAGAGGTCGACGAAGCCGGTGCCGTCGGCGAGGGCACGCTGCTCGCGGAACAGGTCGCCGTAGTGGGCGGCGACGCCTTCGTCCACGCCCTCGGCGGGAACGGCGCCGGGCAGGGACAGCAGGGGGCTCTTCATACTCCCCAGCCTACGACTCGCTTACGACTCGGTAGTTGAACCCTTCAGGGAACAGCTCTCGCACCGGCCGAAGATCGCGAAGTGCTTCATGTCGGTGTCGAAGCCGAACTGCTCGCGCAGCTTGGCGGTGAAGTCGGCGGCCACCGACAGGTCGGCCTCGATCACGTTGGTGCAGTCCCGGCAGACCAGGTGGATGTGGTGGTGGCGGTCGGCCAGGTGGTAGGTGGGCGCACCGTGCCCGAGGTGGGCGTGGCTGACCAGCCCCAGCTCCTCCAGCAGCTCCAGCGTGCGGTACACGGTGGAAATGTTGACCCCCGACGCCGTCTTCCGTACTTCGCCGAGGATGTCGTCGGGGGTCGCGTGCTCGAGGGTGTCGACGGCTTCCAGCACCAGCTGCCGCTGAGGCGTCAGCCGATAGCCGCGCTGCCTGAGGTCGCTCTTCCAGTCGGTGCTCACCACACCACGAGTCTAGGACTACTTGAAGAAAGCGATCCCGTCGTCCGGCATGTCGTCCGGCAGGGCCTTGGCCCAGCGCTCGACGTCCTCCGGGGTGACGACCTTCTTCAGGTGCGCCGACATGTAGGGGCGCAGCTCGACCTCGGGGGTCTGCTTCTCGCCGACCCACATCAGGTCGCTCTTGACGTAGCCGTACAGCCGCTTGCCGCCGGTGTAGGGGCGCGAGGCCGCGGTGCGGGCGACCGCGTCCGTGACCAGGTCGATCTGGGGCTTCTGGTCGGCCAGCTCGCCGTACCAGATCTCGATGACGCCGTCGTCGCGGGTCATCGTGACCTCGACCTTGCGGTTCGCGTCGACGCGCCAGAAGCCGTGCTCGGACTCCAGCGGGCGGACCTTGTTGCCGTCGTTGTCCAGCACCCAGGTGTGGGACTGGTACTCCAGGAAGTCCCGGCCGTCGTGGGTGAAGGAGACCTCCTGGCCGAAGTTGCACTTCTCGGCACCGGGGAAGTCGTGCACGCCCGCGCCGGCCCAGTCACCCAGCAGGAAGACGAGCGGGACAAGGTCCTTGTGCAGGTCGGACGGGATCTCGATCATGAGCGGTACTTCCTGGCGTCGGTGATCAGCGCTGGCCCTGGTACAGCTTCTTCACGGTCAGACCGGCGAAGGCGAGAACGCCGACGCAGACCAGGACCAGCAGGGCTTCGAAGAAGATCTCCACGGGGTGCTCCTTGAGCGGGGGGCATAAACAGGGCCGGCCTCAGCTTACGCGGCCCGTCCCGGCTCTTCTCGCCGGACTCCGTCCAGGAAGGCGGCCCACACGGGGGCGGCGAACAGGAGGGCGCCGCGAGCGGGGTCCTTGCTGTCCCGGACGGGGACGAGGGAGGGGAGGTTGGGGGCGACCTCGACGCACTCGCCGCCGCTCGCGTTGCTGTAGCTGCTCCTGCGCCAGTCGGCGGCGCGGAGGAGGTCGTCGGAGACCTCTAGGCACTGACCGCCGTCCTGGTTGCTGTAGCTGCTCTTGCGCCAGGTGACCGTGCTCAGATCGATGGCTCGCATGGCGCTTCCTCCAGCATCCGCTCGATGAACTCCCGCGACTCGCCCGGAGACAGGGCCGTATCGCGCACTCGATCGTATCGGAGCTGGAGCTGGTCGACTGTTGTTGTTTCCTGGACCAGTTCGCCCGCGTAGCCCGTCTCGACCCAGGCGACGGTCCGACCGCCTGGACCTCGCAGGAACATGACGTCGGTGTTCGTCAGCCCGTGCAGCCCCGCGCTACAGGGCAGCACCTGGATGATGATGTTGGTGCGCTGCCCCATCGCGGCGAGATGGCTCAATTGCGCTCGCCATTCGCTCCGATCGCTCAACGGACTGCGCAGCACCGCCTCGGAGAGGATCGTGCGGAACTGCGGACCGTCGGGCGCCAGCAGCAACTCACGCCTTCCCACGCGGGCCGCCACCTGAGCCTCCAGCTCCGCCCCGGCCAGCCCGCCCGCCTTGAGTAACTCGGCCGCGTACTCG
Organism: Streptomyces sp. NPDC042336; assembly: GCF_055581985.1. NCBI lineage: Bacteria > Bacillati > Actinomycetota > Actinomycetes > Kitasatosporales > Streptomycetaceae > Streptomyces > Streptomyces sp. NPDC042336. The sequence goes on along the minus strand of NZ_JBVJEA010000023.1, from coordinate 49,157 downwards.
GGCGTCTGGAGCACGCCGGGAAGATTCGAGGTGGCGTAGTGCCACATACTCACCGCCTCGGCCTCCAGCACCATGTACCGCCGATACCGCTCCTTGAACTGCGTCGGATCGGCCACCGCCAGCTCCCACAGCGTGAGCAGCATTCCGCCCGTGCCGTAGTACTGGTCCAGCGCCTCCACGATCTCCGGGCCGCCCAGCGTGTGGCCGTTCTCCATCTTTCCGAACTGGGACGCGTCCCAGCCCACCACCTCCGCGACGCCCCGCAGGGACACGCCCCGCCCGTGGCGGAGCAGCCGCAGCTCCTCCGCGAACCGCGCCCTCGGTTCCTGACTGCGCCCCGTGATCGCCCTCCGCTGCGGCACCGCACCCCTCCCGGCTGTGGAATTTGTGGAATTTGGAGCGCCCGATGTGGCACTAGCGGCCGTTCCGGGCTTGGCGACCCCCGCCGTGGGTCATGCTCGTAACTGCCCACCACTACGCAGAGTAGGGCAACTGTCACATTCCGTACAGACGTTGACGTAAGGGAGCGGACCCGTGAGAACAGAACCGGCCACCTACGAGCCCGGCACGGTGCTCTACGACACCGCCGCCGCCAAGGTCGGTGAGTACCGGGGCCGCAGCGGGGCGCGCGTGCTGCTCCGCTCCCTCGGCGGCGGCCGGGAGTGGGAGGCGGAACCGGCCGCACTGCGCCCGGCGACCGACCGCGAGCGCCTCGGGGCGAGCCTGCGCGCCGCGAACGACCGCACCCTCGCCACGCCCCCGGCCCCCGGCGAGTTGGAGCGACCGCCCCTGCCGGTGCCGGGCTGCGAGGCATGCGCCTGGCTGGCGGACCGGCGGGAGACCGCACGTGCGGCGTTCGACCACAGCGCGGTGACGGACGCGAACGTCCTGCTGCGCCAGCACCAGCGCAAGGAGCACGACGGATGACGTACGACGGCGGACTGCCCTACGAGGAGTGCCGGCGGGCCCAGCGGCTCGCGCCACGACGGGACCGGGCGCCCCTCTCGCCCGGCTTCGCGATGCCGCCCTTCCACCCGGGCCACCCGCCGAGGCCCGCGCCGAAGCACAAGGCCGCCCGGCCCCGGCGGCGCACCCGGCTGGACGGCGCCACGGTCAGCGGCCTGCTCACCGTGCTGTGCGTCGCGACGCTGCTGGTGACGATCACCTTCGCGGTCTGAAGCCGCCCGCGAGGGCTACGCTTCCGGCATGGCGAAGAAGCTCGTGATCAAGGTGACGGCGGGGGCGGACGCGCCCGAGCGGTGTTCTCAGGCGTTCACGGTGGCGGCGGTGGCCGTGGCCAGTGGGGTCGAGGTGTCGCTGTGGCTGACCGGTGAGTCCGCGTGGTTCGCGGTGCCGGGGCGTGCGGCCGAGTTCGAGCTGCCGCACGCCGCGCCGCTGCCGGACCTGCTGGACTCGCTCCTGGCGGGCGGCCGGGTGACGCTGTGCACCCAGTGCGCGGCCCGGCGCGACCTCACCGAGAAGGACGTCATCGAGGGCGTACGGATCGCGGGCGCCCAGGTCTTCGTACAGGAGGCACTGGCCGACGACACCCAGGCCCTCGTCTACTGACGGCGCCGGCGCTCACTGCCCCATGACGTACGCCACGGTCGGGCCCGTGGTCCAGCCGCCGTCCACGGCGAGTTCGGCGCCGGTGACGTAGGACGCGGCGTCCGAGAGCAGGAAGACGACCGCGCCGGCGATCTCGTGGGCCTCGCCGACCCGGCCCATGGGCGTGTTCGGGTACCTGCCCTCGCCCCGCTCGATGCCGACGGCCGCGGTCATCGGGGTGTACGTCATCCCCGGGTGCACGGAGTTCACGCGGACGCGGGCCGTGCCCCACTCCACCGCGCCGATCTTCGTGAGCCCGCGTACGCCCCACTTGGAGGCGCCGTAGCCGGCCGTGAGGGCGAGGCCCATCAGACCGGCCGCGGACGAGATGTTGACGATCGATCCGCCGCCGGCCTCCTTCAGCGCGGGGAACACGGTCTTCATGCCGATGAAGACGCCGGTGAGATTGACGTCCAGCACCTTCCTGAAGTGCTCGACGGACTCCGACTCCAGCGGCGTACCGGTCGAGATGCCGGCGTTGTTCACCAGGCCGTGCAGCGCGCCGAACTCGGTGACGGCGAAGTCCGCGACCCGTCGCCAGTCCTCCTCGGAGGTCACGTCGTGGTGCAGGAAGTGGGCGCGGTCGCCGAGTTCGCGGGCCGCGTGCTCGCCCTCGTCGTCCAGGACATCGGTGATCAGGACGTGTGCCCCGGCGGCGACCGCCTGCCGGGCGGCTTCCGCGCCGAGGCCGCGGGCGCCGCCGGTGACGATCACGTTCCTGCCGGTCAGGTCGTGCATGGTGTGCTCTCTTCCTCAGTGGAGTTCCGGGGGCGGGCGCCCTCAGAAGTGCGTGCCGCCGTCGATCCGGATCTCCGTGCCCGTGATGAACCGGCCGTCCTCCGAGGCCAGCATCGCCACGACCGACGCCACCGTCTCCGGACCGGCGAAGCCCTGGCCGAGCGCCGGGGAGAGCTTCGCGAACAGGGCCATGTCGGCGTCCTCGGGCAGCCCGGGTCCGACGCTCTGCCCGCTGACCCCGCTGCCGTCCGTCATGCCGGAGGAGATGGAGCCGGGCTGTACGGCGGTGAAGCGGATGCCGCGTCCCGCGTACTCGGCGGCCAGGGCGTGGGTCATGGACTGGATGCCACCCTTGCTCGCCGCATAGGCCGCCATGTACGGGTGCGCGAACGTGGCCGAGGTCGAGCTGAAGTTGACCACCGCCGCGTCCCTGCCCTCCAGGAGCGCCGGGACCGACTCGCGGATCACCAGGAAGGTGCCGACGAGGTTCACGGTCAGGACCCGGGTGAAGTCCGCGAGGCCGGTCTCCTCGGTGTGCGAGGAGCGCAGGATGCCGGCCGCGTTGACGAGGACGTCCAGGCCGCCCAGCGCCTCCGTCGCCGCCCGGACGCCCTCGCGCACCGAGGTCTCGTCGGCGATGTCGACGACGAGCGTGGTGAGCCGGTCCGCGTGGGCCCCTGCCTTCTCCCGGGTGTCCTTCAGGCCCGGCTCGCTGACGTCCGCCGCGACGACGGTGCCGCCCTCCGCGAGCAGCCGCAGCACGGTGGCCTGGCCTATGCCCGAGCCGCCGCCGGTGACCAGGGCGCGACGGCCTTCGTAACGATTCAAGTGGTTCATGCCCGTCACCTTACGCCTGAGTGGCACGTTTTGCCATGACGTCACGGCGTGCCGCCGGGCGGTCGCAGGCCGTACGCTTCTGGGGTGAGCACCGAGCCACCGCCACCGCCCCCGACGCTGACCGAGCGCCGCAAGGCCGCCACCCAGCTCGACATCGCCCACGCAGCGGCAGAACTCTTCGCCACCCGGGGCCCGGAGGCCACGACGGCGGAGGAGATCGCCCGGCGGGCGGGGGTCGCGCTGCGGACCTTCTACCGGTACTTCCGCTCCAAGCAGGACGCCGTGGGCCCGCTGCTCACGGTCGGCGCCGACCACTGGCGCGCGCTGCTGGCCGAGGCCCGGCCGGGTACCGCGCTCGGTCCGGCCCTGCGCGGCGCGGTCGAGCAGGCGCTGGCCACGCCGGACCCGCAGGCCACCGAGGCGCTCCTGCGCACGCGCGGTCTGCTGCGCGCCGCCGCGGACGATCCGGCGCTGCGCGCCGTCTGGTACCGCGTGAACCAGGAGTCGGAGGAGCTGCTCGTCCCGGTGATCGCCCGGCTGACGGACGGCCACCGGGACCCGCTGGAGGTGCGCCTGGTAGCCGCCGCGGCCACCGACGCCATCCGGATCGCCCTGGAGACCTGGTCCGGCACCGAGGCGGCGACCCAGGGCCCCGGCTCCCCCGCCGACCTCGCGGTGCGCTGCCTGCGGCGCCTCCTGGGCGGCATGGACACACCGGAGGACGGGGGCGGCGCCCGCTAGCCGGCGTCCTGCGGACTCAGTGGCGCTTCTTGCCGTCCAGTTCGTCCCACCACTCGTCGGACTGCGCGTCGCCCGACGGGTCGTCCCACCAGCGGTCGTCCGGGCCGCGCCGGTTGGCGATCATCGCGGCCACCGGCGGGATGAGCATCGCGAACACGCACAGGCCCACGGCCGCCGGGACGGACCAGAGGCGTACGACTCCCCAGGCCAGGACGAAGAGCACGATGCAGGTCCCCATCATGGCGAAGTAGACATGCCGCCGCCGCGCGTACATGACTCCAGGGTAGGTCCGGACATCCCGTCCGGACACGCCGAAGGGGCCGCACCCCAGGCGTCCAACCCGGTGGGTGCGGCCCCTCGGCCGGCGCGCCGTGCGCGCTGTGCTGTGCCGCCTGCCGTCAGACGGCGATCGCGACCTCCGCCAGGCCGCCCTGCTGGGCCACGACCGTGCGGTCGGCGGTGCCGCCCGGGACGAGCGCGCGCACGGTCCAGGTGCCCTCGGCCGCGTAGAAGCGGAACTGGCCCGTCGCGGAGGTCGGGACCTCCGCCGTGAACTCGCCGGTGGCGTCCAGCAGACGGACGTAACCCGTCACCGGCTCGCCGTCGCGGGTCACCTGACCCTGGATGGTGGTCTCACCGGGCTTGATCGTCGAGGCGTCGGGGCCGCCGGCCTTCGCTCCGCACATGTCGTACTCCTGAGGGGTTGAGAGGGGGGCGGGCTTACTTGTTGGCGCCGAGCTCGATCGGCACGCCGACGAGGGAGCCGTACTCGGTCCAGGAGCCGTCGTAGTTCTTGACGTTCTCCACACCCAGCAGCTCGTGCAGGACGAACCAGGTCAGGGCCGAGCGCTCACCGATGCGGCAGTAGGCGATGGTGTCCTTCGCCAGGTCGACCTGCTCGTCGGTGTAGAGCTGCTTCAGCTCCTCGTCCGACTTGAAGGTGCCGTCGTCGTTGGCGTTCTTCGACCACGGGATGTTGCGGGCGGACGGGACGTGGCCCGGACGCTGCGACTGCTCCTGGGGAAGGTGGGCCGGGGCGAGCAGCTTGCCGGAGAACTCGTCGGGCGAGCGGACGTCGACCAGGTTCTGCGCGCCGATCGCCTTGACGACGTCGTCGCGGAAGGCGCGGATCGCGGTGTTCTGCGGCTTGGCCTTGTAGTCGGTGGCGGGGCGCTGGGGTACCTCGTCGCCCGGGACCAGCTCGCGGGCGTCCAGCTCCCACTTCTTGCGGCCGCCGTCGAGGAGCTTGACGTTCTCGTGGCCGTAGAGCTTGAAGTACCAGTAGGCGTACGACGCGAACCAGTTGTTGTTGCCGCCGTAGAGGACCACCAGCGTGTCGTTGGCGATGCCCTTGGCCGACAGGAGCTTCTCGAAGCCCTCCTGGTCGACGAAGTCGCGGCGGACCGGGTCCTGGAGGTCCTGGGTCCAGTCGATCCGGATCGCGTTCTTGATGTGGTTCTTCTCGTAGGCGGACGTGTCCTCGTCCACCTCGACGATCGCGATGGACGGGTCGTCCAGGTGGTCCTGCAGCCAGTCGGCGTCTACCAGGACGTCGCTGCGGCTCATGTTTTCTCCTCCGGGGCAGTTGGCGGCGGGGCGTGCGATGAGAGGGTGTGCGCGCTCGGGCCGTGCGGCGGCGCGCTGGTGCCCGGGGCAGGCCGGGGCGGGCGGGGGACGAGGGGACACGGGCGGCGACGTCGCCGCCCACCTCAGAAGGTGCGACAGAGCATGGCGGCAACGCGGCACAGGTCCACTGCCCGCCGCTTCGTGAGATCCGCCTGTCGCTTCATAGGTCCCGATCGTAGGGATTGAGGGCGGGCCGTGTCACCGACGTGTCGCATGATGAGACACGATCGTCCGGAGTGCGGGATGGAGAGGCTCATCGGTCCGGCCCGGAAGGCCTGCGGGGCCGGGCCGGGTGTCTTCGCATCTGCGGTACGGACAGCCCCGTCTCGCCTGTCGGACATCGCTCGGCCACCCCGCGTGGCGCCGCCCTTCGTCCTACCCGGCCAGCTTGACGTTCGAACCCTTCACCGTGATCTCTACGCCGTCCTTCGCCGCCTCGACCTTGTCCAGCTCGATGCCGCCGGGCAGCTCGTCGATGGTCTGCTGGAAGTCGGTGATGGCCCGGATCCGGGACTCGGCCAGCTGCCTGCCGCCTATCCTCGGCAGTCCGTCGGCGACGACCTCGACGTCGTCGTCCTTGACCTTGACCGAGCTGAGCACCTCGACCGGCTCGGGCACCTCGACACCGAGGACCGTGGCCTGGAGCGACACCTTGATCTTTCCGTTGCCGCCGTCGGAGAGGCCGACGACCTTGGCGTCGATGCCCGGCGCGATCTCCGTGGGCTCGGACCTGGTGGCCTTCATCAGCTCGTCGTAACCGACGGTCGCGGTGCCGGTGGCGGTGGCCGCGGTGGCGGAGCTGTAGTCGCCGGAGAACTCGACGCCCTTCATGTGCGCACGCAGGTGGGCGATGCGGATCTTCTCGTTCGCGTTGCCGGTGGACGCCTCGTAGTCGTCGATGCCGATCTCCACGTCGTCCAGTTCACCGCCGGCGACCTGGGTGAGGAAGGGGAAACCGTTGATGGAGACGTCCGGCGTCGAGGCCAGGTTCTCGGTGCTGCGCAGCTTGTCCGCGGCCTCGTCCTCGGCGAAGTTGACGGCGACACGGTCGGCGATCACGAAGAGGCCGCCCAGGATCACGACGACGATCAACAGTATTCGCAGTGCGCGCATGCGGTGTTTCCCCAACCCTGGACGCTCGGCGGCGGACCCGACGACCGGCGGCCGTCCAGCGCGAGCGTAACCCGGCCCCCGGGCACCCCCCGGGTTTTGTCGAACAGCTGTGACAGGGGGTGCCGCCACCTGTGACAGGCGGCGCCGGGGCTCAGGCCAGGGCCCGGCCCAGCAGGTACACGGCCGGGGCCGCCGCCGCGAGGGGCAGGGCCACGCCCGCCGTGAAGTGGACGAAGCGGGAGGGGTAGTCGTAGGCCGCCACCCGCAGGCCGATCAGGGCGCAGACCGCCGCACCGGCGCCGAGCAGCGCGCCCGACGCCCCGAAGTCCGTCATCGAGCCGACCGCGACCCCCGCACCGGCCGCCGCGAGCAGCGCGACGACCACGGACGCCGCGGTCGGCAGCGGCAGCGCGCGGGCCACGGCGGCCACGGCCACCGCGATCCCGCCGACCGCCACCGCGTCCGCGTCGGCGGCGAGGTACCCGCCCGCGACGACGGCCAGGGCGGCCGCGGCGATGGTCGCCATCAGGCCGTACATCCGCTCGTCGGGGTCGGCGTGCGAGCGCAGTTGCAGGACCAGGGAGAGCAGCACCCACACCCCGAGGGTGCCGAGGATCGCCGCCGGGGAGCGGTCCGACGCCAGCAGCGCCGCGTCGGCGGCGAGCGCGCCCGCGAAGCCCAGCGCGATGCCCTGCCGGGCCGGCCACATGCCGTTCAGCCGGAACCAGCCGGCCGCGGTGACCGCCTGGAGGACGACGAGCGGCACGAGGAGGGCGTACGTGCCGAGCGCCGCCGCGCCGGACAGCAGCAGCCCTAGCAGCGCGGTGAGACCGGCCGGCTGCATGCCCGGGTCGATGATCGGCGAGCGCCCCTCGGCCCGGGCCCGCTGCGCGTCCGTGATCCGCGTGTTCCCGACGACGGTCGCGGGGCCGTAGCCCGGCTCGTCGGAGGGGGAGGCGGAGGAGGGCGCGGGTGCGGGGGCGGGGGGCTCGTACGGCTGGGGCTGGGGCTGGGGCGCGTACGGCTGCGGCTGGGACTGGTACGGCTGCGGCTGTCCGTACCCCTGCGACGGGTACGGCTCAGGCTGGGGCTGGGGCTGGACGTGCGGCGGCAGGTACGCCGTCTCCTCCGCGGAGACCGGCGGCTGCACCTGTGTCTCCCAGGTCTGCCCCTGCCACTGCTGCGTGTACTGGCCGGCGTTCGGGTCCTGCTGCTCCCCGGGGCCCTGGTACGGCTGCTGCCCGGGCCACGCCTGCGCGTCGTATCCCTCGTACTGCTGATTTCGGCCGTACGGCTGATGCGCGTCGTACTGCGGATTCCCGTCGTACTGCTGATGCGGGTCGTACTGCCGGTACGGCTGCTGCGGCTGGTCGGTCATCGCTCACCCTCCTGCGAACGGCGGGAGCACCTCGACCGTGCCGCCCTCGGCCAGCCGTACCGTCTCATGCCCGCGGGTGCCCACGGGGTCGCCGTCGACGAGGAACGAGCAGCGCAGCAGCACGTGCGTGAGTTCGCCGGGGTGGCGCTCGCGGACCGCGGCGAGCGCGTCGGCGAGCGTCGCCGCGTCGCAGGGCTCCTCGGCCACCCCCGCCGCGGCCTTCGCGGCGGCCCAGTAGCGCACCGTGACCTTTGCCATCTCGTTCCTTCGTCGTCGGCGATGAACAACGTCAGGCTAGCCCGCCCTCGCCACGGCCCAGTCGCCGATGCGGTCCAGGAGCGCCTCGCCGGAGGCGTTCTCGGCGTGGCCCATGCCGGGCTCCAGCCAGAGTTCGCCGTGGTCACCGGCCGCCTCGGCCAGCATCCGGGGGTGGTCGAGAGGAAAGTAGCCGTCCCGGTCGCCGTGCACGACGAGCAGCGGCGTCGGCGCGATCCGCCGCGCCGCCTCCACCGGCGACAGCGGCACCGGGTCCCAGTCGCGGTGGTGGATCCGGGTGCGCAGGCCGTAGCGGCCCACCAGGCGCCCGGCGGGGCGCATCACCAGCCAGTGCAGCCGGCGCATGGGTGCCGTGCCCCGGTAGTACCAGCGGGCCGGGGAGCTGACCGAGACGACGGCGTCCGTGCCCGCCGCGGCGTCCTCGGCGTACAGCGCGGCGTGCCGCAGGACCACCGAGCCGCCCATGGAGAAGCCGACGGTCACCACGCGCGCGTGCCCGAAGCCGCGCGCCCAGGCGGCCGCCGCCGCCAGGTCGAGCACTTCGCGGTCCCCGACGGTGGACCGTCCGCCGGACGCGCCGTGCCCCCGGAAGGAGAACGTGACCACGGCGCCATACCGCTGGAACACCCCCGCGATCCGCCGTACATGCGGCCGGTCGGCGTCGCCCGTGAACCCGTGGGCGACGACGAATACCAGGTCAGAGGGGTCGCGTCCGGCCGGTCCCGGCTCGTACACGGCGTCGATGGGCACCCCGTCGGCCGTACGGAGGAAGGTGCGCGCCGACGGGCGGCGCGGCGCTCCCCGGGGCGTCTCGGGATGCGGACGATTGCCTGGACCACGGGTGGAACGCGCCACATGACCCGGCGGTCGGTTGCTCATATCGGCTATTCTGCTGGGCAGAGGACTCGGGCAACGTAGCCCCCGGGTCCTTTTGTGCTTTCGGGAGCGATGCCGGGCAGTCGCCGGGCATTCACCTCCCGGACGCGCGGCGGGACCCACGGGCACGGGACCCGCACCAGCACGACCTGTACGAAGCAGTGCCGTAAACGTCCTCGCAGGGACCCAGGAGGAACCAGACGTTATGGGCGAGCGAACCGGGCACGACCACGATCCGTCCCAGGCAGGTGGGGCGCGATGAGTTCTCTGCTGCTCCTGACCAACGCCCTCCAGCCGTCGACGGAGGTGCTTCCCGCTCTCGGCCTGCTGCTGCACAACGTACGCGTGGCTCCCGCCGAGGGCCCCGCCCTCGTCGACACCCCGGGCGCCGACGTCATCCTCGTCGACGGCCGCCGCGACCTCCCCCAGATCCGCAGCCTGTGCCAGTTGCTGCGCTCCACGGGCCTCAGCTGTCCGCTGGTCCTGGTGGTCACCGAGGGCGGCCTCGCCGCCGTCACCGCCGACTGGGGCATCGACGACGTACTCCTCGACACCGCCGGTCCGGCGGAGGTCGAGGCGCGGCTGCGGCTCGCCACGGGCCGCCAGCAGCTCGGCGGCGACGACTCCCCCATGGAGATCCGCAACGGCGACCTGTCGGTGGACGAGGCGACGTACTCCGCGAAGCTCAAGGGCCGGGTCCTGGACCTGACCTTCAAGGAGTTCGAGCTGCTGAAGTACCTCGCCCAGCACCCCGGCCGCGTCTTCACCCGCGCGCAGCTGCTCCAGGAGGTGTGGGGGTACGACTACTTCGGCGGCACCCGCACGGTCGACGTGCACGTGCGGCGGCTGCGCGCCAAGCTCGGCCCCGAGCACGAGTCGCTCATCGGCACCGTCCGCAACGTGGGCTACCGCTTCGTGACGCCGGAGAAGCCCGAGAAGCCGGAGCCGGCCGAGAGGGGCGCGAAGGGCGAGAAGGGCGACAATCCGGACCGGGCGGAGTCCGAGGGCTCCGACGCCCCGGCCGATCCGGCGGCCGGACAGGCGGCCGACCCGGCCGAGGCGGCGGGCGCGAGGTCATCCAAGGTGTGATACGCCCTGCCCGGGGCGGGTCCATCCGCGTAGACTCCGCGCGTGGCCAAGGTGACTCGGGATGACGTGGCGCGACTGGCGGGGACTTCCACCGCCGTCGTCAGCTACGTCATCAACAACGGACCCCGGCCGGTCGCCCCGGCCACGCGCGAGCGTGTCCTCGCCGCGATCAAGGAACTGGGGTACCGCCCGGACCGGGTCGCCCAGGCGATGGCGTCGCGGCGCACCGACCTCATAGGCCTGATCGTGCCGGACGCGCGCCAGCCGTTCTTCGCGGAGATGGCCCACGCGGTCGAGTGGGCCGCCTCCGAGCGCGGCAAGATGGTGCTCGTCGGCAACAGCGACTACGTCGGCGAGCGCGAGGTGCACTACCTGCGCGCCTTCCTCGGCATGCGGGTCTCCGGCCTGATCCTGGTCAGCCACGCGCTGAACGACAACGCCGCCGCCGAGATCGACGCCTGGGACGCCCGGGTGGTCCTGCTGCACGAGCGCCCCGAGGCCATCGACGACGTCGCCGTCGTCACCGACGACCTCGGCGGCGCCCAGCTCGCCGTACGCCACCTGCTGGAGCACGGGTACGCGTACGTCGCCTGCATGGGCGGCACCGCCGAGACGCCGTCCGTCGGCGACCCGGTCTCCGACCACGTCGAGGGCTGGAAGCGCGCGATGAAGGAGGCCGGACTCTCCACCGAGGGCCGGCTCTTCGAGGCGCCGTACAACCGCTACGACGCCTACCGCGTGGGCTTGGAGCTGCTCTCCGGACCGCAGCGCCCGCCCGCGATCTTCTGCTCCACCGACGACCAGGCGATCGGCCTGCTGCGCGCGGCCCGCGAGCTGCGCATCGACGTCCCCGGCGAGCTGGCGGTGGCCGGGTTCGACGACATCAAGGAAGCGGATCTCGCCGACCCGCCCCTGACGACGGTCGCCTCGGACCGGTCGGCGATGGCACGCGCCGCCGTGGACCTGGTCCTGGACGACGGCCTGCGGGTGGCGGGCTCCCGCCGCGAGCGGCTGAAGGTGTTCCCGTCCCAGCTGGTCGTACGGCAGTCCTGCGGCTGCGCGTAGCGATCACCCGACGGACGTCTTTACATCGGGCATACGAGGTTCTGCCGGGCTTCTCAGGCGGCGCTCAGGCCGCTCTCATACGAGGGCGGGAAGCTCATGGACATGACCGAGAGCCTCCGCCCCAACGGCGAGTACGAGCACGCGAACCCGTACCAGGGACCCCACCAGCACGCCTCCTCTCCCGTCAACCCGGAGTGGCCGCCCCCGCCGGCGCAGCCGCCCGGGAACCCCACGCAGCCCCTGCCCGCCATGCAGCCGGAGCAGCCCGGACAGCCGCCCGAGCAGCCGCACGGCGAGCGACCGGCCCGGCGGCGGGGCCCCGCCGCCCTGCTGGTGGCCGTGGCGATCGTCGCGGCGGCCGTCGGCGGCGGCACCGCGTACGGCATCCAGGAGCTGACCGGCAGCGACACCGTCGCCTCCAGCTCGACCAGCACCAACGTGGTGCCCTCCAGCCAGAAGGGCACGGTCTCCGGCGTCGCGAAGGCCGTCAGCCCGAGCATCGTCGAGATCAACGCCACCTCGAACGCCGGCTCCTCCACCGGTTCCGGCGTGATCATCACCGACGACGGTGAGATCATCACCAACAACCACGTCGTGTCCGGCGCCTCGTCCGTCAAGGTGACGACCAGCGACGGCAAGCAGTACACCGCCGAGGTCGTCGGCACCGACAGCAAGAAGGACCTCGCGCTGATCAAGCTGGAGAACGCCTCCGGCCTGAACGCCGCCACCCTCGGCGACTCCGACGGCATCGGGGTCGGCGACCAGGTCGTCGCCATCGGCTCCCCCGAGGGCCTGACCGGCACCGTGACCAGCGGCATCGTCTCCGCCCTTGACCGGGACGTGACCGTCTCGACGGACGAGGGCCAGCAGCAACAGCAGCAGCGGCAGGGCGGCCAGTGGCCGTTCGAGTTCGGCGGGCAGCAGTTCAACGGCGACACCGGCTCGTCCACGACGACGTACAAGGCCATCCAGACCGACGCCTCCCTCAACCCGGGCAACTCCGGCGGCGCGCTGATCGACATGAACGGCAACATCATCGGCATCAACTCCGCGATGTACTCGGCGACCGAGTCCTCCGCGAGCGCGGGCAGCGTGGGCCTCGGCTTCGCCATCCCGATCAACACGGTGAAGGCCGACCTGCCCGAGCTGCGGGCGGGCGCGAGCAACTGAGCGGGCGCGAAGACGTGCGACGCTGAACGCGTTGACACCCCGTACCCGTACCCGACCGCACCCGAGGACCCGAGCCCATGAGCCCCGCAGACGCCGACCGCGACCGCGAGATCCAGCGCATCCTGATCGTCGACGACGAGCCGGCGGTCCGCGAAGCCCTCCAGCGCAGCCTCGCCTTCGAGGGGTACGACACCGAGGTCGCCGTCGATGGCGCCGACGCGCTGGAGAAGGCCGCGGCGTACCGGCCCGACCTCGTCGTCCTGGACATCCAGATGCCCCGCATGGACGGCCTGACCGCCGCCCGCCGCATCCGCGGCGCGGGCGACCTGACCCCCATCCTGATGCTGACGGCCCGCGACACGGTCGGCGACCGGGTGACCGGCCTGGACGCGGGGGCGGACGACTACCTGGTCAAGCCGTTCGAGCTGGACGAGCTGTTCGCCCGCATCCGCGCGCTGCTGCGCCGCAGCTCCTACGCGGCGGCGGTGGAGGCCACCACCGAGGACGACGACACCCTGCGCTTCGCCGACCTGACCATGGACCTGGCGACCCGGGAGGTCACGCGGGCCGGGCGCCCGGTCGAGCTGACCCGCACGGAGTTCACCCTGCTGGAGATGTTCATGGCGCACCCGCGCCAGGTACTCACCCGGGAGCAGATCCTGAAGGCCGTCTGGGGCTTCGACTTCGAGCCGTCGTCGAACTCCCTCGACGTGTACGTCATGTACCTGCGCCGCAAGACCGAGGCGGGCGGCGAGCCGCGCCTCGTGCACACCGTCCGCGGCGTCGGCTACGTCCTGCGGCAGGGCGGCGCCGAGTGAGAGGCGTCGTCCGCCGGGTCCGGTCCCTGCCCATCAGGGCGCGGCTGTCGCTGCTGGTGGCGGCGGCGGTGGCGTTCGCGGTGGCGGCGGCGGCGGTCGCCTGCTGGTTCGTCGTCAAGAGCGTGCTGGTCAGCTCGCTGGACGAGGCCCTGAAGGCGAACCGCATGGACAGGGACCAGGTGAGCCAGTACGTCGACCTGCGCACCGGCCTGTGTGCCCACGACCCGCTCACGCACGAGCAGAACCCGTACGGCTCGTCCGTACAGCTGGTGGCCCGGCAGAACTCGAGCTGCCTGATCATCGGCACGGAGGAGGTCCCGCTCACCGACGCCGACCGCGCCGTGGCCGAGGGCTCGTCCGCCAACACCCTGCACGACGCCACCGGCTCGGACGGCACCCAGTACCGCGTCTTCACATACACCGTGCCGGGCCTGTCCGGGGTGGCCGTCTCCGCCGCCCGTCCGCTGAGCGAGGTGAACAGCTCCCTCAGCAATCTCGCGCTGGTGCTCGTCTTCGTCGCGGGTGCGGGGGTCGTCGGCGCCGGCGCCGCCGGGCTCTGGGTGGCCCGGACCGCCCTGCGTCCCGTCGACGAACTCACCGAGGCCGTCGAACACGTCGCCCGCACCGAGGACCTCACCGTCCGCATCCCCGTCGAGGACGACAGCGACGACGAGATCGCCCGCCTCTCCCGGTCCTTCAACAGCATGACCTCGTCCCTGGCCAGCTCCCGTGATCTGCAACAACAGCTGATCGCCGACGCCGGTCACGAACTGCGCACGCCCCTCACCTCGCTGCGCACCAACATCGAGCTGCTCACCCGCAGCGAGGAGACGGGCCGTCCGATCCCGGAGGCCGACCGCAAGGCGCTGCTCGCTTCGGTGAAGGCACAGATGACGGAGCTGGCGTCGCTCATCGGCGACCTCCAGGAGCTCTCCCGCCCCGACACCGGCCAGCACGAGGGCCGCACCCGCATCCTCGCCTGGCACGACGTCGTCGAGTCGGCCCTGCGCCGCGCCCGCCTGCGCGGCCCGGAGCTGGCGATCGACGCGGACGTCCACCCCTGGTACGTACGGGCGGAACCCGCCGCACTGGAACGCGCGGTCGTCAACATCCTGGACAACGCGGTGAAGTTCAGCCCGGAGGGCGGCACCATCGACGTCCGCCTCGCCGACGGCGTCCTGACCGTCCGCGATCACGGCCCGGGTATCCCCGCCGACGAACTCCCGCACGTCTTCGACCGCTTCTGGCGCTCCCCGAGCGCCCGCGCCCTGCCCGGCTCTGGCCTGGGCCTGTCCATCGTGGCGCGGACGGTGCAGCAGGCGGGCGGCACGGTCAGCCTGACCCCGGCGGAGGGCGACGGCACGACCGCGACCGTGCGGCTGCCGGGCGCGCCGACGCCGCCGCCCGAGGTCGTGCAGGGCGCGCCCCCGCCGGAGCCGGGTGCCGGCTACTGAACGACCGTGATCCGGTCCGCCGCCGGCGGAGCGATCGGGGCGGTCGCCGAGGAGTTGGCCGTCAGGTACTGCTCGAACGCCGTCAGGTCGTCCGCGCCGACGAGTTCGTTCGTGCCCTTGCCCAGCGTGGTGAAGCCGTCGCCGCCGCCCGCGAGGAAGCTGTTGGACGCGACGCGGTAGGTGGCGTTCTCGTCGAGGGGCGAACCGTTCAGGCGGATGGAGTCCGTGACGACGCGGTCCGCGCCCGACTTGGTCAGGTCCAGGGTGTAGGTGAGGCCGGACGAGATCTGGAGGATCTTCGGGGCCGCCTCGTTCGGGCCGCTCACCTGCTCCTTGAGGACCTGGACCAGCTGCGCGCCCGTGTAGTCCTTCAGGTTCACCGTGTTGGCGAAGGGCTGGACCGTGAAGCCCTCGGCGTAGGTGACCACGCCGTCGCCCTCGGCGCCGGAGGCCGCGTAGGTCAGCGGGGCGCGGATGCCGCCCGGGTTCATCAGGGCAAGGTCGGTCTCCGGGTCCTGCGCCTTGCCGTACGCGAACTGCGCGTCGGCGATCAGGTCGCCCAGCGGGGACTCGGTGCCGTCGCGGTTGATGTCGGCGGAGACGTAGCCGATGGGGCGGTTGCCGATCGGGGCGGCCAGGGTGCTCCACTTGCCGATCAGCCGGGTCATGTCGGGCGCCTTCGGGACGTCCCGCGTCACCACGTGGTTCGCCGACTTCACCGACGTGCGGGCGATGTCACCCGTCGCGCGGTCGTACGTCAGCGTGGTGTCCGTGTACAGGCGGCCGAAGGACGAGGCCGAGGTGACCATGCGCGGGTTGCCCGCCGGGTCGGGGATCGTGCAGACGTACGCGTTGTGGGTGTGGCCGGTGACCAGCGCGTCGACCTGCGGCGTGATGTTCTTCGCGATGTCGACGATCGGGCCGGAGATGCCGTCGCCCGCGCCCGGGGAGTCGCAGTCGTAGTTGTAGGAGGACGAGGCCGGGAAGCCGCCCTCGTGGATGAGCGCGACGATCGACTTCACGCCCTGGCGCTGCAGCTCCTTGGCGTACTTGTTGATCGTCTCGACCTCGTCCTTGAACTTCAGGCCCTTGACGCCCTCCGCCGAGACGATGTCCGGGGTGCCCTCCAGGGTCACGCCGATGAAACCGACCTTGACGCCCCGCTGCTTCCACACCCAGTAGGGCTTGAGGAGGGGCTTGCCCGTCTTCTCGTCCAGGACGTTGGCCGCGAGGTAGGGGTAGTCGGCGCCCTTGAACTCCTTGTCCGAGTAGCAGCCCTCGGTGGGGTGGCAGCCGCCGTTCTGGAGGCGGGCCAGCTCCTTGGCCCCCTCGTCGAACTCGTGGTTGCCGACGCTCGTCACGTCCAGGTCGAGCTTGTTCAGCGCCTCGACGGTCGGCTCGTCGTGGAAGAGGCCGGACAGGAGGGGAGAGGCGCCGACCATGTCGCCGCCCGCGGCGGTGATGGAGTAGCGGTTGCCCTTGCGGGCCTCGCGCAGGTGGGTGGCCAGGTACTCCACGCCGCCCGCGTCGATCGTCTTCGTCGTGCCGTCCGGCTGGACCTCGGTGACCCGGCCGGAGGAACCGGCGGGCGGCTCCAGATTGCCGTGCAGGTCGTTGAAGGAGAGGAGCTGGACGTCCTGGTAGCGGCCCTGACCGTGGCCGTGGCCGCCGTGACCGCGGCCGGTTCCGCCCGCGCTCGCCGAGGCCGGGAGCGCCGCCGCGGCGAGCGCCCCGGCGGTGACGACGGTGGCGGCCGCGACGAGAAGACGGCTGGTACGGCGTCTGCGACGCGGCTGGTGCGACTGTGCTGTGGCTGGCATGCGCCCCCCTGTGGGTGTGCGTGGCGCGAGCCGCTGAGGAGACGGCTCGTCGGCGCAGCAGCCTAGAGTCAACGCGCGTAGCGCGACAGGGGCTTCCGGGTTACAGCCTGGTTTAACTTCGCCCCCTTGTTCGCCCTCGTCTCCGCCTTCGTCTCCGCCCGCGTCAGCTGCCGCCGCTTTGCCGTGCCCGCCCTTTACTCTCGTACGCATGACCAGCGACGACACCGTGCGGCCCGGCCGCCCCCGCTCGATCGAGACCCTCGCCGAACTCACGCCGGAGCAGACCGACACCGTCCTCGCCCTGCTCGCCGAGGCGGCCCGGAACGACGGGCAGCACGCCGTGTCCGAGCAGGGCCGGCTGCAACTGCGCGGTCCCGCGCGGGAGGGCGTCGCGCACCTCCTGCTCACCGTCGACGGCGAACTCGTCGGCTACGCCCAGCTGGAGGGCACCGACCCGGTCGAACCACCGGCCGCCGAGCTGGTCGTCCACCCCTCGCACCGCGGTCAGGGCCACGGACGGGCCCTGGGCGCCGCGCTGCTCGCCGCCTCCGGCAAGCGGCTGCGGGTCTGGGCGCACGGCGGCCACTCGGCCGCCCGGCACCTCGCGCAGGTGCTGGGGCTGTCCCTCTTCCGCGAACTTCGGCAGATGCGGCGCCCGTTGGCGGGGCTGGACCTGCCGGACCCGGTGCTGCCGGAGGGCGTGAGCGTGCGCACCTTCGTGCCCGGCCGGGACGACGCGGCCTGGCTCGCCGTGAACGCGGCCGCCTTCGCCCACCACCCCGAACAGGGCTCGCTCACCCAGCGCGACCTCGACGACCGCAAGGCCGAGCCTTGGTTCGACCCGGCCGGGTTCTTCCTCGCCGAGCGGGACGGCGAACTGATCGGCTTCCACTGGACGAAGGTGCACGCCGAGGAGCGGCTGGGCGAGGTGTACGTCCTCGGCATCCGCCCCGACACCCAGGGCGGCGGCCTGGGCAAGGCCCTGACCACGATCGGCCTGCGCCACCTGGAGGACCAGGGGCTGCCCACGGCGATGCTGTACGTCGACGCCGACAACAAGGCGGCGGTGGCCGTCTACGAGCGCCTCGGATTCACCACCCACGAAACGGACCTGATGTACCGCACGGAGACCTGAGCGCCGCGGCCCCCGGCCCCGGCCGCCCGCCCGGTCACCCCGGCCCGCCGGCCGCTCTCGTCCGCCGGGCCCCGCGTCCCAGGGGCTCCGGCCCGCACAGTGCCGCCACCGCGGCCGCCACCGCGGCCAGCACCGCCCACCGGTCGTGCGCGGCGGACCAGCGCGGGTCCTCGCCCTGGACGAACAGCGCCCACCCCTCCGGTGCGAGGAGGGGCGCGAGGACGGCCGTGAGCAGCAGGCAGGCCGCGACGAACGGCCCCGGACGCGCCTCGTCCGTCAGCCGTACCGCCAGGGCAGCGGCGGCGAGTGCCAGGACGCCCGCCGCCACCGCTTCCAGGGTGACCCCGCCGACCGGGGGCCTGGACGCCGAGGGGGTCAGGAGCAGTACGGCCGTCCACCACAGCGCGGCGAGCGGCGCGACCAGGGCCACCCTCAGCGCCTGCCGGACGGGCCTCGGCGTCGGCACGGGCGCGGTGAGGTGGCGGGCCGGGTCGTCCAGCAGGAAGGCCAGGCCGAGCGCGCCGATCAGGGCGGTGCCCCGCAGCAGCAACAGCGTCTGCCAGGGTGCCGGTTCGGCTCCGGTGGCGAGGGGGACGGCGGCGACCAGCAGGCCCAGGGCCCCCGCCGCCGCCAGTCCCTGCCACGGGAGGGTGCGCCACAGCGGGCCGACCAGGTCCGCCGTCACTCCTCGGACCGTCGTCACTCCTCGCACGAGTCCGCCTTCGCCGGTCCGGCCACGCCGAGCAGCTCGGCGGCGCGGGCGGTCGTGACGCCCGGCGCGGTCAGCTCGGCCCAGTGCTCCTTCACCCGCGCCCCGACACCGGCGGGCGGGTTCTCCAGCAGATGCCGCACGACGTCCGTCTGGCCCTCCGTCATGGAGAGCGGGTTGGTGGGCGACAGGACGATCGCGGAGCCCTTCACACTGTCGTCCAGGCGGACCCGGCGCAGGGCGGCCATCGGGTCGTCCTGCCAGCTCAGGGAGAGCCACATGACGGTGACCATCCGCCCGTCGCACATCTCGCTCCCCGCCGCCTCCGTGCCCGCGACGAGGACGGCGGCGACGGCACTGGAGAACTCGGGAACCCGGTTGCCGCCCCAGGCGGTGCCCACGGTCACCTGGTGGGCGTCGGTCAGTGAGGGGATCGCGGTGTCGGTCCCCGGCCCGTACCGGGCGTCTATCCGCTGCCGCACGACGAGGGGCCGTTCGTGCGCGGGGCCGCCGGCCAGGGACTGGACGTGGTCCACGACCGAGGCCCAGGCACCGGTGCGCGGCCCCCACTCGGGAAACGCGCAGTACCTCGACCGGCCGTGCTCGGTACAGGTCAGCTCGGGGCGCACCGAGGCACGCTCACGGGCCGCGGTCAGCTCCGGCGACGGCGTCGCGCCCCCGGCCTGGAGCACCCCGCCCGTCACCGTCGCCGCGATGCCGAGGGCGAGACCCGCCCGGACGGTCGCGCTCCGCCCGCCGGCGACGACCACCGCGAGGAGGGCGACGCACAGGGCGGCACCCGCCAGGTACAGGGCGTGCCAGGCGGCGGGGCGCCCCAGGAGGTCGGAGGGCAGGGTGTCGGGACCGGCCTCGGAGACGACCGGTGCCAGCCAGGACAGCCCGCTCATCTCGCTCGGCCCAGTGCCGAGGACGAACGTGAACAGCAGCACGACCACCAGCAGCGGCGCGGCGAACGGCCACCGCGCCAGCCGGCCGAGCAGTACCCCGAGCACCCCGAACGCCAGCACCGTCAGCGGCCCCACCGCGAGCTCGGCCGGTGAACCGTGTCCGATCGCACCCGGCTTGAGCGCCTCCCAGGTGAACTGACCGGCCACGCACACGGCGGTGAGCAGGGCGGCCGGCACGACGGACAGCGCGTGGGCCGCCGTACGGCGCCAGGGCTGCAGGACCAGCGTCGAGAAGTGCGGCTCGGTGCCGTGCCGCTCGGCGCGTACGACCGCGTAGTTGGCGTACAGCAGGACGGCCAGGCCGACGAGCATCGGCATGGACTGGGTGGCGCGGTCGGCGTCCTGGAGGGCGGGGCTGCCGTCCCAGGAAGTCCTCGTGCGCCAGACGATCCACGCGACATGGGCCGCGAAGGCGATGAGGACGGGGATGCTCAGCAGCAGCCTGCGGGCCTCGAACCGGGCCAGCGCGAGCACGGCCCGCGCCCCGCGGTCACGCCCGTCGTGGGCCGGCGTCCCCGCGGGCACGGCTTCCTCCGTCAGTACGGCGCTCACGCGGCCACCTCCGTGCCGGCGGTGCCCGCGCCGTCGAGGACGAGCAGGTAGCCGTCCTCCAGGGTGGGTTCGGCGGGCTCGGCGCCGGGGGGCGGGTCGCCCACGTTCCGGAAGGAGCCGGTGCCGGTGCGCCATCCGGCCTTGGCGCCGGGGTCCTTCTCCGCGCTGTTCCACACCCGCCCGGCGGCCCGCGCGGTCAGCTCGGCCGGAGTCCCGTCGAACCGCACCGCCCCGGCCGCCATGACGATCACACGGTGGCAGAGCATCGCCACGTCCTCGGTCTGGTGGGTGGACAGCAGGACGGTGCGCCCCTCCCCCGCCTCGGCGATCAGCTCCCGGAACCGCATCCGCTGCTCGGGGTCGAGACCGACGGTCGGCTCGTCCAGCACCAGGAACCCCGGGTCGCCCACCAGCGCGGCGGCGAGCGCGACCCGCTGCCGCATGCCCCCGGACAGCTTCTTGATCCGGCGTCCGCGCACTTCCCCGAGGTCGACCGCCTCCAGTACGCGCCGCACCTCGCGGTGCCGCTCCCGGCGGTCCGCCAGCTCCTTCAGGATCGCCACGTAGTCGACGAACTCGAAGGCGGTGAAGTCCGGGTGGAAATCGGGCGTCTGCGGCAGATAGCCGAGCCGCCGCCGCACCTCCTGCCGGCCGCGCGAACTCCCGGGGTCGTGCCCGAGGACGGTGAAGGCCCCCCGGTCGGCGGGCACCGCGGTGGCGAGCACGCGCAGCAGCGTGGTCTTCCCGGCGCCATTGGGCCCCAGCAGCCCGGTGACGCCCGGGGTCAGCCGCAGCGACACGTCGTCGAGGGCGCGGGTGCGCCCGTAGTGGAGGCTGAGCCCGGACGCGGAGACGGTGGGTGGCAGGGAGGTCATACGGCACTTCCGTACATGAGAAGGGTCAAGAAGAAGAGGGAGGGGCTCACGCGACGCCGCGCGCGGAGACGTCGAACCGGTCGCGGAACAGGAACAGCAGCCCGGCGCCCAGCACAGCCACGCACCCGGACACGCCCTGCCCGGCCGCGGTGAACGGCGCCAGCGGGCCCTCCGTGGACGCGCGGGCCGCGTCCGCGGCCAGCAGCACGGCCGCCCAGGCGCACACGAGCACGGACGGCGCGAGCACGGGGCCCAGCCGGGGCGTCAGCGCGAGCCCGGTCGCGGTGAGGGCGAGCCCGGGCAGCAGCCAGGCCAGGGCGGCCGGTCCGAATCCGGGCAGCGCGAGGCTGGCCAGGCCGCCCACCCCGAGCGCCACCACCAGCACCGCGACCGTACGGATCATCAGCAGCCGGAAGCCGTGCATGGGCGAGACGACGGCCATCTCGTGCGTGGGGTCCAGCGTGGGCCCGTAGGCGAGCGCCACCGAGACCAGCGGCAGCAGCGGGGCGCAGACCAGGAACAGGGTGGGCCGGCCGGCGGCACCGGCCGAGACGGCCACGAGGAAGGTGGTGATCAGCACGGCGGCGAGCGCGCCGAACCAGGACCGGCGCAGTATGGGAGTGGCCGCGAGCAGTCTCGCGGTGCCGTCGCCCACGCCGCACCGCACCAGCAGCCGCTCGAGCAGGCCCGGCCGGGGGACGTCCAGCTCGGCGTCGAGCCGTGCCCACCCCGCGTCCAGCGCGGCGGCGTCCCCCACCTCGGCGAGGACGCCCCGGCAGGCGGCGCAGGCGGTCAGATGGGCGTCGACGGACCAGAGCGCGGGCGCCGCGAGCTCGCCCCGGGCGTAGGCCCGCAGGTCGTCCTCGTCCACGTGCCAGGCGTCCCGGGGACGGCTTTCCTCGATCCTCATGCCAGCGCCTCCCTCAGCTGCCGGCGGGCCCGCATCGCCCGCGTCTTGACCGTGCCCGGCGGGATGCCGAGCAGGACGGCCGCCTCACGGGTGGTCAGCCCGTCGACGACGGTGGCCTGGAGCACCGCGCGCAGCTCCGGCGAGAGCCTCACGAGCGCGCCGGCGAGATCCCCGTGCTCGACCCCGGCGAGGACGCGCTCCTCCGCCGAGACCTCGTCCCGGTGCCGCAGCCGCGCCAGCGCCTGCCGCAGCCGTCCGCGCGCCCCCTCACCGCGCAGCGCGTCTATCAGCCGCCGCGACCCGATCCGCCACAGCCACCCCGCCACATCCCCTTCCTCCCGGTAGCGCGCGCTGCCGCGCCATACCGCGAGGAAGGTCTCCTGCACGACGTCGTCGACCACGGCGGCGTCGGCGCAGCGGCTGCGCATACGGGCGGTCAGCCAGGGTGCGTACCGGCGGTACAGCTCCTCGAAGGCGCGACGGTCGGCATCCGCCGCGACGGCCCGCAGCAGCTCCCCGTCGCTTCTCGTTTCGCTCACATCTCCTCATCGCACGAGCCCGCCCAACCGGTTCACACGATCTCCTGGCCGGGACTTTCGCGAGCGTAGGGGGTGCGGCGAGGCGAGCTACGCGGGCACCCGGCGCGGGTGCGGGCGCGGTGCCGGTCGAGCGGCGGCCCGGCGCTTACGGGGTGCCGCTGCGCCCACTCTCCCCCATCGCCCCAGCGGCACGACTGCCCGCAGCTACACGGCATGGCGACCGCCCGCAGCGAGGGCGACGGCCCGCAGCCGGGGCGGCATGGCGACGCGGCGGGAGAGCCGCGTACGGCGGGCCGGGGCAGCGCGGCGTCGGCGGCCCGCAGCCGCGTACGGCGAGAAGGGGCCGTGTCGGGGGGTGTCCGCCCGCAGCGGTTGGCGCGTCAACGCCGGGGGAGATCTGTGGCCGACCGATTCCGCGCCGTTCCGAGGACGGACACCCCCCGGCACGGCCCCGACCCACCCACAACGCACCGCGCACCGCGCACCCCCACCGAACCCGCACAGGCGCCGCAGGCACCCCCCACCCCCACCGAACCCGCACAGGCGCCGCAGGCACCCCGCACCCCAAGCCGCACAGCCCGCCGCAGGCACCCCCCAGAGGCCCCCCGCTATCCCGCACGTCATGTCCCCGTAACCATCGATTCAGACAGCCTTGCGAGGCTCACCGAATGAAGCCGAGCGAGCCACAGCCTTCCGGGCCTTCCGTGCCCTCCGACGCGCCTGAGACGCGCGCGGCGCGGAAGAATGGGTTCATGAGGCAGCCGAACACCCAGGCAGAGGTCCAGCACACGCAGCCCTCCGTGGGCTCCATCGCGGCGCACCGCCCCGACACCGTGGCCGCCACGGTCTCCGGCCTGGAGCCGGACATCGACGCCGACCTCGACGCGTACGAGGAGTCGGAGGAGTCCCAGGACGGCAGCGCCCGGCTCCCGCAGGGCCGCTTCCTGGACCGGGAACGCAGCTGGCTCGCGTTCAACGAACGCGTGCTCGAACTCGCCGAGGACCCGAACACCCCCCTCCTGGAGCGGGCCAACTTCCTCGCGATCTTCGCCAGCAACCTGGACGAGTTCTTCATGGTCCGCGTCGCCGGCCTCAAGCGCCGCATCGCGACCGGCGTCGCCACCCGCTCCGCCTCGGGCCTCCAGCCCCGCGAGGTGCTGGACATGATCTGGGCCCGCTCCCGCGAGCTGATGGCCCGCCACGCCGCCTGCTTCCACGAGGACGTCGCCCCGGCCCTCGCCGAGGAGGGCATCCACCTGGTCCGCTGGAACGAGCTGGCGGAGAAGGAGCAGGCCCGCCTGTTCACCCTCTTCCGGCACCGGATCTTCCCGGTCCTCACCCCGCTCGCGGTCGACCCGGCCCACCCCTTCCCGTACATCTCGGGCCTCTCCCTCAACCTCGCGGTCGTCGTCCGCAACCCCGTCACGGGCCACCGCCACTTCGCCCGCGTCAAGGTCCCCCCGCTGCTCTCCCGCTTCCTTGAGGCCTCCCCGGGCCGCTACGTCCCCGTCGAGGACGTCATCGCCGCCCACCTGGAGGAGCTGTTCCCGGGCATGGAGGTGCTGGAGCACCACACCTTCCGCCTCACCCGCAACGAGGACCTGGAGGTGGAGGAGGACGACACGGAGAACCTCCTCCAGGCCCTGGAGAAGGAGCTGATGCGGCGCCGCCTGGGCCCGCCCGTCCGCCTGGAGGTCGAGGAGTCCGTCGACCGCGAGGTCCTGGACCTCCTGGTGCGCGAGCTCAAGATCGGCGAAGCGGAGGTGTACCCGCTCCCCGGCCCCCTGGACCTCACCGGCCTCTTCCGCATCCACAGCATCGACCGGCCCGAGCTGAAGTACCCGAAGTTCGTCGCCGGCACCCACCGCGACCTGGCCGAGGTCGAGTCCGCGTCCGCGCCGGACATCTTCGCCGCCCTGCGCACCAAGGACGTCCTGCTCCACCACCCGTACGACTCCTTCTCCACCTCCGTGCAGGCGTTCCTGGAGCAGGCCGCCACCGACCCCGACGTCCTGGCGATCAAGCAGACGCTGTACCGGACGTCCGGCGACTCCCCCATAGTCGACGCGCTCATCGAGGCGGCCGAGTCCGGCAAGCAGGTCCTCGTCCTGGTCGAGATCAAGGCCCGCTTCGACGAGTCCGCCAACATCAAGTGGGCCCGCAAGCTGGAGGAGTCCGGCTGCCACGTCGTCTACGGCCTGGTGGGCCTGAAGACCCACTGCAAGCTCTCCCTGGTCGTACGGCAGGAGGGCGAGACGCTGCGCCGCTACAGCCACGTCGGCACCGGCAACTACCACCCGAAGACGGCCCGCCTCTACGAGGACCTGGGCCTGCTCACCTCGGACCCGCAGGTCGGCGCGGACCTCTCCGACCTGTTCAACCGCCTCTCCGGCTACTCCCGGCGCGAGACGTACCGCCGTCTGCTCGTCGCGCCCAAGTCGCTGCGCGACGGCCTCGTCTCCCGCATCCACAAGGAGATCCAGCACCACCGCGCCGGGCGTCCCGCCCACGTCCGCATCAAGGTCAACTCGATGGTCGACGAAGCCGTGGTCGACGCCTGCTACCGGGCGTCCCAGGCAGGAGTGCCGGTCGACGTGTGGGTGCGCGGCATCTGCGCGCTGCGCCCGGGCGTGCCGGGTCTTTCGGAGAACATCAGGGTCCGCTCCGTCCTCGGCCGCTTCCTGGAGCACTCGCGGGTCTTCGCCTTCGGCAACGGCGGGGAACCCGAGGTGTGGCTCGGCAGCGCCGACATGATGCACCGCAACCTCGACCGCCGGATAGAGGCCCTGGTCCGGGTCACCGACCCGGCCCACCGGGCAGCCCTGAACCGGCTCCTCGAGAACGGCATGTCCGACGGCACCGCCTCCTGGCACCTCGGCCCGGACGGCGAGTGGACCCGGCACGCGACCGACGCGGACGGCCAGCCCCTGCGCAACGTCCAGGAGATGCTCATAGACGCCCGGAGGCGCCGGCGTGGCACAGCGACACCTTGACCCGACGGAACCCATGGCGAGCGCCGGCCCGCCGCAACCCGCGAACGCGACCGCTCCCGCGACCACGGCCACGACCGCGCGCGGTCACACCGGTGCGGGCCCGCGCACCGACGCGGGCACCGACGCACTCGTGGGCTACCTGCGCGCCCAGGCCACGGAGTTCCTGCGCGCACTGCGCCGGCACCGGGAGTCGGGGACAGGCGCGGGAGCAGGGGCCGGAACCGATACGGCGGGCACGAACCGCGCGTACGGCGGCCCGGACCGCCCGGCCCCGCCCGCCGACGACGTGGACGCGGCCCGCGCCCTGCGCCGCGCCGCCCGCCGCATCAGCGCCACCCTGCACACCTTCCAGCCGCTGCTGGACGCCGACTGGGCGGAGGAGATGCGCCCCGAGCTGGCCTGGCTGTCCGGCACGCTGGCGATGGAGCACGCCTACGCGTCCCGTCTGGAACGCCTGCTCCAGGCCCTGCACCGGCTCTCCGGTTCCACGGCGTTCCCGGCCCCCCGCCCGACGACGGGCCGGACCACCGCCACCGCCACCGTGCCGCCCACCGTGTCCCCCGTGCCCGCCACCACCCACCCGGCATCCGCGAACCGCGGCAACCTCACGGTGGGCGCGGCCAAGGCGGGCGCGCTGCTCGACCGGCAGCTGACCCTGGCCCGCACCCGGGCGCACTCCACCGCCCTCCAGGCACTGGGCAGCAGCCGCTTCCACGCCGTCGCCGACAAGGTCGCCTTACTGGCGAGCGAAGTACCCCTGAGCGGCGCGGGACGCAGGGCCGCCTCCGCCGCCGCCCCCGATACCGCGCCCGTCGACCTCCGCCCGCTCGCCACCGCCGCGCAGGAGCGCCTCACCGACGCCGTGGCCGCCCTCCCGCTGGTCACCGCGGGCAGTCCGTACAACGCCGAGGCACTGGCCCACGGGCTGTCGCCGGACCCCGCCCCGCACCCCCAGGACGCCCCGTGGCACCAGGTCCGCCTGCTGCTGCGCCTGCACCGCTACGCCCTGGAGGCGCTGGCCGGCGCGGATGCCGGGGGCGACGGGGCCGCCGAGGAGGCGGTGGATGTCCGCCTCCTGGCCGCCGGCGAGGCCCTGAACCGCCACCGCGACGCCGCGGAGGCCGCCGCGGCCGCCGCCCAGGCCGCCCGTACCCCGCGCATCGCCCCGGCGACGGCGTACGCGCTGGGCGTGCTCCACGCCGACCAGCGGCATGAGGTGGAGGCGGCGCGGTACGCGTTCCAGCACTGCTGGCGCAAGGAACCGATCAGGCTGCCGTAGGACGACGGAAGGGGGGACCCCATGAGCCCCGAGCACGGAACCGGCCCGGCCCCCGTCCGCGCGGCAGGCTGCGTCCTGTGGCGCCCGGCCCCGCCGAGCGCGGCCTCCGCGTCCGCTGCCACCGCCACCGCCACCTCCGCTTCCGCCTCCGGCCTGGAGCTGTGCCTCGTACACCGTCCGAAGTACGACGACTGGTCGCATCCGAAGGGCAAGCTCGAACCGGGCGAGGACCCGCTCGCGGGCGCCCTGCGCGAGGTCGCGGAGGAGACGGGGTTCGCCGCCGAGCCGGGCGTGGAGCTGCCCACCGTGCGCTACCTCGCGAACGGCCGTCCCAAGGTGGTCCGCTACTGGGCCGCGGCGGCCACCACCGGCGCCTTCGTCCCCTCCGACGAGGTCGACCGCATCCTGTGGCTGGCCCCCGCGGCCGCCCGCGCCCGCCTCACCCAGCCGCGGGACCGGACCCTCGTCGACGCACTGCTCGCGACGCGCCCGCGCGGGACCACTGGCTGAACCACCCCTCCAGCCACCCTCCGAGCCGCCCCGGAACCGTCCCGGACCCGCTCCCGGAACCGCCCCGTGTCCTCGACGTAAGCGTTCCGTGACCTCACCGCACCGTCCACAGGGGTTCACCCCGCGTTCATTTACGCCCTTCGGCGCCTTCATCTGATCTGCCTAATTTCGGCCTTACCACTCCTCGCACGCCGCCGAATTCAGGACGGCGGCTCCTGGAAGGAACTCCCTCAAGTGAAGCTTCAGCGCATGAACCGGCGGGCCCTCGCTCTCGGTGCTCTCGCCGTCTCCGGCGCCCTGGCCCTCACGGCGTGCGGCTCGGACGACACCGGCGGCAACAGCGGCAGCGACTCCAGCTCCGCCTCCGCCAACAGCAACATCAAGTGCGACGACGCCAAGGGCCAGCTCCAGGCCTCCGGCTCGTCCGCCCAGAAGAACGCCATCGACGCCTGGGTCAAGCAGTACGTCGCGGCCTGCAACGGCGTGCAGATCAACTACAACCCGACCGGTTCCGGCGCGGGCATCACCGCCTTCACGCAGGGCCAGACCGCGTTCGCCGGTTCGGACTCCGCGCTGAAGCCGGAGGAGATCGAGGCCTCGAAGAAGGTCTGCAAGGACGGCCAGGCCATCGACCTGCCGATGGTCGGCGGCCCGATCGCGGTCGGCTTCAACGTCACCGGCGTCGACTCGCTCGTCCTGGACGCGCCGACCATGGCGAAGATCTTCGACAGCAAGATCACCAACTGGAACGACGAGGCGATCAAGAAGCTCAACCCCGATGCCAAGCTGCCCGACCTGAAGATCCAGGCCTTCCACCGCTCGGACGAGTCCGGCACCACGGACAACTTCACCAAGTACCTGAAGGCCGCCGCGCCCGACGACTGGAAGTACGAGGGCGGCAAGTCCTGGGAGGCCAAGGGCGGCCAGTCCGCGCAGGGCTCCTCGGGCCTGGCCGGCCAGGTGAAGCAGACCCCCGGCGCCATCTCCTACTTCGAGCTGTCCTACGCCAAGGACGGCATCAAGACCGTCGACGTCAAGACCGCGGCCGCCGAGCCGGTCAAGGCGACCGTCGAGAACGCCACCGCCGCCATCGGCGCGGCCAAGGTCGTCGGCACCGGCAAGGACCTCGCCCTTGAGCTGGACTACACCCCGGACGCGGCCGGCGCCTACCCGCTGGTCCTGGTGACGTACGAGATCGCCTGCGACAAGGGCAACAAGGCCGACACCCTGCCCGCCACCAAGTCCTTCCTGAACTACATGGCCTCGGAGGACGGCCAGGGCCTGCTGGCGGACGCCGGCTACGCCCCGATGCCCACCGAGATCATCACCAAGGTCCGCGAGACCATCTCGGGCCTGAGCTGACCCGAGTGCGGTCCGGTCCCCACGGGGGCCGGACCGCACCGTCCGGTGCACCGCCGCCAGGAGCCCCCCGACCGGGGCTCCGCCCGAGCCGCCGACCACGACGGCTCCGCAGACCGGAGAACCCGATGGACATAACAACGGACACCCAGAAGCCCGCCCCCTCCCGCACACCCCAGCCGCCCGCCGCCAAGGACACGCGCGCCACCCGTGGCGTCACCCGCCCCGGCGACCGGATCTTCGTCGGGCTCTCCCGCGGGTCCGGCATCCTGGTGCTGGTCATCATGGCCGCCATCGCGGCCTTCCTCACCTACCGCGCCGTCCTCGCCATCGGCGACGACGAGGCGAACTTCTTCACCACCTTCGAATGGAACCCGACCGGCAGCCCGCCGGAGTTCGGCATCGCGGTCCTGGCCTACGGCACCGTCGTGTCGTCGATCATCGCCATGGCCATCGCCGTCCCGGTCTCGGTCGGCATCGCGCTGTTCATCACGCACTACGCGCCGCGCAAGCTGGGCGGCCTGATCGGCTACGTGATCGACCTGCTCGCCGCCGTGCCCTCGATCGTGTACGGCCTGTGGGGCGCGCTCGTCCTCGTGCCGCACCTGAACGGGCTGTACGGCTGGCTCGACGAGTACCTCGGCTGGACCGGGATCTTCGAGTGGAACGGCGGCGCGGGACGCTCGCTGCTCACCGTGGGCATCCTGCTGGCGATCATGATCCTGCCGATCATCACCAACGTCAGCCGTGAGGTCTTCCGGCAGGTCCCGCGCATGCACGAGGAGGCCGCCCTGGCCCTCGGCGCCACGCGCTGGGAGGTCATCCGGATGTCGGTGCTGCCCTTCGGCCGCTCCGGCGTCATCTCCGCCTCGATGCTCGGCCTCGGGCGCGCGCTCGGCGAGACGATGGCCGTGGCCATGGTGCTCTCCCCGACCTTCGACATCGCCCCGAGCCTGCTCGACCCGGGCGGCGGCACCTTCGCCCAGAACATCGCCAGCAAGTTCAACGAGGCCACCCAGATGGGCCGAGACGCCCTGATCGCCTCCGGTCTGGTCCTGTTCGTCATCACCCTGCTGGTCAACGGCGGCGCCCGCATGATCATCGCCCGCCGCAAGGAGTACTCGGGGGCCAACGCATGAGCAACGACACCCTGACCCCCGCCCCCGAGAACCGCGGCTCCCTGCGCGCCGCCACCCTGCCCAAGTGGTTCCCGTGGGCGGTCGCGGCCGGCTCGGTCCTCCTCGGCCTCGGCATCAGCGCCGCCGCCGGGCTGAACAGCAGCATCCAGTGGGCCCTGATCGCCGCGGTCCTCTTCGTCGCCGGTTCGTACGGCATCTCGGCGAGCGTCGAGGGCGGCCGGCAGGCCAAGGACCGGGTCGCGACCAGCATGGTGTGGGTCGCCTTCCTGCTGGCCCTGATCCCGCTGCTCTCCCTGATCTGGGAGACCGTGAAGCAGGGCGTGAAGGTCCTCGACGGCTACTTCCTGACCCACTCGATGGGCGTGGTCGGCGACAGCGAGCCCGGCGGCGGCATCTACCACGCCATCCTCGGCACGCTGGAGCAGGTAGGCCTCGCCACGCTGTTCTCCGTGCCGATCGGCGTACTCACCGCGATCTACCTGGTCGAGTACGGCCGCGGCCGGCTCGCCAAGGCCGTCACCTTCTTCGTGGACGTCATGACGGGCATCCCGTCCATCGTCGCGGGCCTGTTCGTGCTGAGCCTCTGGGTGCTGATCCTGGACATGGGCCCGTCCGGCGTGGCCGGCTCGTTCGCCCTGTGCATCCTGATGATCCCCGTGGTCGTCCGCTCCACCGAGGAGATGCTCAAGCTCGTCCCGAACGAGCTGCGCGAGGCGTCCCTCGCCCTGGGCGTGCCGAAGTGGCGCACGATCCTCAAGGTGGTCCTGCCGACCTCGATCGGCGGCATCGTCACCGGCGTCATGCTGGCCGTCGCCCGCATCACCGGCGAGACGGCCCCCGTGCTGCTGCTGGTCTGGGGCACCGACTTCATCAACGCGAATCCCTTCCAGGACCCGCAGGAGTCGCTGCCGATGTACATCTACCTCCAGTACGGCGCGGGCTCCGACGCGGCCTACGACCGTGCCTGGGCGGCGGCCCTCACGCTCATCGCCTTCATCATGATCCTCAACCTCGCGGCCCGCGGCATCGCCCGCTGGAAGGCCCCGCAGACGGGTCGCTGACGCGACCGGCGCACGAACAGTCAGCGACTCGGACCGAAAGAAGCAGTGATACCCATGGCCAAGCGCATAGATGTCAGCGGCCTCAACGCCTACTACGGCTCCTTCCTGGCCATCGAGGACATCTCGATGACCGTCGAGCCCCGCTCCGTGACGGCCTTCATCGGCCCCTCCGGCTGCGGCAAGTCCACCTTCCTGCGCACGCTCAACCGCATGCACGAGGTCACCCCGGGCGGCCGCGTCGACGGCAAGGTGATGCTGGACGACGAGAACCTCTACGGCGCCGGCATCGACCCGGTGGCCGTGCGCCGCGAGGTCGGCATGGTCTTCCAGCGCCCCAACCCCTTCCCGACCATGTCGGTCTACGACAACGTGGCGGCGGGCCTGCGCCTGAACGGCAAGTACAAGAAGTCCCAGCTGGACGACGTCGTCGAGAAGTCGCTGCGGGGCGCCAACCTCTGGAACGAGGTCAAGGACCGCCTGAACAAGCCCGGCTCCGGCCTCTCCGGCGGCCAGCAGCAGCGCCTGTGCATCGCGCGGGCGATCGCGGTCGAGCCGAACGTCCTGCTCATGGACGAGCCCTGCTCCGCCCTGGACCCGATCTCCACCCTGGCGATCGAGGACCTGATCGGCGAGCTGAAGGAGCGCTTCACGATCGTCATCGTGACGCACAACATGCAGCAGGCGGCGCGCGTCTCGGACCGTACGGCGTTCTTCAACCTGGCGGCGGTCGGGCAGCCCGGCAAGCTGATCGAGATCGACGAGACGGAGCGCATCTTCTCCAACCCGTCGGTCCAGGCCACGGAGGACTACATCTCCGGCCGCTTCGGCTAGACCGGCCCCGCCCCACCGAACCCCTCGCGGTGCTGCATGGCGGTGCCACCGCGAGGAGCACAAGGGCCCGCCCCCCGGAACCGGGGGGCGGGCCCATCGCCGTACGGGATCGCCGCTACAGGACCGCGAGATTCACGATCCAGAACGACACCGCGGCCACCAGCGCGGCAGCCGGCATCGTGATGAACCACCCCATGATGATGTTCTTCGCGACCCCCCACCGCACGGCGTTGACCCGCTTCGTGGCCCCCACACCCATGATCGCCGAGGTGATCACATGCGTCGTGGAGATCGGCGCGTGGAACAGGAACGCCGAGCCGAACATGATCGACGCCCCCGTCGTCTCCGCGGCGAACCCCTGCGGCGGATCCAGCTCGATGATCTTCCGCCCCAGCGTCCGCATGATCCGCCAGCCACCGGCGTACGTCCCCGCGGACAGCATCAGCGCGCAGGCGAGCTTCACCCACACCGGGATCGGGTCGCCGTAGTCCTCGACGTCGGCGATGACCAGCGCCATCACCACGATGCCCATCGTCTTCTGCGCGTCCTGCAGGCCGTGCCCCAGCGCCATGCCCGCCGCCGACACGGTCTGCGCGATGCGGAAGCCGCGCTTCGCCTTGTGCGGGTTGGCCCGCCGGAAGATCCACATGATCGCGGTCATCACCAGGTAACCGGCGAGCAGACCGATCACCGGCGACACGAACATGGGGATGACGATCTTGTCGACGACCCCGTGCCAGTACACGGTCGTGCTCCCGGCCAGCGCGGCGCCGACCATGCCGCCGAACAAGGCGTGCGAGGACGAGGACGGCAGCCCGAAGTACCAGGTGATGAGGTTCCAGACGATGGCGCCCACGAGCGCCGCGAAGAGGATCCCCATCCCCTTCGAACCCTCGGGGGTCTGGATCACCCCCTCACTGACGGTCTTGGCGACCCCGGATCCCATGAACGCGCCTGCCAGGTTCATGACCGCCGCCATGGCGAGCGCCGCCCGGGGCGTCAGCGCACGCGTCGACACCGAGGTGGCGATCGCGTTGGCCGAATCGTGGAAGCCGTTGGTGTAGGTGAAGAAGAGCGCGACCCCGATGGTCACGACCAGAGCAAAGGTGTCCATGAACGGCTCAGGACTCCTTGACGGCGATGGTCTCCACCGTGTTCGCCACGTGCTCGAACGCGTCCGCCGCTTCCTCCAGCACGTCCACGATCTGCTTCAGCTTCAGCACCTCGATGGCCTCGTACTTGCCGTTGAAGAGGTGGGCGAGCAGCTTGCGGTGGATCTGGTCGGCCTGGTTCTCCAGCCGGTTGACCTCGATCCAGTACTCGGTGAGGTTGTCCATGGTGCGCAGGTTCGGCATGGCCTCGGCGGTCAGCTCGGCGGCCCGTGCCAGCACCTCGATCTGCTGCTCGACGCCCTTGGGCAGCTCCTCCACGTTGTAGAGGACGACGAGGTCGACGGCCTCCTCCATGAAGTCCATGATGTCGTCGAGGGAGGAGGCGAGGTTGTAGATGTCCTCGCGGTCGAAGGGCGTGATGAACGAGGAGTTCAGCTGGTGGAAGATCGCGTGCGTGGCGTCGTCACCCGCGTGTTCGGCGGCCCGCATACGCTCTGCGATCTCGGCCCGGGCGGATGCGTCCGCCCCGAGCAGTTCCATCAGGAGCTTGGAGCCCGTGACGATGTTGTCCGCGGAGGCGGCGAACATGTCGTAGAAGCTCGTCTCCCTGGGGGTCAGACGAAAGCGCACGTGGGGTCCTCGGGGTGCATCGGTTTCGGTCAGGCTGATGCTAGGCGCATCATCCGGCCACTGCTAACGGGCCGTCCCCCAGTGTCGCCCATCAGGCAGAGTGATGAGCAGGGGGGCGACGTCGGCGCTCCGGCAAGGCCCCCCTACCCGGGAAAGTTCGTTACCATATACCCACCAGGGGTATATGTCCGTTATTGGAGGACGCGATGACGACCACCGAGGCCGGCGCGGGTGCGCCCTCCTCCGCCGTGGACCAGGTGGCGGACCAGGTGGAGACGGACGGCACGGACATCGTGACCGACCACGACCGCGGCGTGCACGGGTACCACAAGCAGAAGGACGAGCACCTCAAGCGCCTGCGCCGCATCGAGGGGCAGATCCGCGGCCTGCAGCGGATGGTCGACGAGGACGTCTACTGCATCGACATACTGACCCAGGTCTCCGCCTCCACGAAGGCCCTGCAGTCCTTCGCGCTGCAACTGCTGGAGGAGCACCTGCGGCACTGCGTCGCCGACGCGGCCCTCAAGGGCGGCACCGAGATCGACGCGAAGGTGGAAGAGGCGACGAAGGCCATCGGCCGCCTACTGCGTACGTGAGCGCTCCTCGGCCACCCGCAGCACCTCGTCGATGCTCTCCAGGCTGAGCCGCTCCCGGGCGGCCGACGCCGCGATGATCAGCTCACCGCACAGCTCGATCTCGGCGAGGGCCACGTGGTCCTGAACCGCCGTACCGCCGACCGGAGCCACACGCGTCACCTCGTCTCTGCCGTCACCGACTTCCTAGAGTAGGGAGCGGCCTACACACCGCGCATGGCACGGAAGGGCTAGTTCTTGCCGTCGACCGCCCCACCCGAGCCCCCACCCGAGCCCTCGCCCGGCTCCGCGGCGATCTTGCCGGCGTAGATGTCCTGCTCCTCGGGCAGCCGTACGCGCACGGCTGCGCCGAAGTCGTAGAGCAGCGTCGTCGAGGCGACGTCCACGATGCCGGTGCCGTCCTCCCGCCCGTTGGCGAAACTGAAGCGGTGCCGGACCTTGCGGATACGGCCCTCGTCGTCGAGGTACGCGTCGAACGGCACCTCGGCGGTGGCGAACCCCTCGGCCGCCGCGGCCAGCGCCTTCCTGTTGCCCTCCGAGGCACCGCGGGCCGCCCGCGCCAGATCGGCGGTCCCGCGGTAGTGCCGCACCTCGGTGCCGGCCAGCTCCGTGCGCCCCACGAACGTGGCCGTACGGGTACCCCGCAGCACCTCGGCGGCGGCGAACGGGTCCGTCGCCCCGCCGGTCACCAGGTTCCCGTCGGACAGCGACTCGGTCTCCACCCGCACCCACTTGTCGTCGGGGACACCGGCGCCCCGGTTCTTCATGAACAGGGCCCCCGGGGCGAGCAGCTCGGTGATCGGCCGGTGCTCGCTCGACCCCGCCGGGTCCTGGGGCAGCCGCACCTTCAACCGGCCGAGGCGCTCCTCGAAGTCGTACACGCCCTCGCCCCGGATGGTCACCCGCGTCCCGCCGCTGGCCATCTGCATCGCGGTACGCGCCTTGGCACTCCCGGCGGCCACCAGCCGGTCGGCTGCCCCGTGCAGCACGGCGACCGGCTCGCCGCCACCGGCTCCCTGGACGGAGGCCCCCTGCCCGGGACCGGAGCACCCGGCAGCGGCCAGACACACGCAGACCACACCGCCCGCGAGGGCGAGACCGCCGCCCGGCCCCCCGCTCCGCAGCTCCCGCTCCCGCCCGTCCATCGCCACCCGCTGTCCCACGCCGTCACGCCCGTTCCGGACGCCCTGCCGTCCCGCTTAACGAGGGGCAGGCGACCCCGGTAACGTTGTGGGCGTGGCGCAGCAGGACGGTCTCGAAGCCCCCGGGGACGCCCCGGAACACCTCACGACAACGGTCGAACAAGGCCCCTTCTGCCTGGCCCGCTGCACCTGCGGCTGGCGAGGGCCCGCCCGCAGGGCCAGAAGCCAGGCCCGAACCGACGCCCAGTCCCACACCGCCACGTAGCTGCGCCCACCCCGGCCGGCCTCGGCCCCGTACACCTGTGCACCGGTACACACCCGCACCCGTCCCGTCCCGGGAACCCGCACCCCCACACCCCCGTCTGACTCCACGACCCCCCACGGGACGCGGAGGCGACATGCACCGGCGCACATTCCTCACCACCACCACTGCCGCCGCCCTGGCGGCCACCACCACCGCCTGCACGGGCGAGGACCAGTCCTCAGGCACCGACTCCAAAGCCACCGGAGCCACCGGAGCCACCACCACAGTCGGCCACAGCGCCGCTCGCACCCCCACCTCCAGAACCCCCACCCCCGCCACCTGGACCGCCCTCGCCAAGTCCCTGGACGGCCGGCTGATCCGCCCCGGCGACGGCACCTGGAAGACGGCCCATCAGCTCTACAACACCCGCTTCGACACCCTGAAGCCCGCCGCCGTCGCCTACGCCGCCCACCCCGACGACATCCGCACCGCCCTCTCCTACGCCCGCGCCCACCACATCCCCGTGGCGATCCGCAACGGCGGCCACTCCTACGCCGGCTGGTCCTCGGGCGACGGCCGCCTGATCATCGACGTCTCGGAGCTGAACCGCGTCCGGGCCTCCTCCGGCGAGGCGGTCGTCGGCGCCGGCGCCAAGCTGATCGACGTCTACCGCGCCCTGGCCAGGAAGGGCGTGACCGTCCCGGCCGGTTCCTGCCCCACCGTCGGCATCTCCGGCCTCACCCTCGGCGGCGGCCACGGCGTCGTCTCCCGCGCATACGGGCTGACCTGCGACAGCCTCACCCGGGCCACCCTGATCACGGCGGACGGCAAGGAGATCACCGCCGACGCGGCAGGCGAGCACAAGGACCTCTTCTGGGCCCTGCGCGGCGCGGGCAACGGCAACTTCGGCATCGTCACGGAGTTCCGCTTCCGCACCCACCCGGCACCCCGGGCGGTGTCGGCGTACCTGACCTGGCCCTGGCGAAAGGCGGCCGCGGTCCTCCGTGCCTGGCAGGAGTGGGGCCCGGACCAGCCCGACGAGATCTGGTCCTCCCTCCACCTCGCCACCGCCCCCGGCCGCACCCCCACCGTCTCGGTCGCCGCCTTCTCCCTCGGCACCTACAGCGGGCTCCAGAACGCCGTGGACCGTCTCGCCGACCGCGTCGGCTCGCCCGCGAGCCACGTCTCCCTCAAGCGCCGTACGTACGAGGAGTCGATGGAGATGTACGCGGGCTGCTCATCGTTTCCGACCGACGCCCGCTGCCACCTCCCGGGCTCCGCGCCCGGCCGCTCGCCGGAGGGCTCACTCGGCCGCGAGACCTACGCGGCCCGCTCGGACTTCTTCGACCGCCCCATCCCTCAGGCCGGGATCAAGGCCCTGCTCTCCCACCTGACCCCGGTGCGCGGCGGCGCCGGCAGCATCGCCTTCACGGCGCTCGGCGGGGCGGTGAACCGCGTCTCCCCGACGGCCACCGCGTTCGTGCACCGGCGCTCCCGGACGCTGGCCCAGTACATCGTCTCGTGGCGGCCGGGCACGAGCGGTACGGCAGCCCAGTCCTGGCTGAAAACCACTCACGGCGCGATGCGCCCGTACGCCTCGGGCGCCGCCTACCAGAACTACACGGACCCGACCCTGAAGGACTGGCGGAAGGCCTACTACCAAGACGCGGCCCCGCGCCTGGCGCGTCTCAAGCACCAGTACGACCCGGACCGCGTCTTCACCTTCCCGCAGGCACTGTGAGCGTCAGGCGGCGAGATCACGCTCGCCCGACGCCTCGGAGGCACTCTCCTTGCGCGCGCCCGGAATCACGGCGCCGCGCCCGGCGGCACCCGACCGCCCTCGCGCGCTGATCAGCCAGCCCACCCGGGGCGAGCGCTCGACGGCCCGGGTCAGCGGCGTCAGCAGGGCCATGGCGACCGGCGACAGCAGCAGCGCGACGGCCGTACCGAGGGCGAAGCCGCCGACGACGTCCGTCGGGTAGTGCACGCCCATGTAGACCCGGGCGAAGCCGCCGAACAGGGCCAGCACAATCGCGGCGATCCCGAACTTCCGGTTGGCGACGAACAGTCCGACCGCCAGGGCCATGCAGAGCGTGGCGTGGTCGCTCACGAAGGAGAAGTCGTTCTTCCCCTCCACGAGCACTTCGAGCCCGTCATGGGACTTGAAGGGCCGGGGCCGCTCCACGAATCCCCGTATCGGCACGTTGACCAGCACCGCGACCCCGGCCGCGAGCGGCGCCCACACCAGAGCGGCCACGTTCGAGGCCGCGTCCTCGCCGCCCCGGCGCCGCACACCCCACCAGCACCACAGCACCAGCAGCACGATCGCGAACAGCAGTCCGTACTCACCGACGAACTCCATGACCCGGTCGAACCAGTGCGGCGCGTCCTTGGCCAGGCCGTTGATGTCGTAGAGCAGCTCGACGTCGGGGTTCGACCCGGATTCGGCGAGTCCAGCCATGGTGCTGCGGCCCCTTCGTCATGTCCTCCGGCGCACCGAGCGCACGCCTCTTCTGCCACCCCCGTGGTCAGCTGTACGTCAACAGGAACGCACGTCCCCCGTTGATACGTTCCACACTCCACTGAATGATCACGCAGACGTTATCGAAGAGAGACACGTCGCCGCAGCTCAGGGCAGGGTTTCACGCTGGGTTCACACCCTCCCATTCACACCGTGGTGGGCAGCGCTTTCGCGCCATCCTCGGTGACCCGGGTGGCCCCGAAATAGTCGGGGGTGTCGATCGGGTCGAACCGGATCACGGCTCCCGTCCGCGGCGCGTCGATCATGTACCCGCCGCCCACGTAGATGCCCACGTGCCGAATCGCCCGCGAGTTGGTGAGGTCGTCCGAGAAGAACACCAGGTCCCCCGGCAGCAGTTCGTCCCGCGCGGGATGCGCCCCCGCGTTGTACTGGTCGTTGGCGACCCGCGGCAGCGTGATCCCCACGCTCTCGTACGCCGCCTTGGTCAGCCCCGAACAGTCGAACCGCCCGCCCTGATCGGCCGTCCCGTTCCCACCCCACAGATACGGCGTCCCGAGCTTCTTCTGCGCGTAGGCGATGGCCCCGGCGGCCTGCTCCGACGGATCGACACGGGTGGTGGGCGCGGCGAAGCTCTTCTCCAGGGTCGTGATCACCTTGACGTAGTTCTGCGTCTCCTTGTACGGCGGCACGCCCTGGTACTTGATCACCGCATAGGCCCCCGCGTTGTAGGAGGCCAGCATGTTCTCGGTCGGATCGCCGGGCACGTCCTTCACGTACGAGGCGAGGGAGCAGTCGTACGACGCCGCCGACGGAATCGCGTCCGCCGGGTCCCACACGTCCCGGTCCCCGTCCCCGTCCCCGTCGATGCCGTGGGTGGCCCACGTCCCGGGGATGAACTGCGCTATCCCCTGCGCCGCCGCCGCGCTCCGTGCCTGCGGATTGAACCCGCTCTCCTGGTACAACTGGGCGGCGAGCAGCGCGGGGTTGATGGCGGGGCAGAGATTGCCCCACTTCTGCACGATCGGCTGGTACGCCGCGGGCACGCTCCCCTTGGCGAGCTTCTTGGCACCGCCGCCCCCCGCACCGCCGGCCAGGTTCCCCGCGACGAGGTAGACCCCCACGACGAGCAGCATCACGAAGCCCATCCCCAGGGCAACCGCCACACCGGCACCGACCCACATCTTGCGCATGGTCCAACCATCCCCCATGGGCGCACCGTTCAGTGACGTTTCCCGGCCATGTCGCAGCGCACCTGACTGTGCCTCAGCCCGACACGGCCGCGAACACCCGAGAGGGGTCCAACGACGCAACCACTCGACAGGTTGCGCCCCCGCGTCATTGCCCGGTGTAACCTCACGTGATACACAGAGTGACCATACGACTCTTTTGCACACCGGTCCGCACCACCCGGCCAGGGCCCGGCGCGGACCGGTGGCAAGCTATTCGTACGAAACCCGCCAATCAATGACGCCAAGTCGACATGCGACGGTGCCATTGTCGGCGACAATGAGGCCTGACCTCTGCATGTCCGCAGAGGGTGCGGAACTACCCAACAGGGGCGGTGACTTAC
Source organism: Streptomyces sp. NPDC042336 (assembly GCF_055581985.1). Classification (NCBI taxonomy): domain Bacteria; kingdom Bacillati; phylum Actinomycetota; class Actinomycetes; order Kitasatosporales; family Streptomycetaceae; genus Streptomyces; species Streptomyces sp. NPDC042336. The sequence continues at coordinate 9,915 of NZ_JBVJEA010000023.1, read as the reverse complement.
ATGCTCTTTGCGGCCGACGAGGGAGACATCAACACCATCATCGGGGGGATCGCTCCGGACTGGGGCCCCTTCGGCAGCCTGGGCAACGAGGCCAAGGTGATGATCGAGGTGGTGATGGCCGTCGCCATCCTGCTCTGCCTCGGCATCGCCATCTGGGGCGCCGCCAAGCAGCGCATCGGTGCCACCGCGCTCCGGGACACCTTCAGCGCGGAGCAGGGCAAGGGCCTGATCATCGCGGGGCTGACGGGCGTGTTCATCATCGGCTCGCTCGGCACGCTCTTCACCATCGTGTACGGGATGGCCGTGTAGCCCGGCACAGCGACCGTCCTCCCCCTCCATCCCACCCGCCCGTCGTGCCAACCGGCTGAGGTTGCGTTTCCCTGATGTCGAGTCATAACACCGCGCCCGAGCGGGAACCAGCACGGCTACCGTCGTACGTACACGGCCGACCCGACGTCGAGGGGGCGTACGCGGCATGAGTCTCGGAGACGATCACCACTCGTCCGGCGATTACGGCGGCGCCGGTCAGACGCGGCTCCGGCTGCCGGAGGAGGAAGGCGGCCCCCGGCGCGGCGGCCGCTCCTCCTCGCGGAGCCTGGTCACCGTGGTCGGCGTCGTCGTCCTCCTCATCGCGGCGATCGCCTTCGCGAACCGTGGAGGAGACGATTCCGCATCCGCGGAGGGCGGCGACGGGGACAAGCCGAAGACGTCGTCGACGGCACCTTCGGGGACGCGCCCGGTACGGTCGGGCTTCGCCCATGACGAGCAGGGAGCACAGAGCGCGGCGGCGAACTACGCGGTGGCGCTCGTCTCGGCCGACATCCTCAAGCCGGCCCGACGAGCCGAGATCGTGCAGCAAGTCTTCGTGACTGACAAACAGGCCGCTCTCGCCGACAAGTTCGACAAGGTCTACAGCGAAAAGTTCCTCAGCACCATCGGCCTGGACAAGAACGGCAATGCCACAGGTGGCAACACCTACGTCTCGCGCACCATGCCGATCGGGACCAAGGCCACGCGGTACTCCGACACGAGCACGACCGTGGACGTCTGGTGCACGGGTGTGTTCGGCACAGCGGGTGAGAAGACCACCACCCCCGTCAGCAGCGACTGGTTCACCATGACCCTGCAGCTGCGCTGGGTGGACAGCGACTGGAAGGTCGAGTCCTTCTCACAGAAGGACGGCCCGGCGCCAGTGCCGGGCGACAACAAGGCCTCCAGCGCCGACGAGATGTCCAAGGCCGTCCAGGAGTACGGAGGGTTCACGTATGCCCGCTGACCAGCGCCGCGTACTCAAGGCCGCCGCTGCCTTGACCGCCGTACAGACCATGCTCGTGTTGCTCGCCACGCGCGCCGCCGCCGCACCCACACCGTCGCCGACCCCGGCGGACGACAACTGCGATCTCATCGTCGGCCCCGCCAAGGACTACTGCGAACGAGGCGAAGGCGGTGGCTCCGGGGGTGGTGGGGGAAGCACCCCCGACACCCTCCCCAGCACCCTCGACCCCCTCTCCTCCCTCGCCAAGGGCTGTGCCGACGCCGCCGCCTGGACCGTCGACACGCTGAGCGACGCTGTGAAGAACACCGCCGACGTGGACTTCACGAACGACACGTTCCTCAAGCAGTACGCCGTCGTCTTCGCCGCGTCCGCCTTCCTGACCCTGGTCCTCTGGCTGCTCGCGGTGGCCAAGCGTGCCGTCCGCGGCGTCCCGCTCACCACCGCGCTCTCCGAGGCGGTCGGGTTCCTCTGGCTCACCGTCCTGGCGTCGGCCTTCACGCCGTTGATCCTGTACACGGTCGTGTCGGCCACCGACGCCGTGACCGATGTCCTGGCCAAGGGCACCGGCGACCAGACGGACACGTTCTTCGGCACGTTCTCCCAGGCGTTGAAACAGGGCAACGACATCGGCGGCGGCCCGATCATGCTGATCCTGGTGTCGTTCGTGTCGATCGTCGCCGCGGGCGTCCTCTACCTGGAGCTGTACCTGCGCGCCGTCCTGCTCTACGTCGGCGCCCTGCTCGGCGTCGTCGTCTACGCGGGCCTGGTGGACAAGAACCTGTGGGGCCACGTCCGCCGCTGGGCCGGCATCATGATCGCGGTGATCATGGTCAAGCCCGTGATCGTGATCGTGCTGGGCCTCGCGGGCGCGCTGACCACGGAGGACGGGCCCGACTCCGTGGCCGCGATCGTGTCCGGCCTCGCCATCATCCTGCTCGCGATCTTCGCCTCGGCGATGATCTACCGCTTCGTCCCCGGCTTCGGCGACGAGATCGCCAACGGCCGCAACAACCGCATCATGCAGGGCGCCGAGGGCAAGGCCGCCGCCGTGATCAGCTCCCCGGCGAACCTGGTCGCCCAGGGCATCAGGACCCACAGCACCCGCCACAACGGCGACAGCGGCGGCGGACAGTCCTCGTCCGCCGCGGCCCGCCCCTCGAACCCCGCCTCCGGCGGAGTCGCCGCGCACAGCTCGCGCCCCTCGAACGGCGGCAGCGGAAATGTCCCCTCCGCCGCACCCGCACCGCGCTCGGGCAGCCCGGTGAACACGCCCCACGCAAGCAACACCCGCAACACTCGTAACAGCCAGAGCACAGGAGGTGACGGGCGTTGACGACCGAGTCCCACGTGTCCCATACGGTCACGCCCCGCCGTACGTATCTGATCGGCCGCGCCCGGCCGAACGCGATCGTCGGCCGCAACCGCGAGACCGGAGAGATCGCGCTGATCGTCGCGGGCGCGTTCCTCGGCATGATGTGCGGGCTCCTCGTCCCCGTCCTGTCCCTGCGCATCGTGCTGCTCGTCGGCTTCCCGATGCTCGCGCTGGCGGCGGTCTACGTGCCGTACAACCACCGGACCTTCTACCGCTGGTTCGAGATCAACCGCAGCTACAAGCGCACGCTCCGCAGGGGCACCACCTACCGTTCCGGCGCCATCGAGGCCGGTACCAGGCTCGACGGCCGGGAGATCGAGGTCGGCCCGCCGCCCGGCATCGGCCGCATCTCCTGGCTGGCGGCGCCCTTCGGGCCCGACGAGATCGCCGTACTGCTGCATGCCGACCGCAAGACGGTGACGGCCGCCATCGAGATCGAGGGGCCCGGCGTCGGCCTGCGCGACTCCGAGGACCAGGAAGCCCTCGTCGACCGCTTCGGCACCCTGCTCAAGCACGTGGCCAACGGCGACGGCTTCGTCACCCGCATCCAGATGCTCGCCCGCACCCTCCCTGCCGACCCGGACGCGCACGCCAAGGACGTCGCCCAGCGCGGCGACGACCGGTCACCGGCGTGGCTGCGGCAGTCGTACGACCAGTTGCAGTCGATGGTGTCCACCAGCAGCGAGCAGCACCGCGCCTATCTGATCGCCTGCATGCACTACAACCGCGAGCTGGCCGCCGAGGCGCACACCATGGCCCGCGCCGCCCGCCCCCACAGCGGACGTAAGCTGGACCGGGACGCCGGTCTCGCGGTCGTGATGGCGCGCGAGCTGACCGACATCTGCTCGCGCCTCCAGGAAGCCGACATCCGCGTACGCCAGCCGCTGGGCCAGGGCCGCCTCGCCTCCCTGATCCACGCCATGTACGACCCGGACCACCCGATCGACCACATCCAGGCGATGACCAAGCGCAACGCCTGGCCGGCCGAGCTGGACGCCATGGAGCCCACCTACCTCCAGGCCAAGACCCGCGAGTCCGCCACCCGCGCCCCCTGGTGCCACGCCACCGCGTGGATCAAGGAGTGGCCGATGACCCCGGTGGGCGTCAACTTCCTGGCACCCCTCCTCGTCCACACCCCGGACGTGATCCGCACGGTCGCCGTCACCATGGACCTCGAACCCACCGAGGTCGCCATCGAGCGCATGCTGACCGAGAAGACGAACGACGACGCCGAGGCGTCCCGGGCCGCCAAGATGAACCGCACCGTGGACCCCCGCGACATCGCCGCCCACGGCCGCCTCGACCAGCGCGGCGAGGACCTCGCCAGCGGCGCGGCCGGCGTCAACCTGGTCGGCTACATCACCGTCTCCTCCCGCAACCCCGAGGCGCTGGCCCGCGACAAGCGGACGATAAGGGCCTCGGCCGGAAAGTCGTACCTGAAACTGGAGTGGTGCGACCGTGAGCACCATCGCGCCTTCGTGAACACTCTTCCGTTCGCCACCGGCATCCGAAGGTAGGGGCTGAGCCTGATGCGGGACCCGCTGTCCGTCCTCACCGACGCCTTCACGTCCTTCCTCTTCGGGAAGGTGGAGACGACCCGCCTCCCCGTCCGCACGTCCACCGGCCAGGCCCAGGCCGTCTACCTGCCCACGGCCGCCCCCGGCCTCGGCGACTCCGGCGTGATCATCGGCCGCGAGGTCTACTCCGGCAAGGGCTACATCTACGACCCCTTCCAGTTGTACGGCCAGCAGCTCCCGGCCCCGCACTGGCTGGTCCTCGGCGAGTCGGGCAACGGCAAGTCGGCGCTGGAGAAGACGTACGTCCTGCGCCAGCTCCGCTTCCGCGACCGCCAGGTCGTCGTCCTGGACGCCCAGGGCGAGGACGGCGTCGGCGAGTGGAACCTCATCGCCGAGGAGCTGGGCATAACTCCCATCCGCCTCGACCCGATGGCCGCCCTGGACCACGGCATCCGCCTCAACCCGCTCGACCCGGCGATCACGACGACGGGCCAGCTGGCGCTGCTGCGGACCATCATCGAGGTCGCCATGGGGCACGGTCTGGACGAGCGCTCCGGCTTCGCGCTCAAGGTCGCGCACGCCTACGTCAACGAGACGATCGTCGAACGCCAGCCGGTCCTCACGGACATCGTCGAGCGGCTCCGCCACCCCGAGCCGGAGTCGGCCGAGGCGATGAACGTCGCCATAGACGACGTACGGGCCTGGGGCCTCGACGTGGCGCTGGTCCTGGACCGGCTCGTCGACGGCGACCTGCGCGGCATGTTCGACGGTCCGACGACCGTCGGCATCGACCTCGACGCCCCGCTCATCGTCTTCGACCTCTCCCACATCGACCGCAACTCCATCGCGATGCCCATCCTCATGGCCATCGTGGGCGTGTGGCTGGAGCACACCTGGATCCGGCCGGACCGGAAGAAGCGCATCTTCCTGGTCGAAGAGGCCTGGCACATCATCAACAGCCCGTTCGTGGCGCAGCTGTTCCAGCGGCTGCTGAAGTTCGGGCGCCGGCTGGGTCTGTCGTTCGTGGCGGTGGTGCACCACCTGTCGGACGTCGTCGACGGTGCGGCCGCCAGAGAGGCCGCGGCCATCCTCAAGATGGCCTCCACCCGCACCATCTACGCCCAGAAGGCCGACGAGGCACGGGCCACCGGACGCGTCCTCGGCCTGCCCCGCTGGGCGGTGGAGATCATCCCCTCCCTCACCCCCGGCATCGCGGTGTGGGACGTCAACGGCAACGTCCAGGTGGTCAAACACCTGATCACCGAGACCGAACGCCCCCTGGTCTTCACCGACCGCGCGATGACCGAGTCCTCCACCGACGTCACCGACGACGCCCTGCGCGCCGCGGAGCTGGAGGCGGAGGAGAGGGCGGCGGCGTTCATGGAGCAGCACATCGGCGACTCGTCGGAATCGACGGTGGCGTAGGACGCGAAACGGAGAGGCACCGGACGCATGACACCGGACGACCGCCGCGATCAGCGGCCGGCCCAGGGCGGCATTCCCGACGGCCTGCTGATCGGCATGCTGGCCTTCCTCCTCGGCATGACCCTGCTGGTGTGGACGGCGACCGGCCTGTCCGCCCTGTTCGCCCACGGCTCCTGGCCGCACGGCGTCAGCTTCACCGGCACCCCGCAGGCCATGCGCCACCTGATCGCCGAGCCTCACGACATCCCCGGCGCCTGGCCGGACACCCCCGAGACGGCACTCTCCGGATACGGGCTGTTCTGGGGGCTGTTCATCGGTCAGCTGATGGTGCTGGTGGTGCTGACGGTGTTCGTGATGGGCACGGTGGCGCGATGGCGAGCCGTACGGCAGCGCCGCCGCGAGGAGCCGGCACCGGCACCGGCTCCGACGGCGCAGGAGACGCCGGTCCAGGAGACCCGGGTCCAAGACGTACCGGTGCACGAGGTCCCCACCCCGAGGACCCCGCAACAGGCCCCACCCACCACGCCGGCCACGCCCGCTCCCCTGGCCACGTCCCAGCAGGCCGACCCTTCAGCGCCCGCAGCCAATGGCAAACGGGTGGGCGGGTGGGAAACCCACCGCGTCGAAGGCGCGGTGCACTACGGCCCTCGGGACAGCCGCCACGAAACCGCAACCGCCGCCCTGCGCGACGCGGAGGCCGCCGCCCTCGTCATCACCTCCAACCCCGCCCTCTGGTCGGAGACCAAGGACGCCCGCGCGAAACTCGGCCCCACCCACCTCTACGACCCGAACCACCTCTGCGACACCCCCGCCCGCTTCCACTGGTCCCCCACCGCGGGCTGCGAGGACAGGGAGACGGCCACCGCCAGAGCCGCCGCCCTGCTCACACCGGTCCGCCCCACCGCCCGGCTCGACCAGGCGGTCGGTGACACGGCGGAACTGCTGCTGCGCAGCTACCTCCACGCCGCCGCCATCGACGGCCGCACCGTACGCCACGTGCACCGCTGGTCACAGGGGCTCCAGGTCCAGGACGCCGTCCGCATCCTGCGCACCCATCCCAAGGCCGCCCCCGGTTCCGCGGGAGAACTCGAAGGGTCCCTCACCGCCCACCCCGAGCGCCGGGACATGGCCCAGCAGCTGACCGCCCGGGCCCTGGCCGCACTCTCCACGGTCAATATCCGCGAGGCGTGCACTCCCAACCGAAGTGATGCCCTCGCCTTGGATTCCTTCGTCCACGAACAGGGCACGCTTTACGTGGTGGGTGAATCCATTGAGGACCCCCGCACGAGCCCGGGCGCGATGCCGCTGCTGACGGCGCTCGTCTCCAGCGTGGTCGAGCGCGGCCGGCGCATGGCCGAACGGTCATCCTCCGGTCGCCTCGACCCACCAATGACGCTCGTCCTGGACGACGTCGCGGCCGTGGCCCCGCTCCCCCAGCTCCCGGAGCTGCTGGCCGCCGGCTCGGACCTCGGGATGCCGACCCTGGCCCTGCTCCGCTCCCGGGAACAGGGCCGCGCCCGCTGGCCCCACGACGAGCTGCCCGTCTGACCGGAGCGCGGGGCGGGTCAGCGCTCGAGCACGTACTCCAACTCGTGGTCGCCGGGCCCGCCCACCAGCGGCACCGTCCGCCCGCTCGGCACGAACCCGGCCTTGCGATAGGCGCCCTGCGCCCGCCCGTTGTCCGGATGCACGATGAGCCGCATCCGTTCCAGGCCGTTCGCCCGGGCCCACTCGAGACCGGCGTCGAACAGCGCCTTGGTCAGCCCGCTCCCCCGCCACTCGGGCCGCACGAACACCCCGACGACGTGCCCCTGCCGCCGCTCCACCGGGAACCCGGCCCAGTCCGTCGTCCCGGCCTCCTCCACGAACACGGTCAGCGTGCCGAGCCACAGCCCGCCGGGCCCCACGGCAACGAGCTGCTGGGCCCCGGAGGCCCCCTCGGCACCCCTGGCCGCCCGCTCCCGCCAGAAGGAGTCCGGCCGCGCGGCCGCGTCGTCGTACGTCTCCAGGTACGCGAGGTCCGCGACCGGATCCCGCAGGGCCCGCAGCCGCAGCTCCTTCACCGCGGGCCACTCGTCGGCGCGTATGGAGCGAATCACGTAGTCACCGGGGACCGAGGCACTCATGCCGGTCACCGTAATACCCGGGTACTACGCCCCTCACCTCATATACGGCCCCCGGGCGGACGCCCGTCGCGCCCCGACGCCCGACCATGGTCGGATGGAGCCCGTGAAGCCGGTGCCGGAAGACCGAGCCGCCGAACCCCTCACCGAGTACGTCCAGCGCGTCAACCGGCGGATCCGGTCCTTCGACCACCGCCATCCGCTCGTGTGGGACCTCAATCTCACGGGCTTCTGGGTCCTGGCCGCCTTGATCGACGCCACCGGCGGCGGCTGGCGCACCATCGCCCACGACCCCGACGTTCCCATCGGCCTCGTCCTCGTGCTCAGCCTCGCCCTCTCCGTCCCCGTCCTCTGGCGCCGCAGCCACCCCGGAACCGCCCTCCTCGCCACTCTGCCTCCGGCACTGGTGAGCGCCTGGTCCGGCGCCGCCCTCCAGGCCGCCCTCCTCCAGCTCCTGCTCGTCCACCACATCGCCCTGCGCACGCCGCTGCGCAACCTATGGTGGGCGGTGCCCCTGACGCTGGCCCCGGCCGGCGTCACGATCGCCCGCTACGGAGACAGCGCGGGCCCCTGGAACCAACAGCTGGGCTCACAACTCGTCTCCATCGGCGTGGCCGCCCTCATCGGCATCACCGTGCGCACCCGTCGCGACTACACCGCCGCCCTGGAGGACCGCGCCCGCCGCCTGGAGACCGAACGCGACCAGCAGGTCCGGCTCGCCGCCGCGGCCGAACGTGCGCGCATAGCCCGGGAGATGCACGACATCATCGGTCACAACCTCTCCGTCATCACCGGCCTCGCGGACGGCGGCCGGTACGCCGCCGCCAAGACCCCCGACCGGGCCGCCCAGGCCCTGGACGCCATCGGCACCACCAGCCGCCAGGCCCTGGGCGAACTACGCCGCCTCCTGGACGTCCTGCGCGACGACACCCACGACGGCACCGGCCCGACCCTCGAACTGGCCCCGCAGCCCGCCCTCACCGACCTCGACCGCCTCCTCGACGGCGTACGCCGGGCCGGTCTCCCCGTCCGCACCAGCATCAAGGGCGAGCCGGCGCTCCCCGAGGGTCGCCAGCTCACGCTCTACCGCGTCATCCAGGAAGCCCTCACCAACACCCTCAAGCACGCCGGCCCGGACGCCACGGCCCACATCGAGCTGTCCTACGAGGCGGGCGGTGCCGTCACCCTCACCGTCACCGACACGGGCCGAGCCGCCCAGGTACCGTTCCCCGCTCTCTCCGGCGGCCGCGGCCTGCCCGGGATGCGCGAGCGAACCTCCCTGTACGGGGGCACACTTGAGGCCGGCCCACGCCCGGCCCCCGAGCACGGCTGGCGCGTCCATCTGCACCTACCGGAGGAATCCCCGCAGTGACCACCGTCCTCATCGCCGACGACCAGCCACTCCAGCGCTTCGGCTTCCGCATGCTTCTGGAGAGCCAGGAGGACATGACGGTCGTGGGCGAGGCGGCCAACGGCGCCGAAGCGACCCGGATGACGGGCGAACTCCGCCCCGACGTCGTCCTCATGGACGTCCGCATGCCCGGCCTGGACGGCATCGAGGCCACCCGCCGCATCGTCGCGGGCGGCGCCCGCACCCGCGTCCTCATCCTCACCACCTTCGACCTGGACGAGTACGCCTACTCCGGCCTGCGCGCCGGCGCCTCCGGCTTCCTCGTCAAGGACGCCCAGCCGGAGGAACTCCTCTCCGGCATCCGTGCGGTGGCCACGGGCGACGCGGTGGTCGCCCCGAGCCTGACCCGCCGGCTGCTCGACGCATACGTCCACCACCTGCCGGTCGGCGCCGCAGCCGCCGACGCGCCCGGATCACCCGATCCGCGCCTGAGCGCACTCACCGAACGCGAGACCGAGATCCTGCGGGTGATGGGCCAGGGCTGGACCAACACGGAGATAGCCGAGCGCCTCCACCTCGCCGAGTCGACGGTGAAGACGCACGTGGGCCGCATCCTGGCCAAGACGGGGTCGAGGGACCGTGTCCAGGCCGTCATCCTGGCCTACGAGACAAAGCTGGTGGGTTAAGGACTTGAGGGTGTGATCGACCTCGGCACCGTAAACGCAGAAAGCCCCGCACCGTTCCCGGTGCGGGGCATTCCCGTAATAATTGTTCGGCGGCGTCCTACTCTCCCACAGGGTCCCCCCTGCAGTACCATCGGCGCTGTAAGGCTTAGCTTCCGGGTTCGAAAT
>NZ_JBVJEA010000022.1:0-127526 GCF_055581985.1 Streptomyces sp. NPDC042336 | reverse complement strand
CCGATGACACGCCACATCGCCAGGTCCCACAGCGCGAACGGCAGCGCGGAGCCGACGGCGCTGACGGTGAAGAGGACCGCCGCGATCTGCATGCACCGGATGCGGCCGATCCGGTCGGCGATGCGGCCGGCGGTCGCGGCACCGATGGCGCAGCCGATCAGCGCGACGGCGATGACCTGGGCCAGCACCGCGGAGCCGACGTCGTAGCGGTCCCGGATGGCCTCGACGGCACCGTTGATCACGGAACTGTCGTAGCCGAACAGGAAACCGCCCATCGCGGCCGCCGCCGCGATGAAGATGACGTGCCCGAGATGATCGGGATGAGCCGTCCTGGCTCCTGAACTGGGCGCCTGCGATGTGCTGGCCACGTGTACTCCTCGGGCTACCGGCTCCGGGGCCGGTCCGGTATGGGCGAACTCTCGTCCCTAAAGACCGCCTTCACCCGACCGATGTGACACATATACCCCTGTTTGTGCGATATGTGCCGTCGCCAGCCTTCCGAAGGACGGACTCAGCTCCAGTAGTCGCTCAGTCGATCGGTGCGGGACAGTTCACGCTGCTCCCGCGGGGTCAACGGGCGCGGGGCGGCGGCCGCTTCGACGGCCTTGACCGCGCCCTCGCTCAGTACTCCCCCGGCGCGCAGTTCCTCAAGGAGCCGGGACAGGGCGTCAGTGTGGGCCGCGACCTGTTCCAGAGCCCGGTCCAGCCGCGGCCGGGCTGCGAGGTCCAGCGCAGAGGGTGCCGTTTCGGGGCTGCCCCCGTCGCCGACGAGTTCCAGGAGGTGGCGTCGGCCTTCCTCCTCGGTCCGTTGCCACACACAGCGCCCGAAGCGCATGCGCACCGGTGTGTCGCTGATGCCCCGGCGCGTGACGTCGTACCAGGCGCCGGGCTCCCTGAGGAGTTCCTCCAAGCGCTCGTCGTCCTCACCGCTCAGCTCCGCGACGACCGTCACCGTGATGGTGTCCTCGTCGGCCCGTTCCCTGTACATGCCTGGGACGATGCGCAAACCCTCTACCTCGAGAGCTTCCGCATACAGGATCTCGACCTCCTGGATCTCGATCCGGTAGACGTAGATCTCGGGCCGGCGGCCCTGGGAGGATGCGGTCCAGCCCTCCGAGACGCGCCACGCCGCGTCGCTCCCTTGCAGGTGGTCTCCGTCCAGCGTGGCGGCCGCCTGGAGTTCGGCGTCCAGTTCTTGGTGCCTCTCGTCGGGTACGTGCAGTTGCAGGGCGTACCGGCGCAGGGGCCGATCGCTGTGGGCGGAGTTGACAGGAGGCAGTTCGGCGGCCGTGATCTCGCGGAACGCGCCGAGCAGCGTGAGGTTGAGGGTCGTCATCAGCGGTTCTCTCTCGTGCCGTTCGTGTCGTCGGGGTCAGGAGGTGGTGTCCGGCGCGGGCCGGCCGGCGAACCATTCCCGGTAGGTGGTTCGCGCGATGAACGCGTCTGGGCCCGGCAGCAGGTCCCGGGGCCGGAGCCGCGCTCCGTAGAAGGGACTGAGGACGTCCGTACGGACCTTCCGGTACTCCGCCTCCGTCAGCAGGGCCGTGCGCACGAAGGCGTCCAGCCGGAACTGCTCGGGGCCCGCGATCTCACGGACTCCGTTGAGGGGCCGTGTCACGGCGGTGTGCGCCAGCAGGGTCGCCACGTCAGTGAGGGAGACCGGACGCACCTCGGCGGGCGGAACCCACACGATCCAGTCCTCGGTGGCCGCGGTCGCGATGTCTTCCGCCGCGTCGAAGGTCTGCGTGGCGCGGAGGATGGAGTACGGGAGCCCGGACCGCCGGACCATGGCCTCCCGGTTCCTGAGCGCCCGGAACACCCCCTCGCTGCCGATACGGTCCACGCCGACGACGGAGAGGCACACATGGTGACGGACGCCGGCGGCGGCCCCGGCTCTGAGGAGTTCACCAGTGGATCCGGCCCAGGAGTCCGCGAGGGCCGCCTCGTCCACGACCAGACCGTGATCCTCCGAGAGGCTGCCGATGTCGGCGGACGGCTGATGAGCGAGGTCGACCACCACGGAACAGCCCGGCAGTGCCTCGGCGATCTCGTCGGAGATGGGCGCGCGCGGGTCGCCGGGGGCCTGGACGAGGGCGACCTCATGTCCGTGGTCCCTGACCCAGAGCGCGGTCTCGACGCCCATGAGGCCTCCACCGTCGACCACCACGACCTTCATACGAATAACCCTCCTGGCCTTGTGCCACCGACCCGACCGTGCGAGCAGCCACGGGCCGGTGTCGGTGCGTCCACCGGCGATCGGCTGAGCGTTTGACCGGACGGGTGGCCGATGTGTGACACGGAGAACGCCCCGGGGGCGGTCATGGCTCACACTGTGCGGGACGACATCACAATGTGAAGGGAACAGTGTCAATGGACTCGACCAGCGCGGCCGGTACGTCGCACGACACAGTGCGGATCCATGACGGCATGGCGGCCTCGCCAGCCATGGGGTCCGTGTTCGCCAACTTCCGCCAATACCTCATGGGATGGGGCGCCGCGGACCGCCCGGACCTCGGTGTCGACCTCTTTCGCAGCGGCCTGGCGGCCCCGCAGTTCAACGGCGTGGTGCGCGTACGGTCCGCGGCCGGGACGGACGTGGCGGCCGTCCGCAGGGAGCTGGCAGGAGTTCCCTGGTGGTGGTGGGTGGGGCCGGACAGCCCCGAGGACACCGAGGATGTCCTGCGGCACCACGGTGGACGACAGCTCACGGTCATGCCGGTGATGGTGAGGCCGCTCGTCGACCCGGTCGGCGGGGACGACCGGGTCGACGACGCACGTACTCGGTCCGGCCTGCGCGTGGAGCCGGTGCGGGACGACAGGCGACTGCGGAATCTCGTACGGACGTACCGGACGTCCATGGGTATCGGCCCGGGACCGGAGGCCGGGATGGTACGCGCCGAGTCGCAGCGTGGGGACAACGCGGACATCGTCCGGCTGGCCGCGGTGCTGGACGGCCGAGTGGTCGGGACAACCGTACTGATCACCGCGCATTCCGTGGCCGGGATCTTCCTCGTGCACGTGGCCGCGGAGCTACGCCGACAGGGGGTCGCGACGGCGTTGACGTCCGCCGCGCTCCGGGTGGGGCGAGAGCGCGGGATGCACTTCGCCGCGCTCGTGGCCAGCCCCGCCGGGGAACCGTTGTACCGACGGTTCGGCTTCACGGCGGCGTACCGGTACCGTCTCTTCGACTTCCCGGACTGAACCAGAACGAGTAACTCCAAGGGGCCTTCCAGGTCACCGGAGGCGTCCGCGGCCCGCGGCACGGCGACGGCAGCGACCGATGCGGATCGACAGCATCCCGAGAAGTACACGCGTTCCCGGTCCATGCCACGCTCGTGGACAAGATGCGCGCGTATGTCCCGCGCGGCGGACGGCGGAGACGATCGACGCACCGTGGACGTCGTCGCCGAACCGCTGCCGCCGTCCCGGGGGAGCCAGGTGACCGTCGTTCCGACGCAGGTGGTCAGGGCCAGAACCGCGGAGGCATCGGTCGCGTTCCGCGTCCGGCACTTCACGCAACTGTTTCGAGGTCAGGCCGTGCAGCGCGTCGGAGCTGCGCGCGGCATGGACCGAGAAAAGTCAGGCGGGGCGCCGGCCAGACCGACGGGGCCACGAGTCGGTGTCGGGGAACGTCATGTCTCTCTCCCCCGCCCCATTGTGCCCGGCGAACTTGCCCATGGGCTGCGCGTGCTGGGAGCTTCGCATCGCGAAGTGCTCGTCCTCGACCTGTGCGGCGGCCGTGTCACTGGCGCCGCCTAGACGTGCGGAACATTCTTGACCCGGAGGTGTTCGTCGACGGCGAGGCGGCCCAGGCGGTCACGTTCGCCCGGGATCTCGGCCGTCAGCGGGCTAGCGACGGTACCGCCGGTTCACACGACGGTGGACGTGGGGATGACCTCGACGTCGGAGAGGACGACCGGGTCGGGGGTGACGGACTTCACGGTGCGGCCCGACCGCGGCTCGACACCCATCCCCTCGACGGCCGCGGACGGCTCAAGCGGAAGCCCCTACTGTGTCCGGTGCGACGCTGGGCCCTCACGGGCCCTCGGCCACCCCCCAATATCCGGGGCGACGACGCGTTCCTGCGGCTGGCGCTGACGGCCGAGGTCAACCGCGCGAAGGTCGGAGATGATCTGCTGTCCAACATGAGCTGGACCTTCGAGGAGCTGACCGCCTACGTCTTCCACGGCACCCGCGTCGTTCCCCGCGCCGAACCCGTACCCGCTCCCGGCCGGCGGGGCGGCCGGGAGCAGCCGTGAACGACCCGTGCCGACGGACTTCGCCGTCCGCGGGCCTCAACCGGACTCGGCGGGAGCTTCCGCCTGGATGCCCCGCAGGAGGCCGGTGGACTGGCCCACCTCGACGAGGTAGCCGTCGGGGTCGCGCAGGTAGCAACGCAGCTCGGCACCGCGATCGACGGGTTCGGTGAGGAAGTCCGCTCCCTGAGCGACCGCATGCGCGTAGAAGGAGTCCAGGTCGGCCACCCTCACGTTGAGGAAGCTGGACACGCGCTCACCGCTTCGGGGTGCCTCCAGCGTGACCCCCGGCTTGTCGGGGGTGGGGCCGCCACCGGGATTCATGATGATCCAGCTGTTGGCGACCTTCACCATCGCCGGGTTCTCCATCATCACCACCTCTCCGCCGAAGACGTCGGCGTAGAAGCGCCGGGAGACGGCGACGTCGCGCACCGTGAGGAAGTGCGTGAGCAGGAGGCCGTGTTGCGGTGCGGGCAGCTTCCCTGATGGTGTCATCGACCCGTCGTCCCTTCATGAGCCCGAGCTGTCCCGGGTCGGCTCCGGAGTCCGGCCCGTCGGCGTGCACGCGGGTGCCGTCATCGCATCCGCACGCGCCTGCGACATGTGACCGAGCCGGGGGCCGGTTCGTGACACCGGTGACCGCCCTCGGCGGAGGGAGACACCGGTCCTGCGGGCCGGTGCCTCGACCCGCCCGTGGTGATCGATCACCTCACGCGGGCCTGTCACCACGTCAGTGACGCAGGACGCCGGGCGCGATGTCCTCGGTGGCCGCCTCACCACTGCCGTGCCGACGCCTCGGCCTCCCGGCACAATCGCCGGGCAGCTCAACGAAAGTGACACCATGTCACGAGGGTCTGCTCTGCCGTGTCCGGTCAGTGTGAAGCCGAGCCTTCTCGTCCCTGCGGCTGACGAAGACGCCCCCGGTGGATCGGGCACGCGGTACCGCCCCGGGTCCGCAGCCGTCCCGACGCGCCACTCGTCAGATGAGTTCCAGGCCGCCGTCGACGGTGATCACCTGACCGGTCGCATGGCGTCCGGCCGGGTCCGCCATGCGGAGGATCCAGTGAGCCACCTCGTCCGCGTGCGCGATGTGGTGGGTCGGGATGCGGTCGCGCTCATAGGCGTACATGTCGTTGGCCGCCTCCGGTGTCAGACCTGCGTGCAGCATGACGTCGGTGCGGGTGGGGCCGGGAGCGACCGAGTTGACACGGACACCCTCGTCGGCCAGCTCCAGTGCCCAGCTCCGCGTCATCTGCTCGATGGCGGCCTTGGTGGCCGAGTAGTGCGCACCCCCAGCCATCGGGCGGTGCCCGTAGGTGCTGGAGAGGTTGATGATCGACCCCGAGGTCCGGCGCAGGTGCGGCAGGGCTTCGCGAGCCAGAAGACTGGGTGCGACGACGTTGAGCGCCAGCAGATCGACGATCGTCTGCTTGTCGGCCTCCGCCAGCGGCATGACCGCTGTCGCACCGGCGTTGTTGATCAGGTGGTCGAGGCGCCCCCACCGCTCCACGGCGGCGCCCACCACCGTGGCGGGCGCATCGTCGCCGCAGATGTCGATGGCCAGGACGTCGATGTTGGCGTGGGCTGCGGCGGTCTCCTTCAGGGGCGCCTCGCGGCGGCCCACCCCGAGGACGTACGCACCCGACTCGGCGAAGGCCACGGCGGTGGCTCGGCCGATGCCGGTTCCAGCGCCGGTGACGATCACGACGCGACCGGAGAACGTCTCATCGGACTGGTTCGGGGACATGAAGACTCCTTGTTCGATGTTCGATGTACATAGAACACTATGTGGCAGCGTCGACGAGGTCGTCAAATGGGGAGGCGGCGGCCGGGTGGCGGATACCCATGACGCGACCCGCATCCCGAGTCAACAGAAATCATGTTCATGTCAATTCAGCACGGCTCAAGCGGTTCCCGTGCGGCACGGAGTGCTCTACGCGGTCACGCCTGCTCGTCCCGCTCGATGACGTGCTCTCCGACGCGGTCGGTGCCGGCGGCGGACAGCAGCGCCGGCAGCAGGCCGGGGAAGCGGGTCTCCAGGGCGTCACCTCGCAGCTTCACGAAGCAGCGAGTACCCTCCTGGCGAGTCTGGGTCACGCCCGCCTCACGCAGCATCTTGAGGTGATGACTGAGCGTGGACTTGGCGACGGGAGCACTGAACTGCCCCCACCCTCTCTCGGCGCCGTCGGACAGGATCCGAACGATTCCCAACCGCGTCGGATCGCTGAGCACCCCGAGGAGGCGAGGCAGGGAGATCTCGCTGTCCGCAGGTGACGCGTGGTGGTTCGGCATACGGCCATGCTACCGAACGTTCGGCGCCTGTCGAACATGGGTGCCCGCACCGTCACTCACCCCTCCACGCAGGTAGCGGAGCAGGTCCTTGTCCGTCTCCTCGACGTGGAGCTGGCGCACGACCTCCTCGACCGCCTGCCTCAGCAGGGGAGATCCCAGCCGCAACACGTCGTGCGCGACGGCGGTGAGTTCGATCTCGATGCTCCGGCGGTCGTTGGACGCGGTGTGCGTGGTGATCAGGCCGCGTTCCTGCAAGCGTGTGACCAGGCGGCTGGTGGCGGATTGGCTCAGGCCCGTCCCGTTGGCCAGGTCGCTCAGATAGAGCAGACCGGTACCGGCCGCCACCCCCTCGCTCAGCGTGCGAAGGGCGTAGAACTCGCTCACGCCCAGGCCCAGCTGCCGGTGGAGGTGTCGCTCCATACGGGCTTCGATCCGGCGGTGGACTCGGGTCAGCCTGTTCCACTGTGTGATCAACCTGGCATCGTCGCTCATGGGTGGTGGCCCTCCTGCTGTCCCCGGCGTCCGACTGCTCGATGCCGGGGCGGTCTCCCGGCGTGAGGGCGCGGCAGGTGAGCCGCACCCGCTTGCCCGCACAAGGGAGACAAGACGGAGGCCTCGGATGTGACAACAGGGGGCCGGGCGAGATCCGGTGGCGCGAACTCACCCGCCTCGGCCGGAACGAGCCCTGCTTCGCCTCTAGCCGTCACGCGGCCTGACGGGCCGGGACGTGCGCCGGGTCGGCCGGTCTGCGGGACGGCGGCGCCAAGCGGCGCACCCGCGCCTCGGGGACGAGCAGTCGTACGAGACCGTCGAGGTCGCCGGTGTCGGCGGCGGTCCGGAACGCGGTGACGAGACGGCGGTGCGACTCGGTGGGGATCGACCGCTCGCGCTGGCTGCCGAGACGGGCCTGGGCGCGGTGGACCACCACGCGTGCGTTCGGGGCGCTGATCCGCAGCAGCTTCGCCAGCTCCGTATAGGTGTAGTCGAAGCCCTTGCGCAACACGTAGGCGGCCAGCCGGTCCGGCGTCAGCCTGGCCATGAGGAGGGCCAGGGCCGACTCGATCGCCGCGGTCCGCTCGGCGCAGAGCATGGGGTCGTCGGACGAGGCGAGGTCACCGAGGTCGGCGAAACGCGGTTCGGACGGCGTCTCATGCCGGCGCCGCCCCGACTGGATGACGTTGATGGCCAGGCGGGTCGTGGTCGTGGTCAGGAAGGCGACCGGGTTCTTGACCTCCGCGCGGTCGGTGAGCTGCCAGCGCACCCACGCCTCCTGGACCACGTCCTCGGCTCCCGCGGCGTCCCCGACGATCCGTTGGGCGATGCGGAACAGTCGGTTCCGTTGGGCCAGGAAAACGTGGAGGGCGGTGTCCAGGTCACCCTCGGCAGGCCGGGCGGCCGGGGTGCCGGCCGACGTGGTGGTCTCCGGGCTGGGCGCGGACATCGGGACTCCTTCGGGTGAACGGACGCCCCTTCAGGGGCGATGGGTCCACCCTCCGTCCGCGGCACCCCCCGTCGCGCCCTTGTTGTCCGTAGTCGAGTCCGTGGGGCCCCGGGGGGCCAGGGCCTACGGACTCAGCCGGCACGCACCAGGCCCTCGTCGTCCCGGTCCGTGGGCGGGGTGCTCGCCAGGGCACCGGGCAGCGCGCGGCGGGAATTGATCCCGAGCTTCGTGTACACCTTCCGCAGGTGCCACTCCACGGTGTGCGGGCTGATGAACAGCTCCGCGCCGATCTTCGCGTTCGTCATGCCGTCGGCGGCGAGCGTGGCCACCTGTGATTCCTGGGGGGTGAGCGCGCTGGTCACCGTGGTCTCCCGTGCCCTGACGTGCTCCCCGGTGGCGAGCAGCTCGCGGCGGGCCCGCTCCGCGAAGGCGTGCGCCCGCATGCCGTCGAACATCTCGTGAGCCTTACGCAGGTGCTCGCGGGCCAGCGCTCGCTGGTGGGTACGGCGCAGCCACTCGCCGTACAGCAGGTGGCTACGGGCCACCTCCACGGTCACCCCGCCTCGCCCGAACTCCACGATCGCCGTACGGTACAGGCGGTCGGCCTCGTCGCCGTCGGCGAGCAGGGCCTGACTACGCGCACTGGCGCCGCGGGCCCAGCCTGAGTCGGCCGCGCGGGTGAGATCCATCAGCCGCTCCAACGAGGCCCTGGCCTGGTCCAGCTCACCGCACCGGGTGGCGGCCTCGACGTGCTCGATCAAGGACAGACCGACGAAGTTGAACCCGTCGTGCTCGATGGCGGTACGCGCGGCCTCCAGGGCCTCCTCGTACCGTGCCAGACCGTTGTACAGCACTCCCTGGACGTAGCCCATGGTGCCCAGCAGGGACACCTCGCCCCGTTGGTCGGCCCGCTGCCGGGACTCCTCGATGATCCCGGAGGCGACGTCCGCCTCACCCCGCCAGGCGGCCAGGACCAGCGACGCGTACTTGTGCGGCGCGTGTCCGGTCGCGGCGGCCAGAGCGTCGGCCTCGTCGATCATCCTGGCCGCCTCGGCGAAGTCGCCGTAGTGGATGTGCACTCCGCCGGCGTAGATGAGGGCCGGGGGCAGTGCGCCGAGCGCGCCGATGTCGCGGGCCAGGCGCACCGCGCGATTGGACAGCGTGTCCCACGCGTGCAGGTCCCAGGCGTAGTGGATGAACGCCTCCAGCGCCACCGGTACGAGCATGAGCCAGCGCACGGTGGCCTCCCGTGTGCGCAGTTCTTCGGTGGCCAGCAGTTCCAGGGCGCCGCGCAGCGCCGGCACACCGGTCTCGTAACCGTCCGTGAGGAGCGCGGCCACACCGTCCAGCAGCAGGTCGGCAGCCCCGGAGCCGGAAGGGGGTGCGCCGGACGCCCGGGCGGCGATCGCGGCGGCGCGGGCCCCGGCGGGGCCGTGCACGCGGCCCGCGAAGATGGTGGCACTGATCGCCTCCAGGTACGTCTCCCGCGCCAGCGGCGAACCGGCGGCGGTGAACTGCGCCGCCGCGTCCAGGAGCAGGGGCGCCGCCTCGTCGCTGCGGCTGCGGGCGAAGAGGATCCTGGCCCGCAGCCGCGCCAGGCGAGCGCGGTCCAGCGGGCTCAGGGGGCACAGTTCGGCCACTGTGGCCAGCTCCGTGGCCCGGTCGGGCGCCGCGGCCGAGAAGTGCGCCTCCGCTGCCGCCAGGGCGCGGCGCCCACGTGGCCGGCGGTCCGGTGTCACCTCGGCCGCGCGTTCCAGCAGTACCGCCTCGGCCGCGATTCCGCCGCGTTGCCGGGCGCGGTCGGCCGCGCGTTCCAGTCCCGCGGCGACCTCCTCGTCCGGTCCGTCCGCGGCCTGGGCGGCGTGCCAGGCGCGCCGGTCGGGGTCCAGGACCGGGTCCGTGGCGGCGGCCAGGGCGCGGTGCACCGACCGGCGTGCTTCGGGTGCGGCTTGGTGGTAGACCGCCGAACGGACCAGTGGGTGCCGGAAGCGGATGGACTCGCCCAGCTCGATCAGACCGGCGACCTTGGCCGGAGCGGCGAAGGGGGTGATCTTGAGCATGGCGGCCGCGCGGGCGAGCAGCCGGGCGTCACCGACCGGTTCCGCCGCGGCGATCAGCAGCAGCGTCCGCGTCGCCTCCGGCAGCGACCCGAGCCGCTGGGCGAAGTCCCGCTCGATCCGGCTCGCGACCGGGCCCTGGACGATCGGGTGGCCGGACGAGTCCAGGCCGTAAGCCAGTTCGGCGGCACTGCGGCCTCGGGAGAATTCCAGCAGAGCGAGCGGATTGCCGTGCATCTCGGCCACGAATCGGTCCCGGATCCGCTTCTCCAGTCGCCCGCCGACGGCGGTTTCCAGGAGCTCCCCGGCGGCGGTGGCGTCGAGGCCGCCGATGCGCAGGGCCGGCAGACCGGTCAGTGCGTCCTGTCCTTCGGGGTCGCGCACCGCGAACACCATCGCGACCGCCTCCGCGAGCAGTCTCCTCGCGACGAACTCCAGCGTCTGCAGGGAGACCTGGTCCAGCCACTGCGCGTCGTCGATCAGGACGAGCACCGGCTGCGCCTCCGAGGCACGGGTGAGCAGCGTGAGCACGGCGAGACCGACCAGGAAACGGTCGGGCGGATCACCGGCCGCCATGCCGAACGCCACGCGCAGGGCTTCCCGTTGGGGTGCAGGCAGGTCGTCCAGCTCGTCGAGGAACGGCGCGCACAGTTGGTGCAGGCTCGCGTAGGGCAGCTCCATGTCCGCCTCGATGCCCTGCGCCCGGGTCACCTTCGTCCGGGAGGCCTGCGCGGCCAGGTACTCCAGCAGGACCGTCTTCCCGATGCCCGCTTCGCCGCGGATCACCAGCACCCGGGACCCGTCTTCACGCAGGCCTGCCAGCAGATCGTCGAGTGCCTCGCACTCGCGGTGCCGGCCGACCAGGTCCGGAAGCGGGCTGGCGATCATGCGCGTGGCTCCTCAGGTGCTCCGGGGACGGCGAACTCCCGCATCGAATGCCGGGAACAATCCCTTTCACAATACCGGCAGCACAGAGCACACCTTGTGTCCAGACCTTGTGACACACTCCACATGAGAGATGCCGCCAAGGTTGTCACACGGGACCCCGCAAGCCGGTCGGCTCCTCGTACGACCGAGACGGCGACGGTCTAACCACGGCCGCCGCGCCGGGCGGCCGGCGTGTCCGGAAGGTGCCGGGACGCCCATCCGGCGAGCTCACTGAGGATGGGCATCAGAGCCGTCCCGTCCGGAGTGAGGCGGTAGCGCACCGTGACGGGCGGGCCGGGCTCCACCTCGCGGTACGCGAGACCGGCGGCGGACAGCTCGGAAAGCCGTTCTGAGAGGACCGAGTCACTGATGCCCTCCACCGCGCGCCGCAACTCGGCGAAGCCCAGGGGTCCGTGCTGGAGGGTGGCCAGGATGACGCCGTTCCACCGCTTGCCGAGAAAGCTGAACGCCTTGCTCAGCGCACCGTCACAAGCCGCCGGATGGTGCTGTCCCGCCTCCGCGCCGTCCGCGTCGACCGATCGAGTGCCCTTCGCCTTCTCCATGCCCTCAGGGTAACCGGGTGCTACTCTGCCGAAGGTCGCTCTGTTTTTCCTAGCAACCAGCATTACAGTAGTTACTCCCCAATGACGAGCACAACGAGCCAGGAGTATCCCCATGTCCGTTTCCGGACCCCTCCCCCGCATTCCCGCCGAGGCCGGCGCCGCGCTCTTCACCGACGCCCGCACCGCGTACTCCTTCGCCGACACGCCGGTCGACGACGCGACGCTGACCAGCATCTGGGAGCTCGCCCGCTGGGCACCGACCGCCGCGAACACCCAGCCGCTGCGCGTCCTGTACGTCCGTACGGCCGAGGGCAAGGAGCGCCTGCTGCCGCACCTCGACGAGGGCAACCGTCCGAAGTCGGCCTCGGCGCCCGTCGTCGCGGTCCTCGCCGTGGACCACCGGTTCCACGAGCACCTCCCGCACGTCCTGCCCATCCGCCCGGAGATGAAGGAGTACTTCGAGGGCGAGCCCGCCCAGCGTGAGGCCATCACCTCGTTCAACGGACCGCTTCAGGCCGGATACTTCATCCTCGCCGTCCGCGCCCTCGGCCTGGCCGCGGGTCCGATGGCCGGCTTCGACCCGGCCGGGATCGACAAGGAGTTCTTCGCCGACAGCGACTGGCACTCCCTCCTCGTCGTCAACATCGGCCACCCGGCCGGACCTCCGGCGTTCGACCGCATGCCGCGGCTGGCCCACGAGCACGCTCTCGACTGGGCCTGACCCCCTGTAGGCGTGAGAGCCGCACCGTCAGGAGACCGGCAGCAGGGACAGCAGCCGGAGGTTGGTGTGGCTCTCCGTCCCGGGTGTCGCGGTGTAGACCACGAGCCGCTGGCCGTGGTCGGGATCGATCAGCGTCTGGCAGTGCAGTTCGAGTGTTCCGACCTGTGGGTGCACGAAGCGCTTGGAGGCGCAGTACGGTCCCAGCACGGGGCGTTGCCGCCACAGGCCGGCGAACTCGGGACTCTCCCGGTTCAGCGCGTCCACGAGCGCGGCGGCATCGGAGTCGTCTCCGCCGTGGGAGTAGGCACTGTGGAGGTCGGCCACCATGAGACGGCTCTGCTCGGCGTGATCGCTCGCGGCGTGGACCAGACGGGCGGCAGGGTCGGTGAACCAGCGGTAGTGGGAACTGCGGGCCAGTCCCGTGTAGGCCGTCTCGTCACCCAGCAGGGCCACCGCGGGACGTGTCTGGCTCAGTGTCTCGCCCAGGTGGTTCATCACCTGGGCGGGAGTGTCCTCCAGCCGGTCCAGGATGCGCATCATCCCGGGGGCGACGTGATCGCCGCGTCGTGCACGGCGCGGCAGGGCGTGACCGGCGAGCTGGAAGAGGAGGTCGCGTTCCTCCAGCGACAGGCGCAGGCCGCGGGCCATCGCGGTGAGCATCTGCTCCGAGGGGTGCGGGCCCCTCGGCTGCTCCAGCCGGCTGTAGTAGTCCACCGACATGTCGCACAGGGCCGCGACTTCCTCCCGGCGCAGCCCTCCGGTACGCCTGCGGCGGCCGCGGGGCAACCCGACGTCCTCGGGCTGCAGAGCCTCGCGGCGTGCCCGCAGGAAAGCGGCCAGCGCCGCGCGGTCTGCCATGGTCGTCCTTTCGGTGGATCAACGAGGTGAACGTCGTATCCGGGGTGCGCCATTCCCGGCGAACGGTGTGTTGTGCGCGGACACGGTGGCGCGGTGCGTCAGCGTGTGATCGCCTTGGTCTCCAGGAACTCCTCGAGGCCCGCACGGCCCATCTCCCGGCCGTTGCCGGACTGCTTGTATCCGCCGAACGGTGCCTGGAAGTTGTGCGGGCCGCCGTTGACGTCGACCTGGCCGACACGCAGGCGCATGGCGATCGCCATGGCATGGTCCTCGTCCCCGGTCACCGCGGCGTTGAGGCCGTAGACCGTGCCGTTGGCGATCTCGACGGCGTGATCGTCGTCGGTGTAGGGGATGACGACGAGGATGGGGCCGAAGATCTCCTCCTGGGCGATGACCGATTCAGGTGCGACGTCGGAGAAGATCGTGGGCCTGACGTAGGCACCGGTCTCGAACCCCTCGGGCCGGCCGGGGCCGCCCGTCACGAGGGTGGCGCCGTCGGCGATGCCGCGCTTGATGTAGTCGTCGACGCGTCGGCGCTGGGTCTCCGAGGCGAGTGGTCCGATCCGCGTGGCCTCGGTGGCCGGATCACCGACCACGTACTCCTGGGCGGCGGTCCGGAGCCTGTCGACGACGGTCGCCTGAAGGTCCTCGGGCACGAGCATGCGCACGTAGGCACCGCAGGCCTGGCCGGCGTTGGCCCAGGCGAGGCCGAGTCCGCGGGTGACGGCGGAGTCGAGGTCGGCCTCGGGGAGGATGATGTGGGCCGCCTTGCCGCCCAGTTCGAGTGCGACCCGCTTCACCGTGACGGAGGCGGCGCTGGAGACGCTCTTGCCGGCGCGGGTGGATCCGGTGAAGGAGATCATGTCGATCTTCGGGTGGCGGGACAGGGCCTCACCGACGACCGGGCCGGTTCCCTGCACCACGTTGAACACACCGTTCGGCAGCCCGGCCTCCGTGGCGATCTCCGCGAACATCCGGGCACTGAGGGGAGACATCTCCGAGGGCTTGAGGACGACACTGTTGCCCGCCAGCATCGCCGGGACCACCTTCGTCACCAACTGCTGCAGCGGGAAGTTCCACGGGGTGATGGCACCCACCACTCCGATGGGCTCGCGGACGACGAGCGAGTTCTCGACCGTCTCCGTCCACTCGAACTGCTCGACCGCGGCGATCGCGGCCAGGGTGGACGCGACCGGGAATCCGACCTGCGCCTGCCGGGAGAAGGCGATGGGAGCGCCCATCTCCAGGGTGATGGTGGCCGCCAGCTCCTCGCTCCGCTTCTGCAGGCCGTCGGCCAGGCGTCGCATGACGTCCGCACGGTGCCGCGGGGACGTCGAGGCCCATCCGGGGAAGGCGGCGACCGCGGCGTCGACGGCAATGTTCACGTCGTCGGCGGTGGCCTCGTGGAGGTGGGCGATGACCGATTCGTCGGCGGGGTTCACCACGTCGATCAACGGTCCGGAGCCGGTGACGGCACGGCCGTCGATCCAGTGGGAAGGAGTCGGAAAGGGCATCCTGGGGCTTTCGTTCATGTCACCCAGCGAACACCGCGCGGTGCGGGACATCCATGCCCTCCCGGACCCATGATCCGGGTCACAGGAGCGTGCGCGCCTGGCACTGCCGTGGGACGTCGCGGCCGTGGCGCGAGGCGCCGCCCGACGCTCCGGGCCCTCACCACGAGGACGCGGCCCACCGGTCGCCGGGGCCCTCCAGGCGCGTGCGCCCGAGGGCGTCCAGCGTGATCCTGCGGACCTCCAGCTCCTCCGCCGTGACGGACCCACCGCCCCGCGCCTGCCTCTCCTGAGCACTGTTGGCACGCGCCAGGGCGACGCGCACCGCTCGGGAGACGTCACCCGCCTCGCCCACCACGTAGTACATCCAGACCACGCGGGAAGCGGTGGATCGGAACGGCACGCCGATCAGCCACTTGCCGGGCTGTGCGCACCCGTGGGCCCCTGTCTCCGTGGTGCCCGAAGGGCTGGAACGGTCCATCGCGGTCAGCATGTGAGGTCCTCTCCTCTCGGCTCGCGATGCCGGGCCGAAGGGGTCCGGCGCCGGGACACCGGCGCGAGTGGGCGGGAAAGCGTTCTGCCCTCTTGATGAGACGGCTCGCCGTTCTGTGACAGCCGCCGCCGAATACGGCCGCGGCAGCCGCCCCCTGCCCCGGCCGCACGCCGTGTTGTTATGCTCACCGCGTGTGGGGGGCTGCGTGAGCGGGGACGGTCCGGAGCGGCTGCGTGGCCGGCGCCGTGAGTACGACGTGCTGGACGGGCTGGTCTCGGAGGTGGAGGCAGGCCGCAGCGCGGTGCTGGTTCTGCGCGGCGACGCCGGTATCGGGAAGTCCGCCCTCATGGATCATCTCGCGGCACGCGTCACGGCACACCGGGTCGCCCGTGGAGCGGGTGCCGAGTCGGAGATGGAGCTTCCGTTCGCGGGACTGCACCAGTTGTGCGCGCCCTTCCTCGGGCACGTCGGCTCCCTCCCGCCGCCGCAGGCGGAAGCGCTGGCCACGGCGTTCGGGGTGAGCGCGGGGCCGCCCCCGGACCGGTTCCTGGTCGGTCTGGCCGTGCTCGGGCTGCTGACCGACGTGGCCGCCCGGCGACCGCTGTTCTGCCTCGTGGACGACGCCCAGTGGCTCGACCGGGTCTCCGCGCAGACGCTGGCGTTCGTGGCGCGAAGGATGCTCGCCGAACCGCTGGCTCTGGTCTTCGCCACCCGTGAGCAGCGGGGACGCGACGACCTGGCCGGCCTGCCCGAGCTGACGCTGCACGGGCTGGACGACACCGACGCCCGCGCGCTGCTGGACGCGGGCGCCGAAGGCCCGATGGACGAGCGGATCCGCGACCGCGTCCTCGCCGAGGCCCGCGGCAATCCCCTCGCGCTGCTGGAACTCCCCCACGGCCGCGTCGACGCGGAAGCGGTGGAGGGGTCCGCTCCGCACGGTCCCGGAAAGGTGACCGGCCGTATCGAGCGGAGCTACCTCGCGCGGGTCCGCGCGCTTCCGGAGCCGACGCAGCGCCTGCTGCTGACGGCCGCCGCCGAGCCGGTCGGTGACGTGTCGCTGCTCAAGAGCGCCGTCGAGCGACTGGGCATCGATCCGGACGCGGTGGAACCGGCGGTTTCGGCGGGGCTGCTCGACGTCGGCACGCTGGTGCGTTTCCGGCATCCGCTGCTGCGCTCCGCGGTCTACCGGTCGGCCGGGCTCGCGGAGCTGCGGGAGGTGCACCGCGTGCTGGCCGAAGCGACGGACCCCGGCCTCGACCCCGACCGGCGTGCCTGGCACCTCGCGCGGGCCACGGTCCGGCCGGACGAGGCCATCGCCGCGGAGCTGGAGTCGTCGGCCGGACGGGCGCGGGCACGGGGCGGCACCGCCGCGGCGGCCGCGTTCCTCGCCCACGCTGCCGTCCTGACGCCGCACCCGCGGCGCAAGGCCACGCGTGCCCTCGCCGCGGCTCAGGCGAAGCTGCGCGCCGGTGCGCCCGCCGCCGCGCGCGACCTGCTGGAGCTGGCACGGGCCGGCACGCTCGACGAACTCGGCCGGGCCCGTGCCGATCTCGTCGAGGCCCGCATCTCCTTCGCCTCCAGCCGCGTGGACGAAGCGCTCCCCAGGCTGTTGGCCACCGCGCGCCACATGGTCCCGCTCGATGTGGGCCTGGCCCGCGAGACCTTCCTGGACACCCTGTCGGCCGCCATGTTCGCCGGGCGCCTCGCGTCCGAAGCGCACGTACGCGAGGTGGCGGCGGCCGCGCGCGGGACGGCCCCGCCCCGCACGGGAACGCCGCGCAGCGCCGATCTGCTGCTGGACGCCCTCACCACCCGTTTCCTCGACGGGTATCGCGACGCGGTCGCCGTCTCGCGCGACGCGGTACGCGCATTCCGCCGGGAGACCGAGCCCGACGAGGTACTGCGCTGGTCGTGGGCGGCTTCGGCACTGGCGGCCGAGATGTGGGACCACGAGAGCTGGACGGAACTGGTCACCCGCCATGTGCGCACCGCCCGTGCCGTCGGGGCGCTGACCGAGTTGCCGCTGGCGCTCAATTCGCGGGTGGTCGTCCACACGACCGCCGGTGAACTGGACGCGGCGGCGCTGCTCATCGCGGAGACCGGCCGGGTCCAGGAGTCGGTCGGCAGCGGCTTCTCGCCGTACGGCACGATGACGCTCGCCGCCTGGCAGGGGCGCGCGAGCGAAGCCGCACCGTTGATCAAGGCCGGCACGGAGGAGGCCCTCGGCCGCGGTGAGGGCATCGGGGTGGCCGTCGCGTGCCGGGCCCAGGCCGTGCTCCTCAACGGCCTGGGCAGGTACGAGGAGGCGCTGGAAGCCGCCCGTCGGGCGAGCGCGCACCCGCAGGACATGGTCGCGGCCGGCTGGGGCCTGGTCGAGCTGGTGGAGGCCGGGGCGCGCAGCGGCCGGCTCGACGTGGCCGAGGCGGCACTGGTCCGGCTGACCCGGGACACGGACGCCGCCGCAACGGACTGGGCGCTGGGCGTCCAGCTGCGTTGCCGCGCCCTGCTCAGTGACGGAACGGCTGCCGACGAGCTGTACCGGGCGGCGATCGAGCGACTTGGCCGCACCCAGGCAGCCATGGAGACGGCCCGGGCACGGCTGCTGTACGGGGAGTGGCTGCGGCGGGAGGGCCGCCGCGCCGACGCCCGTGCGCAGTTGCGGACGGCCCACGCCCTGTTCACCCGGTTCGGCGCGCAGGCGTTCGCCGAGCGCGCCGTCCGCGAACTGCGGGCCACCGGCGAGACGGTGGCCCGCCGCGACGCCGCCGCCGTGGCGGCGCTCACGCCTCAGGAGAGCCAGATCGCGCGCCTGGCCCGGGACGGGCTCACCAACTCCGAGATCGGCGCCCAGTTGTTCCTGAGCCCGCACACCGTGGAATGGCATCTGCGTAAGGTGTACGCCAAGTTGGGCATCAGCTCGCGGCGCCTCCTGAGCACGGTCCTGTGAGCGGCGCCGCCTGACCGGGTGTCAGGCAGCCCGGAGGGACGCGAGATGGGCCTCGAACGTCCGGCGTCCGCGCAGGTACTCCCCGCGTGGCAGCAGACCGCCCGAGGTCATGGCCTTGCCGACCTTGCCCGGGAGCGTCACCGGCACGACGAGGCGGCGTCGGCCCCGCGCACGCGCGATGCGACGCGCCATGTCGACCATGTCCAGCTGGTCGGGCCCCGCGATCTCGGGTGCCATCCCCGCCGGCTCCGCGACGGCGTGTCCGACGAGCGTCTGGGCGACGTCCTGGGCGGCGACGGGCCGGGTCAGCATCCTCGGCACCATGACCACGGGTGACACGCTGTTCAGCAGCGGTTCCGGGAACTCGAAGAACTGCGTGGCCCGCACCACCGTCCACGGCACGCCTCCGTCGCGGACCAGTTCCTCCTGGGCGCGCTTGCCGAAGTAGTACCCGAAGTCGACCTCGTCGCTGCCGACGATCGACAGGGTGACCAGATGCGCGACCCCGCCGGTGCGCGCGGCGGCGATCAGGTGGCCGGTCGTCCGGGAGAAGAAGTCGACGGCGGTCTTCCTTCTCGTGGTGACGATGTTCGCCACGTCGATCACCGCGTCGCTGCCGGACAGTTTCTCGGCCAGACCCGCGCCGGTGGTGAGGTCCACACCGTGCGAACGGGCGAGGACCACTGGTGTGTGCCCGGCGGCTCGCAACTCGGCGACTACGTACTTGCCCACCAGACCGGTTCCTCCGGCCACCGCCACCCGCATGTGCTGCCTCTTCCCGCCGACATGGTCCGTGCGCTACACCCTGGTGACAGGACACCCGCCCCGTCTGTGACACCCCCTCACCGGCCGCACTGTCACACACGCCCGCGCCGCTCGGTCACTGCGGAAGAGGGACCTGTCGGACCCCGCCCGGTCCCCGTACCTCGGCCGAGAGGAAAACCCATGATCACGCGCATCGTGACCGTCGCCGAAGGCGCACGGCTCACCCGTTCCGTCTCGATCGGCACGCACCACCTGACCGCCGACGAGCCCGAGCCCGTCGGCGCCGACGAGGGCCCCACCCCGGGCGAGCTGCTGCTGGCCGCCCTGGGGTCCTGCACTTCCATGGCCGTGCGGGCTCTGGCGGACCGGCACAACTGGCCACTGGAGCGGATCGACGTGGCCGTGCGGTTCGGGAAGCAGGGTGACATCGTCAAGAACGTCGGGCTGACCGGCGACCTGGAGCCCGCTCAGCGGGAGCAGTTGCTGGCGGCGGCCGGGCGCTGTCCCGTCCACCGCCTGCTGGCCCGGGAGGCGAACATCCTCACCGTGCCCGCCCTGCTGGCGGAACCCGAGGCGTCGCACGTCTGAGCGGGCCTTCGCCGGGCGGGTCAGGGCGCGGTCGCCATCGCCTCCAACCGCACCGAGCCGATCTCCTTGCGGGAAGAGACACCGAGTTTCGCGAAGACCTTGCGCAGGTGCCATTCGACCGTGTGCGGGCTGAGGAAGAGCCGCGCGCCGATCTCCGGATTGGTGAAGCCTCCCTGCACGAGCCGGGCGATCTCCACCTCCTTCGCGGTGAGGACCGCGGTCTCCGCCGTGGCGCGACCGCGCACCGTCACGCCGACGGCCTTCAACTCACGTCGGGCGCGCTCCGCGAACGCCTCCGCCCCGGCGGCTTCGAGCATCTCGTATGCCTCGCCCAGCCGGGTACGCGCCTGCGCACGTCGCCGTTCCAGGCGCAGCCACACACCGTGCCGAAGCCGCGCGCGGGCGCTGTCCATCCGGACCCCGGCCGTGTCGAGCCGCTCGATCGCTTCCCGGTGCAGGGCATCGGCCGTCTCGCCCTCGCTCACCAGGGCACGCGCGGCGGCGCAGGTACCGAGCGCCCAGGGGGTCCCGCTGACCTGGGCCATCTCCTCGATCGTGCGTACTGCTTCGGCGGCCCGCTCGGTACGCCCGAGGCGCACGGCTGCTTCGACGAGTTCGACCCGGGACTGGAGGGACAGGCCCAGCTCCTGCGGGTTCTCGCAGCCCCGCTCGGCCGCGGCGTAGGCCTCCTCGTACCTGCCGAGGCCGTTGTAGAGGACGGCGGCGGCCCATTGGGTGGCCGTCGTCACCTTGCCCTCCCCGCGCAGGAGGCGGTCCTGGGTAAGCGTCTCGATCGCTTGCCGGGTGGCCGACTCCCGCCCTTTGAAGGGCTCCAAAACGAGTGCGCCGTAGTGGGCGAGGATGCTGCTGTCCGTGGCTTCGCCGATCGCACTCGCCTCCACGGTCAGGGAGGCGGCCCCGCGCAGGTCGCCGGCGAACACCCGGTTCGACAGGCGCAGCAGAAGGGCCGAGGGCAGCACGGCGAGCGCTCCGTTGGCGCGGGCCAGGTCGACCAACCGCGCCGACAGCTCGGACCAGGCTGCGAAGTCCCAGGTGTTGTGTGCCATGCGGCACGCGAACGGCAGCCAGCCCAGGCCCTCCTCCCGGGAGAGTTCTCCCTCCCGGAACGCCGCCACGGCGTCCAGGAGGATCGGCGCGCCCACTGCGTAGCCCTCGGTCACCACCCGGGCGAGACCGGTCAGGAGGCGGGTCTCCCGGCTCTCGGTGCCGGTGTGGCCCGGCGTGCTGAGCACCGCCTCGGCGACGTCACGGACCCCGCCCGTGGCGAGTCGGCCCGCGGTCAGGGCCGCGTAGATCGCGTCCCGGTACGTCTGGTCGGCGAGTGCGGAGTCGAACGGCTGGAGCCTCTTCGCCGCTTCGAGCAGCAGCGGCAGCCCGGCGCTGGCGCTCTTGGCCGCCGACATGATCTGCCCGCGCAGCAAGGTCGCGCGTCCGGCTCCGACCTCGTCGAGCGGGCCCAGCTCCGCCGCGTCGACCAGTTCCCGCGCGGTGTCGAAGGCGCCCGCCTGGTACTTCGCCTCCGCCGCGGCCAGTGCCCTGGCTCCGCGGCGCACCGGATCGGGGGTCAGCTCGGCGGCTCGGTCCAGGAAGGCCGCCGCGGCGGCGACACCACCGCGGGAGTGCGCTCGCCCGGCGGAGCCCTCCAGTTCGGCGGCGACGTTCTCGTCCGGGCCCGTCGCGGCACTGGCGAGGTGCCAGACACGGCGTTCGGGATAGAGGGTGGCGTCGATGGAGTCGGCCAGGGCCGCGTGCACACTACGGCGTTCCTCGAAGCCGACGGCGCGGTACGCCGCGGAGCGCACCAGTGGGTGGCGGAAGCGGACCCAGGTGCCGAGGGTCATCAGGCCTGACGCCTCGGCCTCGGTCGCGGCGTGGTCCACATCGATGCCGAGGCGTTCGGCGGCGCTCCGCAGCAGGGACACATCACCGACCGGTTCGGTGGCGGCGATGAGCAGCAATTGCTGCGCCTGCGCGGAGAGGGACCGGATGCGGCGGAGGAAACCCGCCTCGATCTGGCTGGACAGGGGACGGCTCTCCGGTACGCCGAATCCTCCGGCCAACTCGAGGAGGGTCAGGCCGCGCGGCAGCTCCACCAGGGCCAGCGGGTTGCCGCGCGTCTCGGCGACGATGCGGTCGCGTACCCGCTGGTCGAGCGGGCCGGTGACGACCGAGTCGAGGAGTTCGCGGGAATCGCGCTCACCGAGTCCGCGCACGGCCAGCTCCGGAAGGTCTGCGAGCACCTCGCGGGAGCCGGACTCGCGGACGGCCAGGACCAGCAGGACGGGTTCGGCGAGCAGCCGTCGGGCGACGAACTCCAGCGTCTGGGCCGAGACGCGGTCCAGCCACTGCGCGTCGTCGACCGTGCACAGCAACGGCTGGTCGCCGACGGCGGCGGCGAACAGGCTCAACGTGGCCAGGCCGACCAGGAACCGGTCGGGAGCATCACCGACCTGCATTCCGAAGGCCGTGCGCAGGGCGTTGCGCTGTGGCTCGGGGAGACCGTCCAGGTGGGAGAGCAGAGGTGCGCAGAGCTGGTGCAGCCCGGCGTAGGAGAGCTCCATCTCGGACTGCACGCCGGCCGCTCTGACGACGCGGCACCCGGTGGCCCGGTCGCGGAGGTGGTTCAGCAGCTCGGTCTTGCCGATGCCCGCCTCACCGCGCACCACCAGCACTCCGCTGCGGCCCGCTCTGGCCTGGGCGAGGAGGTCGTCGAGGATCTTGCACTCGTCCTGCCGCCCGATGAGCTCGGTCCGTACGCCGTCCCTCACCATGGCAGCCTCCCGGCTGTCACGATACCCCGGCGTTTCACTTTCCGTAGAGCTGTCTCAAAATGATTGCCCAGGTTCACGCGCAGGTGCTCGGGATCCGGGGGTCCGACGCCCCCGCCTGCGCCTGCCTATGCCTCCTTCCGCGCGCTCGTCCTCCCTACCTCGCCTTCCGGCCGGGCCCCCTGGCCGGAAGCCGCCGCTACGGATCCTGCGGTGACCTGGTGCCGCTTCGGTGGATCAGGTCATCGATCCCACGACGACCGCCGTGCACACGAAGATGGTCAGGCCGATCGCGGTCATGGCGATCAGCGTGCCGCGCAGCCAGCGGCCGAACCGGAGGCGATTCGCCGCCTCGGCCGCGCCGATGCGTTCCGCGATGTGCTCGGTCACCATGCGGGCGACGTACTTCTGTTCCTCCAGATACCACCGCTCCAGGTCCATCCTCTGCCCGTGGGTCAGCCCGTCGGCCTTCGCCGTGAAGGCGGACACCCGCCGACGAGCGGCGCTGAGGTGCGCCTCGCGGTACAGAAACGCCTGTAGGTCGGCCAGCCCGCGAGCGGCCTGTTTGCTCGTGTTCATGAGGTACTCCCGTGTCACTCCGGTCGGGACGTGACGCGGCGCCGCGGCGGGCGCTGTGCCGGTGGGCCGCCGCCGGTACTCCCTGGGGCGGCCCACCCGCCGCTCAGCCGGTCGCCTGCGCCGCCTCGTTGATCAGCCGGGCGACATCGCCCGGACGCGACACGCTGACCGCGTGGGAAGCGGTGACGTGCACCACCGTGGCCTTCGCGCGCTCGGCCATGTACGTCTGCACCTGGGCCGGGATGTTGCGGTCGTCCGCGGCCACGAGGACCCAGGACGGAATGTCCTTCCACGCCGGCGCCGAGGCGCCCTCCGCCAGCGCGACGTCGGCCACGGGCCGCTGGGTGGCCGCCATGACCGCCGTGGTCTCCTCCGGGACGTCAGCGGCGAACTGCTGGTGGAACCTGCTCTGCTCGATGTAGAGGTCCGCGGCCCGGCTGCCGTCGGGGAGCGTGACCGGCACCGGGCGGAGCGTCTCCCCGAGGGTGCTGCCCGGGAACTTGCCGGACAGGTCGACCGCGCTCTCGCCTTCGTCCGGCAGGAACGCCGCGACGAACACGAGAGCCTTGACGTGGTCGAGCCCCGTCGCGGCGTTGCTGATGACCGAGCCGCCGTAGGAGTGCCCGGCGAGGACCACGGGCCCGTCGATGGACTCCAGGAGCTGCCTGACGTACGCGCTGTCCTCGGTCAGCCCGCGCAGCGGATTGCTCGCGGCCACCACCGGGTAGTCGTGCGACCGGAGCCTGGCGACGACGCCGTTCCAGCTGGACGAGTCCGCGAACGCGCCGTGCACGAGGACTACGGTCGGTTTCTGTGCACTCATGAGAGTGGCCTTTCGTTGAGCCGGCTCCCCACGCGCGTCATCGGGCGCACCAAGGGCCGGAAGTGCCGTGCGAAGCGGATCAGTCGGTGCCGAGGGCCTTGCGCAGCACGTGGATCGCCTGCTCGATCGCCGCGGTGGAGGCCTGCGTTCCGCGGACCGGGTTGAGCATCATGAAGTCGTGCAGGGTGGCGTTGTAGCGGACGGTCGTGGTCGGCACCCCGGCCTGGATCAGCTTGCGGGCGTACGCCTCGCCCTCGTCGCGCAGCACGTCGTTCTCGTCGACCGCGACGAACGCCGGAGGCAGCCCCTGGAGGTCCTCCAGGGTGGCTCGCAGCGGCGAGGCCGTGATCTGGTCCCGCTCCGCCGGATCGGGGGCGTAGGCGTTCCAGAACCACTCCATGGCCTTCGCGGTCAGGTGCGGTCCGTGCGCGAAGACGCGGTAGCTCTCCGTGTCCTGCCCGGCGTCGGTGACGGGGTAGTAGAGGGACTGGTGCAGGAAGGTCACGTCGCCGCGCCGCTTGGCCATGTGAGTGAGGGCTGCGGTCATGTTGCCGCCGACGGAGTCGCCGGCGACGACCATGCGGGAGCCGTCCAGGCCCTCATCGGCGCCCTTGGTGGTGACCCACTGGGCGGTGGCGTAGGCCTGCTCGATGGCGACGGGGTACTGCGCCTCCGGAGAGCGGTCGTACTCGACGAAGACCACGGCCGCCTCCGCGCCCACGGTCAGCTCCCGCACCAGGCGGTCGTGGGTGCCGGCGTTTCCGAGGATCCAGCCGCCGCCGTGCACGTAGAGGATCACAGGCAGCACGCCGGTGGTGCCGACGGGCTTGAGGATGCGCACCCGCACGTCACCGACCTCGGCGGGCACGGTGATCCACTTCTCGTCCACGTCCGGCTTCTCCACCGGACCGGACTGGACGTCGTCGAGCAGCTTGCGGGCTCCCTCGACACCGAGTTCGTACAGCAACGGCGGCTTGGCGGTGGCGTCGGCGAAATCCTGCGCGGCGGGCTCGAGAACGATGTCGCTCATGGTCACTCCTTGCGGTGATGAGGCTTTTGGATGGCTTTCCACCTCATGAGACCGTGTGAGGAGTCGATGTGTGACGCTTCGGGCCCGCACAACGCTTCGGCTAGTCGGAGGCCACCCGGGTGGGATCCACCGGCTTCGGCAGCAGGAAGCCGTCGACGTACAGATCGACGTGCTCGTTGTAGAACGCGGTCAGTCCGGCGATGCGGTTGGCGTGGATGGTCGGGAAGTCGTACGTCCAAGCGATGTCCTCGTGGGCGCCGGTGTCGCCGTCGAACGACCAGTAGTCGCTCGTCGTTCCCTTGTAGGGGCACCGGGTCACCGTGTCTGAGTGCCGCAGCCGGGTCCAGTCGATGTTCATGGGGTCGAGGTAGTAGCGGGTCGGCAGACCGGTCTCGAACAGCTTCACGCAGCCGGAGGCTTCCGCCAGTACGACGCCGTCCAGCTCGACCCGGACGGTGCTGCGCGAACGCAGCGCATCCACGCGCGAGTACGGGCTCCGCGGATGGACGAAGACCGGCTCGTCCTCCTCGAACCAGGCGTCCAGCGCCTCCCATTCGAAGCGCACCGTGTCGCGCAGGGCTTCGGGGGATCCCTCGCCCCAGACCCACGCCGCTCCCGCACGGACCTCCGGGCCGACCCGCAGGGTGTGGCGGTGAGCGGGCCCGGCACCGAGCTGTTCGGTGTGCTTGTCGTCGTCGAGCACACCCTCCGCCAAGTCCTCGATCGGGATGCTGAACTGCGGGTACGCCTGCCACTCCCAGACGTACAGCGCGCGGCGGGTGTCGAAGACGACGCGGCCGCCGACCATGCCCCGGATGCGGCGGGGAACGGGTTCGACGTGTCCGATCGGGACGATGAGACTCGGGTGCAGGACGCTCTCGGTAGCCATGGTGATCACCTTGGGTTCGCTGAGGGATGGTGCGCTCGCCGTACCCGGGGCCCGGGAGGGCGGCGCCGACTCGGGCCGACGGGCCTGGTCCACCGGTTCGATGCTATCGCCCGCGCCCTGCGAGCACACCGAATGCGGCCCGCGATGCGCTTTTCTTCACACCGTGTGCCCTGAGGTGTGTAGGCCTGCGGACTCCGAGACCGGGGAACGGAAGGTGGCGCGCATGCGGGCGGATTCGGTTGTCACAGAACGCGCGGGCACCCGGTCAATGGTCCGTAACCGTTCCACCCTTGAGGAGATACGTCATGGACGCGCGCATCAACTACTTCGGCAACGCACTCGCGGGCAAGGTCATGAAGCACCTGAACTCGGCCGGAGCGGCGGTCCAGGCTGCACTGCCGGTCGCCACCCAGGAACTGGTGAAGATCCGGGCCAGCCAGATCAACGGCTGCGGCTTCTGCACGGACATGCACACCAAGGACGCCGCCGCGGCGGGCGAGGACCAGCAGCGACTGAACCTGGTCGCCGTGTGGCGCGAGGCCACGGTCTTCTCGGACGCCGAGCGCGCCGCCCTCGCGGTGACCGAGCAGGGGACCCGCATCGCGGACGCCTCCGGCGGTGTCTCGGACGAGGTGTGGGCCGAGGCCGCGAAGCACTACGACGAGGACCAGCTCGCCGCGCTGATCTCGCTGATCGCCGTCATCAACGCCTACAACCGCATCAACGTCATCAACCAGCAGCCCGCGGGCGGTTACAAGCCCGGCATGTTCGGCTGACGCAGCCTCTCCGGCCGCGCGGCAGCTCGGCCGGACGCGTGCCGTCCGTCGCCTGCTCACCCCGACCCCCGAGCAGGCGACGGACCGCTCGGGCCACGCCACCCCAGGACTCGACATGAATCGCTCCCCCGCTCCCGAGAGCACCGCTCCCCTCCGCATCGCCGGCGCCCGTGGGCGGTGGACCCTGCTGGCCACCGTCCTGGGCTCGGGCGTCGTACTGCTCGGCTCGACCGTCACCAACATCGCGCTCCCGCGCATCGGCCAGGACTTCGACGCCGATCTCGGCGTCCTCCAGTGGACGGTGAACGCCTACATGCTGACCCTGGCGGGACTCATCCTGCTGGGCGGTTCCCTGGGCGACCGGTTCGGGCGGCGTCGCATCTTCGTCCTGGGCCTGGTGTGGTTCGCGGTCGCGTCGCTGCTGTGCGCCCTGGCTCCGGACACCACCACGCTCATCGCCGCCCGGGCCCTGCAGGGTGTCGGGGGTGCGCTGCTCACGCCCGGTTCACTGGCGATCATCGAGGCCTCCTTCCATCCGGACGACCGGCCGCGCGCGATCGGCCTGTGGTCCGGCTTCGGCGGCATCGGCGCCGCTCTGGGGCCGTTCGTGGGCGGGTGGCTGGTGGACGGGCCCGGCTGGCGCTGGACCTTCGTGCTGAGCGCCGTCCCGGCGCTGCTGTGCGTCCCCGTCGCCCTGCGCCATGTTCCGGAGTCCGTGGGCGCACGGCGCAAGGAAGCGGTCGCCACGGCCGGCGCGGGAGCCCGGCGCGGGGTCGGCTTCGACGTCCCGGGCGCCGCCCTGGGAGCCCTGGCCCTGGCGCTGGTCACCTACGCGCTGACGGAGGCGCGCGACGGCGGGACCGTGGCCGTCGCCGCGGCCGTCGGCGGTGTCGTCGCGGGGGCCGCGTTCCTCCGCGTCGAACGACGCAGCGGCGACCCCATGATGCCGCTGGCGATCTTCTCGTCCCGGCAGTTCAGCGCGGTCAACGTGATCACCCTGTGCGTCTACGCCGGGACGGGCGGGTTCTTCTTCCTCACCGCGCTGCAGTTGCAGATCGTCGTCGGGTACTCGGCGTTGGCCGCCGGGGCGGCGATGCTGCCGAACACCGTGCTGATGCTGCTGTTCTCGTCCCACGCCGGGATGCTTGCCCAGCGGCTGGGGCCGCGGGCCCCGCTCACCGTCGGCCCGCTGGTGTGCGGAGCGGGGATGCTGCTGATGCTGCGGGTCGGTCCGGGCGCGTCCTACGTCCATGACGTCCTCCCGGCCCTCCTGGTGATGGGCGCCGGCATGGTCGTCATGGTCGCCCCCCTGACCGTGACCCTGCTCGCCTCGGTGGACGCCTCGAACGCCGGGCTGGCCAGCGGCATCAACAACGCCGCGGCCCGGGCGGCGGGGCTGGTGTCCGTCGCGGCGCTCCCGCTGCTGGTCGGGATGGGACCGGAGGCCTACCGGTCGGACGCGGCCTTCGACGCCTCGTTCGGGCGGGCCATGCCGCTGTGCGCGGTCCTGCTCGCCGTCGGGGCGGCGGTCGCTTTCGGCACGCTGCGGCGGTCCGTCACCGTCCCTGGTCCGGCGCTCGGGCACTCCCACGGCTGCCTGACGGAACCACCGCTGGTGTCCCGCTTCGCCCATCATCAAGCCGTCGAATGACAACCGGCGCCCCGCGCAGCGCCGGCCGTACGAAAGGAACCAGACATGTCGTATCCGTACCCGGAGCAGAAGTACTGGGGTGAGGACGGTGAGGTCAGCGCCGTCTTCCGGCCGGCCACCACACCGCCGAACCTGGGTGAGAGCGGCACCGGAAAGGACGCCACCCACTACCTGGCCACCACGGCCACCACACGGGGCGAGTTCGGGCTGTACCGGGTGGAGATGCGGCCCCGGGCGGGCGGCCCCAAGACCCATTTCCACAAGCGGATCTCGGAGTCCTTCTTCATCCTGGACGGCACCGTGCGCGTCTTCGACGGTGTGCAGTGGGTCGACGCCCGCAAGGGTGACTTCCTGCACGTCCCCCAGGGCGGGCTGCACGCCTTCCGCAACGACTCCGACGCACCGGCCGACATGCTGCTGCTGTTCACCCCGGGCGCCCCGCGCGAGGAGTACTTCGAACAGGTCTCCCAGCTGGGGCACGCTACCGAGGAGGAGCGTGCCGCGTTCTTCGACCGGCACGACTCGTACTTCGTGGAGTAGGAGCGGGGTAGGGGCAGGAGTGGAAGCCACCGATACCGCACGCACGACGGGGCCCCGCATCCGTGACCTCCCGGCCTGGCCGGTGTCACGGGTGCGGGGCCCCGTCGTGCGTGCCCGACCGAGGGTCAGGCGGTGGGCCGGGGTGCGCGCAGGTGGGCGCGCTCCTTCAGCTCCGCCTCGTCGACCAGTTCGAGCATGGGCTTGCCGGGCGCGCACATCATCGTGACGACGAACTCCGTCTTCTGGTCGCTGAGCGCGTTGCCGTCCTGGTAGTGGATGGCGTCGCCGCCCGGCTCCCAGAAGGTGCCGCCGGCCTCGACCACACGCTCGGGCTCACCCTCCAGTTCGAAGCGGACGGCGCCCTTGATGACGTAACCGAACGCCGGGCCGGAGTGGCGGTGCGGCGGGGTGCCGGGGTCGCCGGGCTCCCACTCGACGTGGATGGTCATCGCCGAGGCGCCCTCGGGGACGACGATCGGCGAGGCGTCCTGGATCATCTTCGCCGCGCGGGTCCAGCTCGGGCCGTCCGCGTCGCCGGTTCCGTGTCCGTGGTGGGCGTGCTGTGCATTCTCCGACATCGAGTCGCACCTTCCGTGGTTCCGCCGTGACCGGGCGGCACGTCGTCCGCCGTCACGGGGTCGTCTCCGGTCGTGATGACCGCTCGCCCTCCTGACCGGATACCGGGCGGGTCTGTGACACCGCGCCACGCCGGTCGGGGGCGGTGGTCGGCCGCACGGTGTCACACGAAAGACACGCGTTCTGTCTAGGAGAGACGGGCCCGGTGGCACTCCGGCATCCGCCACCGTCCGCCCAGGACACCCAGGACACCCAGCGGGGTCATCGGCCCCCGACGGAGGAGACGCAGATGAGAGTCGTCGTTGCAGGTGCCACCGGACTGATCGGTTCCCGGACCGTCGCGCGGCTCCGGGACCACGGTGTGGAGGTCGTGCCCGTGTCGCGCGGGGAAGGAGTCGACGTCAGCACCGGCCAGGGCCTGGACGGGGCGCTGCGCGGCGCCGAGGTGGTCGTGGACGTCACCGACGCGCCCTCCCGGCGGCAGGAGGCCAGCACCGCGTTCTTCACCACCGCGACGGGCAACCTCCTCCAGGCGGCCGCCGCCGCGGACGTCGAGCACTACGTGGCGCTGTCAGTGGTGGGCGCCGACCGGATCGGGGCGGGCTACTTCCAGGCCAAGGCGACGCAGGAGGATCTGGCCCGGCACACGACCGTGCCGTACTCCGTGGTGCGTGCCACGCCGTTCCACGAGTCCGTGGAGGCCGCCGCCGCGGCCGGCTCCCGGCCCGACGGCGTGCACGTACCGCCGCTGCTGCTGCGGCCCGTCTCGGCGGACGACGTCGCAGCGGTCCTCGCCCATGTCGCTGTGGGGCTGCCGCAGTTCGGCGTGGTCGAGACAGCGGGGCCCGAGGAGCTCCGGCTGGAGGACGTCACCGCCGAGGTGCTCGGTTTCCTCGGCCGGCCCGGCCCGGTGATCGCCGATGCGGGGGCCCCGTTCTTCGGCGCGGTGCTCGAGGAGCGGGCCCTGCTTCCCGGGCCGGACGCCCGGCTGGGCCATCAAACGTTCACCCAGTGGCTCAAGAGCCGCTGACCCCGCCGGGCGGCGGCCCGTCGCCCGGATCTCCCCCTCAGACCTGTCGCCCCGCGACACCCACCGTGTCAGCGGCCGGTGCCGCCGACACCCACGCCGTGACAAGAAGGCTGCCATGAGTGAACCCTCCCGGCCGACCGAGAACCCTGTGATCAGTGAGCTGGACCAGCTGCCCGACCGCGACAGCGAGGAGACCGCCGAGTGGCGTGCCTCCCTCGACGCCGTGGTGCGCAACGCGGGACCGGAACGGGCGGTCTACCTGCTCCGGCGGGTGCACGAGTTCGCCGCGCGCACGGGCACGTCCCTGCCGGGGCTGCTGTATTCGGACTACATCAACACCGTCCCGGCCGCCGCGCAGCCGGAGTTCGACGGTGACCTGGAGATGGAGACCAGGATCACCGCGCTCAACCGGTGGAACGCGGCGGCGATGGTCACCCGCGGCTCGCGTCTGGGACTGGGCGGTCACATCTCCACCTACGCCTCGGCGGCCTGGCTCTACGAGATCGGCTTCCACCACTTCTTCCGGGGCAAGGACGGCGACGGCTCCGGCGACCAGCTCTTCTTCCAGGGACACGCTTCCCCCGGGATCTACGCCCGGGTCTTCCTGGAGGGGCGGCTGAGCGAGGACCAACTGAACGCCTTCCGACGGGAGGCCGGCGGTCATGGCCTGCCGTCCTATCCGCACCCCCGACGGCTGCCGTGGCTGTGGGAGTTCCCGACGGTCTCCATGGGGCTGGGCCCCCTCAGCGCCGTCTACCAGGCCCGCTTCAACCGCTATCTGCACGCCCGCGGCATCAAGGACACCTCCGCCTCACGGGTGTGGGCGTTCCTGGGCGACGGGGAGATGGACGAGCCGGAGTCGACGGCCGCCCTGACCCTGGCCTCCCGCGAGAACCTGGACAACCTGACGTTCGTCATCAACTGCAATCTCCAGCGCCTGGACGGACCGGTACGGTCCAACTCGAAGATCGTCCAGGAACTGGAGGCACGGTTCCGGGGCGCGGGCTGGAACGTGGTCAAGACCCTCTGGGGCGAGGCCTGGGACCCGTTGCTGGGGCAGGACACCACCGGCGACTTGGTACGGCGCCTGGGCGAGGTGCCCGACGCCGAGATGCAGACGCTCGCCGCGCGGGACGCGGCCTACATACGCAAGCACTTCTTCACGGGCGACGCCCTGTCGGC
Organism: Streptomyces sp. NPDC042336; assembly: GCF_055581985.1. Taxonomy (NCBI): domain Bacteria; kingdom Bacillati; phylum Actinomycetota; class Actinomycetes; order Kitasatosporales; family Streptomycetaceae; genus Streptomyces; species Streptomyces sp. NPDC042336. The sequence goes on along the minus strand of NZ_JBVJEA010000022.1, from coordinate 96,242 downwards.
GCTCTCCGCCTCCCTGAGCGACGCGCGGGTGGTCGAGCTGTTCGAGAATTCGCGGGGCGGCCACGAGCCGTTGAAGGTGTACTCCGCCTACCGGGCCGCCGTCGAACACCGGGGCGCCCCGACAGTGGTCCTCGCCCAGACGGTCAAGGGCCACACGCTGGGCCCGGCGTTCGAGTCGCGCAACGCCAACCACCAGATGAAGAAGCTCACGATGGAGCAGTTCCGGGCGATGCGCGACCTGCTGGGGCTGCCCATCCCCGACAGCGCGCTCGCCGGTGACCAGGTGCCTTTCTGGCACCCGGGAGAGGACTCGCCCGAGGTGCGGTACCTGCGCGAGCGCCGGGCCGCGCTGGGCGGGCCCGCACCTGTGCGTCGAGTGGTCGCCAAGCCGCTGCCCGAACCGCCCGCCAAGCCCTTCGAGGACCTGGAGAAGGGGTCGGGCCACCAGGAGATGGCCACCACGATGGCACTGGTCCGGCTGGTCAAGGACCTGATGCGCGACCCGGGGAGCGGGGCACGATGGGTGCCGATCATCCCCGACGAGGCCCGCACCTTCGGCATGGAGTCGATGTTCCCCACCGCGGGCATCTACTCGCCGCATGGCCAGACCTACGACCCGGTCGACGCGGACCAGCTGCTCCACTACAAGGAGAGCACGACCGGGCAGCTGCTCATCGAGGGCATCACCGAGGCCGGTTCCGTCGCCGAGTTCGCCGCCGCCGCGACGTCGTACGCCACGCACGGCGAACCCATGATCCCCTTCTACATCTTCTACGCCATGTTCGGTTTCCAGCGGACCGGCGACCAGTTCTGGGCACTCGGCGACCAGATGGGCCGCGGCTTCGTGGTCGGCGGCACCGCCGGGCGTACGACGATGATCGGCGAGGGCCTGCAGCACGGGGACGGCCACTCGCACCTGCTCGCCTCCACCAATCCGGCGGCCGTCAGCTACGACCCGGCGTTCGCCTACGAGATCGCGGTCATCGTCCGGGACGGTCTGCGCCGCATGTACGGCGAGCGGCCCGAGGACGTCTTCTACTACCTGACCGTGTACAACGAGCCCAAGCACCAGCCCGCCATGCCACCGGTTCCCGGCATCGAGGAGGGCATCGTCCGGGGCATCTACCGGTTCCGGCCCGCCGAGGCGCCCGAGGCCGGGCCCCGGCTCCAACTGCTCGCCTCCGGTACGGCGATCCACTGGGCCCTGCGCGCGCAGGAACTGCTCGCCTCCGACTGGGGCGTGCGCGCCGACGTGTGGTCGGTGACGTCCTGGACGGAGCTGCGCCGGGACGCGATGCGCGCCGACGACGCCCGGATGCGGGGCGAAGAAGCCATCCCGTTCGTCACCAGCGCCCTGTCCGGGGCGCCGGGGCCGGTGCTGGCCGTCAGCGACTGGATGCGGCAGGTGCCCGACCAGATCGGCCAGTGGGTCGAACAGGACTACTACTCCCTGGGCACCGACGGTTTCGGGCTGTCAGACACCCGTGAGGACGTGCGCCGCTACTTCCGGGTGGACGCCGAGTCGATCGTGGTGACCGCACTGGACCGTCTGGCCCGTGCGGGGCAGGTCCCGCCGGAGACCGTAGCGCGGGCCCGCGCGCGGTACGGCCTCGACCGCTGAACCGCCGTACAAGGCGCCCCCTACCGCCCGCGTCGTCCGACGCGGGCCTTGCACGACAGGTCCGGCAGAGCCGCACGCCCCGCCGGACCGTGAGGAGTCGAACGTCATCATGACCGTATCCGTCACCCTGCCGGCCCTCGGCGAGTCCGTCACCGAGGGCACCGTGACCCGCTGGCTGAAGCAGGTCGGTGACCGTGTCGAGGCCGACGAGCCGTTGCTGGAGGTGTCGACCGACAAGGTGGACACCGAGATCCCCTCCCCCGCCGCCGGCGTCCTGCTGGAGATCCTCGCCGCCGAGGACGAGACGGTCGAGGTCGGTGCCGGCCTCGGCGTCATCGGCGCGCCGGACACGGCACCGACGGCCCCGGCGGCCCCGCCTGCACCCGCACCGGCACCCGCCCCCTCGGCACCGGCACCGGCACCCACCCCGGCACCGGCACCGGCACCCACCCCGGCTCCGGCTCCGGCACCCACTCCGGCACCGGCTCCGGCTCCGGCTCCGGCTCCGGCTCCGGCTCCGGCTCCGGCCGAGCCTTTCGTGCCGCCTGCCGCAACCGCCGTTCCGGCTTCTCCCGCGCCGGCGCCCTCGCCCGCGCCGGCGACTCCGCAGGCCCCGGCATCCGCGCCCGCGCCGGTGCGCGCCGCCCCGGCGGAGGACGCGTCCTCGCTCCGCGGCCGCACGGTTCCGATGACCCGTATCCGCCGGGCCATCGGCAACAACCTAAAGAAGGCGCTGCTTGAGCAGGCGCAGCTCACCTCGACGGTCGAGGCCGACGTCACCCGGCTGATGCGCCTGCGGAACCGGGCGAAGGACGGCTTCCTGGCACGCGAGGGCCTCAAGCTCTCCCCCATGCCCTTCTTCGTCAAGGCAGCCGCCCAGGCGCTTAAGGCGCATCCGGTGGTCAACGCCCGGATCAACGAGGACGAGGGCACCATCACCTACTTCGACACCGAGAACATCGGAATCGCGGTCGACACGGAGGCCGGTCTGATGACCCCGGTCGTCAAGGCGGCCGGTGACCTCACCGTCGCCGGGCTCGCCCGGGCCGTCCACGACCTCGCCGACCGGGCCCGCGGTGGTCACCTGACCCCCGACGACGTGTCGGGCGCGACCTTCACGATCTCCAACACCGGTTCGCGCGGCTCGCTGTTCGACACCGTCATCGTGCCACCGAACCAGGCCGCGATCCTCGGCGTGGGCGCCACGGTCAGGCGGCCGGGGGTGGTGCGCGTCGGTGACGAGGAGGTCATCGGCGTCCGGGACCTGGTGCACCTGTCGCTGTCGTACGACCACCGGCTGGTGGACGGCGCGGACGCGGCCCGCTACCTGACGTCGGTCAAGGCGCTCCTGGAGTCGGCGGCATTCGAAGACGATCTGTATCCCGACGCCGCTGCGTGAGCGGGAAAAGCCGGTGCGGGCGTCGCCCGCACCGGCTTTTCCGTCGGCGGCGCAGGCCGCGGATGCGGTGTCCGAGGGGGCCCGCGCAGGTCACCGTCCGGGGGCGGAGGGGTGGGCCATCAGGTCGTGGGCCGAGACCGAGGCGGTGACGGCGCCGCCCCCTTCCCGGCGCTGTACGGGAACGGCTGCGTGGCGCAGCATGGCGTCGATCCGCTCGTCGCCGGCCAGGAAGAGGCCGTAGATCGTCGTCCAGCCGCCGGCCCGCGCGTGCTCGCCCAGGTGCTGGAGCAGGCGGGTCCCGAGTCCACGGCCCTGCCAGGAGTCCTGGACCAGCAGCGCCGCCTCGACAGCGGTGTGATCCGGCATCAGGTGGCCCACGCCGACGATGCGGCCGGTGGTGCCCAGGGCCGCCAGGTGTACCGATCCCGGGCGGGACAGCAGAGTGGGCACATACGTGCTGGGGTCGGCCATCGCCCGGTGGTAACGGCTCCACAGGGTCTGCGGGGAGCAGCGGCGGTGCATCGCCACGGTGCGGGCGAGTTGGCCGGGGCCTATCGGGATGATCCGCGGTTCGCGGCGCATGAGTCCGTCCTTGGGCGGCCGGGAACCGGTGCGCGGCACGCACACGGTGCGGGGTCGGGAAAAGGGCCGGCGGTGAACCGCCGGCCCTTCGATCACCGGGTGCGCTCTCAGCGCACCGAGCGGGCGGCGTCCTCGATGACGCCGGTGACCTTTCCGGGCTGCGAGACGCTGACCGCGTGGGACGATCGCACCTCCGTGGTGTGGGCACCGGCCCGCCGGGCCATGAACTCCTGGGCCGCGGCCGGGATGTTGCGGTCCTGCGTGGCGACCAGGACCCAGGAGGGAATGGTCTTCCAGGCCGGTTCGGCCGCTGCCTCGCCCAGGGCCGCCTCGGTGACCGGTCGTTGGGTGACGGTCATGAGGTCGGTCTTGTTGCGGGGCACATCGGCGGCGAACTGCTGGCGGAACTTGTCGCTCTGGATGTAGAGGTCGGTGCCCCGGGAACCGTCGGCGTTCGTCACCGGCACCGGGCGCAGCGCCTGGGCGAGGGTGCTGCCGGGGAACCGCCCGGACAGGTCGCCCGCGCTCTCGCCCTTCTCAGGGAGGAAGGCGGCGAGGTACACCAGCGCTTTGACGTTCTTGTTGCCGGTGGCGGCGTTGCTGATGACCGAACCGCCGTACGAGTGACCGGCGAGCACGACGGGGCCGTCGATCCCGGCCAGGACGTCCTTGAGGTAGGCGGAGTCGCCGCTCAGGGAGCGCAGCGGGTTGGCGACGGCAACGACCGGGTAGCCGTCGTGCCGGAGCTTGTCGATGACGCCGTTCCAGCTCGTGGAGTCGGCGAACGCACCGTGGACCAGGACGACGGTGGGCTTGGGGCCCCGGTCGGTGGTGCCCTTGTCGGCGGAGGCCGGGGCGATGGTGGTGGCGAGCAGGCCGGCGGCGATACCGGCGCCGGCCAGGACGGTCATCGTCGTACGGGTCCGGCTTGTGCGGGAGGTGCGGTTCATGTCACATGCCTTTCGGGGCGGGATCATATCGGTGTTCGCGGCACGTTGTGTCGCCTTTTCACCTTTGAGACCGGAGACCCACCAAATGCGTGACATGGTGTGAACATGGTCTCCGCCCGTGTGTGTCGCCTCGCGATTCAGGACCCGTGCCGACCGGTGAGCTCTTCGTGCTCGGTCGCCGTGGGCTTGGGGATCTGCGCGCCGGGGCCGTAGAGGAAGCCACTGAGCCCGGTGCGCAGACGCTGTGTGCGGCGGGCCACGGCACCGTCCCCGTCGCGCGCGGGTACGGCGTCCAGTGGCCGGTTCTGCTCGTGCGAGGTCAGCGTGTGCAGTCGTGCAGGGTCGAGAGGCTCGTGGACCTCGACGTACTCGCCGTGCGGCAGGCGCTTGATGACGCCGGTCTCGCGTCCGTGCAGCACCAGGTCGCGGTCCCTGCGCTGCAGTGCCAGTGCCACGCGCTTGGTGACGACGAAGGCCAGGACCGGGACGACGAAGAGGCCGACGCGCACGGCCCAGGTCACGTCGTTGACGGACACGTGCAGACGGGTGGCGATGATGTCGTTGGCGGCACCGATCAGGGCCACCGAGTAGACGCTGAGCCAGGCCACGCCGAGGGCGGTGCGTACCGGGCGGTTGCGGGGACGGTCCAGCAGGTGATGCTCGCTGTCGTCGTCCGTCACCCAGGCCTCCAGGAACGGATAGGCCCCCATGGCCAGGAAGAGCAGCGTCCCGGCCAGCAGCGGCAGCAGGTTGTCCAGGGCCAGGGTGTGGCCCCAGAAGTCGATCTCCCAGCCGGGCATGACGCGCAGCAGTCCGTCGGCGACGCCCATGTACCAGTCGGGCTGGGACCCGGCGGAGACCTGGTCGGGACGGAAGGGGCCGTAGTCCCAGACGGGGTTGATCTCGGCGACGGCGGCCATGAAGAAGATCACGCCGGTCACGAGGAAGAAGTAGCCGGCGGCCTTCACGGCGTACACCTTGGCCGGAAGACCGACGACGTTGTCGCGGGTACGGCCGGGTCCGGGGTACTGCGCGGGCCGGTGGCGCAGGGCCAGGACCACGTAGCCGACGATGAGGACGACCATGAGTGCGGGGATGACCAGGACGTGCAGGGTGTTGAAGCGGGCGATCAGGTCGTCGCCGGGGAACTCACCGCCGAAGAGGAAGAACGACAGATAGGTCCCGACGATGGGGATCGACAGGATCGTGCCGTTCACCACCTGGAGGCCGGTGCCGGACAGCAGGTCGCCCGGCAGGTCGTAGCCGGTCAGGCCCGCGAACATCGCCAGGACGAGCAGGCCGAATCCCAGCACCCAGTTCAGCTCCCGCGGCTTGCGGAACGCGCCGGTGAAGAAGACCCGCAGCATGTGGGCGAGGACGGCGGCGACGAAGACCAGGGCCGCCCAGTGGTGTGCCTGGCGGACGAGCAGGCCGCCGCGGACGTCGAAGGAGATGTGCAGGGTCGAGTCGAAGGCCTCGGACACCAACTGCCCGCGCAAGGGGGCGTAGTCGCCCTGGTAGACCACGAGGTCGGAGGAGGGGTGGAAGTAGAAGCTCAGATAGACGCCGGTGATCAGCAGGATCACGAAACTGTAGAGCGCGATCTCGGCGAGCATGAACGACCAGTGGTCGGGGAAGACCAGGCGCCGGGCGGAGCGCACGACAGGGCGGCGGCCCAGTCGGCTGTCCGCCCATCGGGCGAGCCTCTCCCCCGTGCGCTTCTGCTCCGGCTCCACCGGCCGGCTGTCGTGGCCCATCTCTTCACCCTTCGTTTCTGCGTCACCCGCAGCTCACCGGCGCCGCGGTGGCGGGCTTGCCGTGGATCCGCGGCACTGGCGCGGCGCGAGGGCTTCCGGCCGTGCGGCCGTGGTGGGGGTGGGGGCGCCCCCGCGGATCGCCCGCCGGGAAGACCGTCGGCCCACATATGGTGCGACGAATCCGATTCGTCCGACGCTGTGCTGTACGGCACGGTTCGTGTACTGCTGTCGTCAGCATGACCGGCGAGACGGTTCGGGTGTGACATGCGCTGCGCCCCGGGCAGAACAGCTGCGGGACGGCCCGGCGCGGCTTCCGCCACGGGACCGGGCGTCAGCGGGACACGACGTTCTCCAGCTCCTCACCTGCGGCGAAACGGCTCAACTGGCGCCGGATGAGCTGTTCGAGGCGGGGCCACAGGGACGACGTGAACGCGCCGACGTGCGGCGTGATCAGCACGCCGGGTGTCTCCCGCAGCTGATGCCCCGGTGGGAGCGGCTCGGGGTCGGTCACGTCGAGCGCGGCCCGCAGCCGGCCCGCATGCGTCTCCTTGAGCAGGGCGTCGGTGTCGACGACGGCCCCGCGTGCCACGTTGACGAGCAGGGCGCCGTCCTTCATGCGGGCCAGCATGCCGGCGTCGAAGAGCTGACGGGTCTGGGGGGTCAGCGGGATGGACAGCACGACGACATCGGCATCGGCCACGAGCCGGGGCAGGTGTGCGGTGGAGCGGACGGGGCCCCGGGGTGCGTCCCGGTCCGCGCCGGCGACACGGGTCACCGCACATCCGAAGGGCACCAGGAGCTCCTCCAGCGCGGAGCCGACGGCGCCGTAGCCGACGATGAGCACGGACCGCCGGTACAGGGACGGGAAGACCTCCGGTCTCCACGCCCCGCCGTCCTGGGCGCGGACCGATTCCGGTATGCCCCGCAGCGAGGAGAGGATCAGGGTCAGGGCCAGTTCGGCCGTGCTCGGAGCGGGGGCCGCGCCCGCGTTGCACAGGGTCACGGGGCGAGGGAGCCGGTCCAGCTCCGCGCGCAGTTCGTCCGTGCCGGAACTCAGGGCCTGCACCGCACGCAGACTCGTCATGTGGGGCAGGGGCTTGCGGATGACATCGATGTCTTTGGTCAGCGGCGGGGCGTAGAAGTCCACCTCGGCCGGGTTCGACGGGAAGGCCGAACGGCCGTCCCAGCGGGCGTACTCCAGTCCCGGTGGCAGGTCGGTGAGATCGGCGAACTGGGCGGGCAGCCATACCTGCGGGGTTCTCACGGTCATGACGGCGTGTTCTGCTTTCCCTCCGGGTTCCGCGAGTCGGAACCAGAGAACTGACTGCGTGTGCCACGCACTTGTGACAGCACGGCCCCGTGACGGGCATCACCTCGGACCCGCTCGGGCCGGGTCCCTCGCGGGGCACCCACTGTCACAGGCCCGGCTCACACGTTGTCTAGCTGGACATGCACCCCGTCATCACCGGAGCATCCGTGTCCCGGCCGGACCCGGACTCCTACGCCGTGACCGCCGAGTTCTACGACATCCTGCAGGCCGACCGGGACGCGGCACCCGTCCGCGACCTCTACGGCCGGCACGTCGCGCGGGCCCGTCTCGGTGTGCTGGACATCGGTGCCGGGACCGGCCGGGTCACTCTGATGAGCCTGGCCGAGTCCGCGGCCGACGTGCACGCCGTGGAGCCCGCGCGAGCCATGCGCACGTCCCTGCTCACCCGCCTCGCCACCCTGCCCGCGCGTCAGCGCGAGCGGGTGACCGTGCACCCGTACGCCCTGGACGAGGCGGCGCTGTACGCGGCGGCCGACGTCGCCGTGTCCCACAACACGGTCGCCTGTCTCCCCCCGGCCGCACGGGACGCTCTGTGGCCGGCGATCCACGCGGCCCTGGCCCCCGGGGGCACGCTCCTGCTGGAGCCGCCGCCCGCCCTGCTGCCCCCTCGCGACATCGTGCGCCGCCTGCCGGAGCAGCGGGTGGGCGCGCACGTGTACGGCGGACGCATGACGATGTCCGCGGCGGGATACCGCATCCGCACACGTGTCGACTACTGGGTACGCAGCGGACGACAGGTGCTGCGGGAGCACACGGAGTCGTTCTGGATGTGGCCCGCCTCGCGCGCGCGGATCATTGACGACCTGGGACGGCACGGCTTCGTCCCGCTGCCGGGGCACGGTGATCCGCGTGTTCTGGCCGTGACGCGGCCCGCCCGCCGGTGAACCGGCGGGCGGAGCGGGCGGCGAACTCCCGGAGCACAGGGCCAGGTGGTCCCGTGCCACGGTGTCACAACGCGTGTAGTCGCCCGGTCTGAAGGGTGACCGGACCACTCGGTCCGTGTGCGCCTCACAGACTGGGACGGGGATCTCATGCCGCGTGCGAAGACGTTCGTGATCGTCGGGGGCGGCCTGGCCGCCGGCAAGGCCGCGGAGGAACTGCGCGAGCACGGCCACGACGGGCCGCTCCTCGTGATCGGGGACGAGCGGGAACGACCGTACATCCGGCCGCCGCTGTCCAAGGGGTACCTGCTGGGCAAGGAGGACCGCGAGTCCATCCACGTCCACCCCGAGAGCTGGTACCGGGACCACGACGTCGATCTGCTCCTGGGCACGAGCGTGACGTCCGTCGACGCGCGTGGCCGGGCGGTGACGCTGGACGACGGCCGTCACGTGCCCTACGCCGGTCTGCTGCTGGCCACCGGTTCCTCGCCGCGCCGCCTGTCGGTGCCGGGCGCGGACCTGGAGGGCGTCCTGTACCTGCGGCGCGTGGGCGACAGCGAGCGCCTCAAGGAGGCGTTCACCGAAGGCGCGCGGATCGTGGTGGTCGGTGGTGGCTGGATCGGGCTGGAGACGGCGGCGGCGGCCCGGGCGGCCGGCGCGGAGGTCACCGTGCTGGAGCGCGGTGAGCTGCCTCTGCTGAAGGTCCTGGGCCGGGAGGCGGCCGAGGTCTTCGCCGCTCTGCACCGGGACCACGGTGTGGACCTGCGTCCCCATGCCCAGATCGAGGCCGTCACCGGGACCGGGGGCCTCGTCGACGGGGTCCGGCTCGCCGACGGAACCCACCTGCCCGCGGACGCCGTGGTCGTGGGGGTGGGCATCACGCCCAACGTCCGCCTGGCCGAGGAGGCCGGCCTCGACGTGCGCAACGGCATCGTGACGGACGCCCGCCTGCGGACCTCCGCCGCCGGTGTCCACGCCGCCGGTGACGTCGCCAACGCCTACCACCCCCGGCTCGGCCGGCACCTGCGCGTGGAGCACTGGGCCAACGCGCTGCACCAGCCCCGTACCGCCGCGCTGAGCATGCTCGGCCACGACGCGGTGTACAACCGGCTGCCGTACTTCTACACCGACCAGTACGACCTCGGCATGGAGTACACCGGGTACACCGAACCGGGCGGCTACGACCGCGTCGTCTTTCGCGGGTCGCGCGAGGAGCGGAAGTTCCTCGCGTTCTGGATGTCCGGCGACCGGGTGCTGGCGGGGATGAGCGTCAACCTGTGGGACGTGATCGGGACGATCCGCGCCCTGATCGAGTCGGACGCGGAGCTGGACGAAGCCGCCCTCGCCGATCCCTCGGTCCCGTTGGAGAGCCTGCTTCCCCCGCACGCGCGACCGGCAGGAGACCAGGCGTGACCGACAGCGCTCCCGCACCGCTGCGCCCGATGCCGGACGACTGGCGGCGGGCCCTGGCCGTGGTGGCCCACCCCGACGACCTCGAGTACGGGTGCTCGGCGGCCGTCGCCTCCTGGGCGGCCGACGGCAGGCAGGTCACGTACGTGCTCGCCACCCGCGGTGAGGCCGGCATCGACACCTTGGATCCCGGGCGGGCCGGCCCCCTGCGTGAGGCGGAACAGCGGGCCGCCGCCGCGGCGGTCGGTGTCCGCGCGGTGGAGTTCCTCGACCACCGGGACGGTGTGATCGAGTACGGCGTCTCCCTGCGCCGCGGCATCGCCGCCGCCGTACGGCGTCACCGGCCGGAACTGGTGATCACCCTGAACCACCGGGACACGTGGGCCACCGGGGCCTGGAACACCCCGGACCACGTGGCGGTGGGCCGCGCCGTACTGGACGCGGCGGCGGACGCGGGCAACCGCTGGATCTTCCCGGAACTGGCCGAACAGGGGCTGCTGCCCTGGAACGGTGTCCGCTGGGTGGCCGTCGCCAACTCACCGGTGCCGTCCCACGCCGTGTCCGCCGAGCCGGGCTTCGAACAGGGCGTCCAGTCCCTGCTGCGGCACCGGACCTACCTCGAAGCCCTGACCGAGGAGGACCCCGAGACGTACGCACGCCGCTTCCTGGGCGAGAGCACCGGTGTCCACCGCGCACGGTTCGCCGGCACCCCCGCCGTCGCCTTCGAACTGTTCAGCCGATGACCGGGCGCCCTCGGCCCTCTTACGCCTCTCGCCGCCGTCGCGACTCCCGCCATCCGCACGGGCCGGTGCCCGTGTCGAGGAAGGACCCATCATGATGTACGACTCCCCCGCCGTCCTGGACGCCGGACCGTCCGACGGCGTGGATCCCGACGAGTTCGTGCGCGCCGCGGTGCGCTGGCACTTCGACCCGGAGACCGGGTCTCGCTACTGGCTTGACCGGGCCGAACGGCTCGCCTTCGATCCGCGGCGGGACGTCAAGGGTGTGGACGACCTGGCGCTGTTCCCCGACCTGAGCGACGAACTGCGCCAGGTTCCGGTGGCGGACCTGATCCCCCGGGGTTACGGCGGCGACGCCCGGCTGCTCAACGTCTTCGACAGCGGCGGGACGACCGGGGCGCCCAAGCGGGTCGTCCAGCTCGACGACTGGATGCGGCACAGCACCGCACAGGTCGACCGGCGCCTGCGGGAGCACGGGCTGCCCGTCGGCGCCCAGTGGCTGACCGTGGCGCCGACCGGTCCGCATCTGGTGGGGGACGTGCTGCAACGGGCGGCGGCCTCGCTCGGCGGCCCGGGACTGAGCATCGACATGGACCCCCGGTGGGTGCGGAAGCTGATCGCCACGGGCCGCGGCGACGAGGTCGAGTCCTACACCGACCATCTCGTCGAACAGTGCCGGCGGATCCTGCTGACCCAGGACATCGGTGTCCTGGCCGCCACCACGCCCCTGCTGGAACGCTTCGCCCGCGAGGACGACCTCCTGGAACGGATCAACGGTTCGGTCCGGGCCATCGTCTGGGGCGGCACCCACATGGACCCCGACACCCGTCACCTGCTGGCCACGGAGGTCTTCCCCGAGGTGCCGCTGATCGGCATGTACGGCAACACCATGATGCTCACCGCACTGCTCGAACGCGCCGGTCTCGACGCCTCGCAGCCCTGCGTCTTCGACCCGGTGTCGCCCTACGTGTTCCTGTCGGTCGTCGACCCCGCCACCGGGGAACGCGTCGCGGTGGGCGAGCGCGGCCAGGTGATCGTCAGCCACGTCGGCAAGTCCATGCTCATCCCCCACAACGCCGAGCGCGACACGGCCGTGCGCGTCCGGCCCGCGGGCGGTCACGCGGGCGACGCCGTGGCGGACGTGGCGCCGGTGCCCACGGTGCGGGGCGAGACCGTGATCGAGGGCGTGTACTGATGGCCACCGCCGATGTCGCCGAGCCGGTGTACCTGGACGCCCTGGGCCCCCGCGGTCCCTACCGCACCCGTGTCCCGGACACCGTGACGGACGTGTCCGGTGTCGAGGTGGCGCGGCTGAGCCTGGTGCCGCCGGTGTACGTCGACCGGGCGCTGGCCGCGCTGCGCAAGGCCGGGCCGGTCCCGGTGGCCGGCCTGGACGCGCTGCTGGAGGCGGCCGCCGAGGAGTTCGCCACCGGCACCCTCGGCGGGCTGGGCGTGCGCGAGTACGAATACCTGGTCAGCCGGACCTCCGGCACCCCGCTGACCGTGGTGCGCGACGCGACACGCGGCACGGCGAGGTTCGTCGGCCGCGCCCGTGCCTCCGCCGAGCAGGGCAGGCCGCGCGGAACGGTCCAGGAGCGCCTGGACTCCTCCGTCGGGCCCGGGTACGCCGTGTGGGCCCGCCGGGGCGAGGTGTTCGCCGTCAACGCCTCCGGCAATCATCCGGGGGTCCACCGGCTGTGGCTGGAGGCGCTGGCCCTCGGCTACCGCGTGGCCGTACGGCCGTCGCGGCGCGAGCCGTTCACCCCGCACCGCCTGGTCGGCGCGCTGCACCGGGCGGGCATCGGCCAGGACCGGCTGGCGCTGCTGCCCACGGACCACCGGACCGCGCGGACGCTGATCCGCGGCGCCGACCGTGCGGTGGTGTACGGCGGTGACGAGATCGTCGACCGCTACGCCCACGACGCCCGCGTGCTGCCCCAGGGGCCGGGCCGGACGAAGATCCTCGTCACGGCGGACACGGACTGGCGCGAGCACCTGGACACGATCGTCGCCTCCGTCGCCGACGAGGCCGGCACGGCGTGCGTCAACTCCACCGCCGTCCTCGTCGAGGGCGACCCGGCACCGCTGGCGGAGGCCCTCGCGGCACGCCTGTCCCAACTGCCCGGCCTGCCGCCTCAGGACACCCGGGCGGTTCTCCCGGTGTGCCCGCTGGACCGGGCCCTGGCCCTCGACTCCTACCTGAGGTCGGTGGCGGCGGGGACCCGCGCCTGGCTCGGCGGTGACGGCATCGTCGACGACCTCGGGGACGGAAGTGCGGCCCTGCGGCCGGCCGTCCATCAGGTCGCCGACGCCGGTGCCCCGCAGGTGGGGACCGAACTCCCCTTCCCCTGTGTGTGGGTGGCGCCCTGGAGCCGCTCGGACGGCATCGCCCCGCTGCGCGGGACACTCGTGCTCTCGGTCCTCTCCCGCGATCGTGCGCTGCTAGACACGCTGGTGGCGGAACCCTCCATCGCCAACGTGTACGCCGGTGACCACCCGACGTACTGGATGGCTCCGGGAGTGCCCCACGACGGCTACCTGTCGGACTTCCTGATGCGCGGCAAGGCCGTGATCGGGATCGAGTGACGGCGGTCAGTGGGGCAGCAGCAGCATCACGGCCGTCCCCAGCGCCATCGCGCCGTCGCGCACGTGCCCGTACGGGTTCATGGCGGCGGCGCGGTGCGCGGGGTCCGTGGCGGTCCGCAGCGCGGGCATGGGACGCGTCAACGACCGCAGGGCGCAGCCGAGGAGATACACCGTCAGTACGACGGTGACCAGGGCCGCCGTCGTCGAGGCGTCGGCGGCATGGCCGTGGGCCGTGGTGTGGTGCGCGGCCGGGACGCCCGCGGCAGCCACGGTTTCGGAGGCGGCGGCGGACGGGGCCCGCGACATCCAGGCCATCGCCGCCATGCCGACGGCGGGCGCCAGCCGGTCGGCGAACACCGTCGCGGCCCGGGCGGTCAGCGGGAACCACAGCGCGGCGGCGGTGAAGAACACCGTCGCGGCCCGGCCGGACAGGGGCGGGCCGGCACTCCAGGGCATCGCCGCCATGGCCGCCGCCATGGCGCAGTGCAGGACGACGTCCACGCGGTCACGGCGGCCCGCACCCGGTGACCGGACAGCGTGCCACAGCACGTGCAGGGCCACTACGGCGAACAACAGCGTCAGCATGCCGTGCACGGCATCGAGGGCCGGCGTCCTGTCCGACACGGTGTGCCCCTTCTGGTCCCTGGCGGTTCGCTGTCCTGACCGGGTGCGCGATCGATCCGTGACAGGGCACGTGCGCGGGGCCGGGCGCGACGGCCGGACACAGGGCTCCGCCGACGACAGTGCGTGTCCGAGGGTGACCCGTTGCCACGGTGTGCCACCTGTGGGGCCCATGCGCACGCGTGCGCCCCTCCGCCGACGCGCCCGTCCGCGCCCGCTTGTAGCATGGGGTGCACGAAGCCAGAAGGGATGTTCCATGCACGCTGGCGCCCCACCCGGCACCCTTGACCAGGCGACGGAGGACTTCCTCTCGGCGCGCCCGCAGCTCTTCGGTATCGCGTACCGGGTCCTGGGCAGTGCGGCGGAGGCCGAGGACGTCGTGCAGGAGACCTGGCTGCGGTGGCAGAGCACCGACCGTTCACAGGTGCACGAACCGGCCGCCTTCCTGACCACGGTCGCCACGAGGCTGGCGATCAACGTGGCCCAGTCCGCGCGGATTCGCCGGGAGTCCTACGTCGGGCCCTGGCTCCCCGAGCCCGTCGACACCACGCAGGATCCGCACCTGGGCGCGGAGCGTTCCGAGGCCGTGGAGATGGCGGTCCTGCTGCTCCTGGAGAAGCTGAACCCCGTGGAGCGCACCGCCTACGTGCTCCGGGAGGCGTTCGACTACCCCTACGGACGGATCGCCGAGATCCTGGAGACCAGCGAGGCCAACACCCGCCAACTCGTGAGCCGGGGCCGCAAGCACCTGGCCGCCGAACGCAAGGAGGCCGTTACCCCGACAGCCCATCGACGGCTGCTGGAGGTCTTCCTCTCCGCGGCGCGGACGGGAGACCTGTCGGGCCTGGAGGACGTGCTCACCGCCGACGTCGTCAGCTACACGGACGGCAACGGTATCCGCGGCGCGTCGAGGATCCCGGTCGTCGGGCTGCCCCACGTCTCGCGCTACCTCGTGGCCTTCGCTCCGCGCTTCTGGCCGCAGTCGCAGGTCCAGTGGGTCGAGGCGAACGGCCGGCCGGCCGTCCTGGTCCTCTCCGGCGAGAAGGCCGTCGCCCTGCTGACCGCCGACATCTCGGCGGACGGCATCGACCGGCTGATGTGGGTGATGAACCCGGCCAAACTGGCGCCCTACGTGGCCTCCCTGCGGGACTGACCTGCGGTCGGGGGTCCTCGGCCACCGACGGGGCAGGCGTCACAACAACGGTCGCTCGTCGGTCATCCAGTCGTCCCGGACGTCTGCCGGGACCGCGTACCACGACGACACCGGAGCCATGCCGTGACCGAGCGGATCAAGTTGCCCACCCTGTCGACCGAGAAGGATTTCGACGGGGAGGAGTTCTCGCCCATCTACACCACCACGGTGACCGTCCACGGTGGTGCGGCCTCGCACGGGCGGGCCTCCGGCCACGCACACTCGGCCGACGGGGCCTTGGACCTCGATCTGCGGATGCCGGCCGAGCTGGGCGGTGACGGCCGGGGAACCAACCCCGAGCAGCTCTTCGCGGCCGGTTTCGCCGCCTGCTTCCACGGCGCGCTCAGCCTGCTGGCCCGGCAGGAGGCGCTGGATCCCGCGGCGATCTCCGTCGTGGCGACCGTCGCCTTCGGCCGGGACCCGGAGGACGGCGGCTATCTGCTGCGCGTCGATCTGGTGGTGCGGTGGCCCGGCGTCGACCCCACGACGGCCGACGAGCTGATCGAGAAGGCCGACGCGTTGTGCCCCTACGCGCGCATGGCGTGGAGAGGAACGCCCACCACCATCACACTCGCCTCCTGACCGGGCATGCTCGGTGGCGGCGGCCGGTCAGGAGGGGAACCACAGATCCGCGTCGGCCGCTTCCTCCTTGCGGACGGTGAAGAAGGAGATCTCCTTCTTGTGTGGCCCGCTCTGCGGGGGCAGTGCCTCGACCACCGGGTGATCGCCGACCGCGTCACGCCGTACGCGCGGTGGGAAAGCCGCCTCGTCGAAGTACTCCGCGTTGACGGCGAGGTAGTGCGCCCAGTGCCGCGGCAGATCGTCCTCGAAGAAGATCGCCTCCACGGGGCAGACGGGTTCGCACGCATGGCAGTCGACGCACTCCGCCGGGTTGATGTAGAGCGTGCGCGCGCCCTCGTAGATGCAGTCCACGGGGCATTCGGTGACACACGCCCGGTCCTTGATGTCGACGCAGGGCTGTGCGATGACGTACGTCATCCGTCTTCTCCTCCTCGGCCGTCGGACATCCCCCGGCGCCTCGTCGCAGGGTCGTCAGGTTCGTCCAGATGACCGGGGACCCCGGCACGTTGTGACACACGCGCGCCGCCGATGTCACAAACCACCGCCCGATGTGGTCCTAGTCAGTGACCACCCAGAGCGACGGGAGCAAGCGTGCCTCTCACCGAACAACGTCTTTCCACCACGGTGCTGGTGATCGGTACCGGCGGTTCCGGCCTGCGGGCGGCGATCGAGCTGGCCGAGGCCGGCGTCGACGTCATCGCCGTCGGCAAGCGTCCCAAGGAGGACACCCACACGTCCCTGGCGGCCGGCGGCATCAACGCGGCCCTGGCCACGATGGACCCCGAGGACTCCTGGCAGCAGCACGCCGCGGACACCCTCAAGGAGAGCTACCTGCTCGGCGACCCCCGTACGGCGGAGATCGTCACCCAGGGCGCGGCCCTGGGCATCGACGACCTGGAGCGGTACGGCATGGCCTTCGCCCGCGAAGGGGACGGCCGCATCTCGCAGCGCTTCTTCGGCGCCCACAAGTTCCGCCGTACCGCCTTCGCCGGCGACTACACCGGCCTGGAGATCCAGCGCACCCTGATCCGGCGCGCGGTTCAGTTGGACATCCCGGTACTCGACAGCGTCTACATCACGCGTCTCCTGGTGCACGACGGTGCCGTCTTCGGGGCCTACGGCTTCGACCTGACCAACGGCACCCGCCACCTCGTCCACGCGGACGCCGTGATCCTCGCGGCCGGCGGGCACACGCGCATCTGGCGCCGCACCTCGTCACGCCGGGACGAGAACACCGGCGACTCCTTCCGCCTGGCCGTCGAAGCCGGGGCCCGCTTGCGCGACCCCGAGCTGGTGCAGTTCCACCCGTCCGGCATCATCGAACCGGAGAACGCCGCGGGCACCCTGGTCAGCGAGGCCGCCCGCGGTGAGGGCGGCATCCTGCGCAACGCCCTCGGCGAGCGGTACATGAACCGCTACGACCCCGAGCGCATGGAACTGTCCACGCGCGACCGCGTGGCACTCGCCTCGTACACCGAGATCAAGGAAGGCCGGGGCACCGCGAACGGCGGGGTCTGGCTCGACGTCTCCCACCTGCCCCGCCAGACGATCATGAACCGGCTGCCCCGGGTCTACCAGACGCTCCTCGATCTGCAGATGCTCGACATCACCCGTGAACCCATCGAGGTGGCCCCGACGGCCCACTACTCGATGGGCGGCGTCTGGGTCCGTCCCGAGGACCACAGCACCGACGTCCGCGGTCTGTACGCCATCGGCGAGGCGGCCAGCGGTCTGCACGGCGCCAACCGCCTCGGCGGCAACAGCCTGATCGAACTCCTCGTCTACGGCCGTATCACCGGCCAGGCCGCGGCGGCCTACTCGGAGTCCCTCACGGCGCAGCCCCGGTCCGCGACCGCGGTGGCCGAGGCGCGTGCCGAGGTCGACGAGCTGCTGGCCGCGGACGGGCCCGAGAACGTCCGGGCGCTCCAGCGCGCGATCCGCAACACCATGACCGAGCACGCCGGTGTCGTCCGGGACGAACAGGGTCTGCGCACCGGCCTGGCGGAGCTGGACGCCGTCGAGAAGCGCATGCAGAACGTCGGCGTCCATCCCGACATCGCCGGTTTCCAGGACCTGGCCCACGCCTTCGACCTCAAGTCGGCCGCCCTGGCGGCCCGCGCCACCCTCGAAGCGGCACTGGAACGCCGGGAGACCCGTGGTTGTCACAACCGCAGCGACTTCCCGGACATGGACCCCGCCTTCCGCGTCAACCTGGTCTGGTCTCCGACGACCGGAATCACCCACGAGCACATTCCCGACGTCCCGGACGAGATCGCGTCCCTCATGGCGGACGTGTCCACCGACGGAAAGCTCGTCGAGTAACAGGCGTCCGATCACCGGAAAAGCAAGAACACCTGAACTCCAGAAGCGCCAGAAACGCCAGAACACCGATATGGCAGTCCGCCTTGTCACAGAGCGAGTGAGCATTCGGTCTTGTCTGGTACAGGCGACAACGCGCATCCCGAAAGGATATTCACATGAAGGTCGTAGTCATCGGCGGTACCGGACTGATCGGTTCCAAGCTGGTCGCCAAGCTCAACGAGCACGGTCACGAGGCGGTCCCGGCCGCTCCCAACACCGGTGTCAACACGCTCACGGGCGAGGGCCTGGCCGAGGTCCTGACCGGCGCCTCCGTCGTGATCGACGTCTCCAACTCGCCCTCCTTCGAGGACGACGCCGTCATGGAGTTCTTCCGCACCTCCACCACCAACCTCCTCAAGGCAGAGGCGAACGCCGGTGTGACCCACCACGTGGCACTGTCCGTGGTCGGCACGGAGCGGCTCCAGGACAGCGGCTACTTCCGCGCCAAGCAGGCGCAGGAGGGTCTGATCAAGGACTCGGGCATCCCGTACTCGATCGTGCACGCCACGCAGTTCTTCGAGTTCATGAAGGGCATCGCCGAGGCGGCGACCGACGGTGACACCGTCCGGCTGGCCCCGGTCAAGATCCGGCCCATCTTCTCCGACGATGTGGCCGCCGCCGTCGGCCGTACCGCGGTCGGCACCCCCGTGGGCGGGGTGGTGGAGGTCGCCGGCCCCGAGGAGTTCCAGCTCGACGAGCTGATCCGCAAGGGGCTGGCCGCCAAGAAGGACCCGCGCCAGGTCGTGGCCGACGTGCACGCCCCGTACTTCGGCGCGGAGCTGAAGGAGACCACGCTGCTCCCCGGTCCGGACGCGCACATCGCCGAGACCCGGTTCGCCGACTGGCTCGCGCAGCAGCGCTGAGTCGTCGGGTGGCGGGTCCCGTGCGAGGGGTCCGCACCCACCACAGGGGGCCTGTCGTCCGCACCGCGGCGCGGCAGGCCCCTCTCGTCACAGAAAGCCAACTCACCATCATGATCCAGCGCGACAACGCCACTTCCCCGGCCCTCGGTGCGCACCCGGCCGTGACCGGTGCCTACACCATCGACCCGGTCCACAGCACGATCGGCTTCTCCGTCCGGCACGCCATGATCACCAATGTGCGCGGCCGCTTCGACCGCTTCGAAGGCCTTCTCGTGCTCGACGGCTCCGCCCCGTCCCGTTCCAAGGCGTACGTGAGTGTCCAGACCGACAGCATGGACACGGGTGCGGCGGACCGCGACGCCCACCTCGCGGGGCCCGACTTCTTCGACTCCGCGACGTTTCCCCTGATGACCTTCCACTCCACCGGGATCGTCCCGCTAGGCGACGACGAGTTCCGCCTCACGGGCAGCCTGCGCATCAAGGACATCGAACTGCCCCTGGACATCGACGTCGTCTTCGGCGGGGCCGGTGACGACGCCTTCGGCAACCACCGAGTCGGCTTCGCGGGCTCCGCCACCCTGCGACGTTCGGACTGGGGGCTTGCCTGGAACACACCGCTCGACACGGGGGGTGTGCTCATCAGCGACAAGGTGACGCTGACCCTGGACATCTCGGCCATACGGACAGAGCAGGAAGCGGCGGCCTGACGGGACACCGAGGCGGGTGGGCGGTGGTGGTCTGGGCTGTGGACCGTCCCCGCCCACCCGCATCGGTGTCCGGACCACGCCCGCGCGTCGTCCGGCCGCTCAGGCGGCGCTCTCCGTCGCGCGTGACGCGCGCACCGCGCGCCGCCGCAGGGCGCGGCGCTCCCCTTCCGTGGTGCCTCCCCAGATCCCCTCGACCGGCCCCACATCGACGGCCCACGCCAGGCACTGCCGGGTGACGGGGCAATGACGGCAGACTGCCTTCGCCTCGTCCGTCTGTATCGCCGCCGGCCCACTGTTGAGGCCGCCGATCGGGAAGAAGAGATCGGGGTCCTCGGTCAGGCAGAGGCCCCTTACACGCCAGTCCATGAATTGTTCTCCTGTATGAGCAACGGATACCGGTTCGGTGGGTGGCTCGTCGAACAAAGGTAGTGCGGGAATAATTCGGATTGCGCAGCGTCGCTTTCACTGGAAGACCGGGCGGTCGGTGCGAATGTGACATCCCGCCGTGCCCCGTGTCCGCGCGACAGGACCGCCTCCGGACACGGCCGTGCACCGGTCCGCAAGATCCGCAGAAAAAGCCCGCGCAAAGGTGTAACGAAATGTCGGCGCCGCCGGTCGTTCGGAGCGAAGGTGAGCACCGCGCCCTGCCGATCCCTCAGTACGCCGGGCCAGCGCTCCGGCGGTCAGGACGAAGAGTCGTCCGACCGCCTCCGCACACACCGGCAACAGAGAAACGGAGACCCGGGATCATGCATCCAGAGGCGACCCCCGTGGCAGGCGACCTGAGCGAGGCCGTTTCCGTCTTCGTCGAACTCCGGCCCCGCCTCTTCGGCATCGCCTACCGCGTGCTGGGCAGTGCGGTGGAGGCCGAGGACGTCGTCCAGGAAGTGTGGCTGCGCTGGCAGCGCACCGACCGCACCCTCGTGATCAGCCCCGTGGCGTTCCTGTCGAGCACCACCACCCGGCTGGCCATCAACGTGGCCCAGTCCGCCCGCGTCCGCCGCGAGACCTACATCGGTCCGTGGCTGCCGGAGCCCGTCGACACCAGCAACGACCCGGAGGTCGGTGCCGAGCGGGCGGAGGCACTGGAACTGGCCCTGCTCCTGGTGCTGCAGAGGCTCTCCCCGACCGAGCGCGCCGCCTACGTCCTGAGGGAGGCATTCGACTACGCCTACCCCGACATCGCGCGCATCCTGGGTCTCAACCCCGTCAACGTCCGCAAGATCGTGAGCCGGGCCCGCAAACACCTCAGCGAGGA
Source organism: Streptomyces sp. NPDC042336 (assembly GCF_055581985.1). NCBI lineage: Bacteria > Bacillati > Actinomycetota > Actinomycetes > Kitasatosporales > Streptomycetaceae > Streptomyces > Streptomyces sp. NPDC042336. Next base: position 75,402 of record NZ_JBVJEA010000022.1, on the reverse strand, counting down.
CCAGCGGGACAGCGTCGACGCCGCGGAGCACCGGACGCTGCTCCAGACGTTCGTCGCCGCCGCCCGGCAGGGTGACGTCGCCGGCCTGGAGGCACTGCTCACCCCGAACGCGGTCAGTCTGTCCGACGGCAACGGAATCCGGGGAGCGGCACGGGTGCCCGTCCTGGGCCGTGCCCGCGTGGCGAACCTGTCCACCGCGCACCCGCGGTTCTGGCCCGCGGTCGAGGCCGAACCGGTGGAGGCCAACGGACGTGGCGGCATCCTGATCCACCGGGACGGCCGACCCGCAACCTTCATGACGGTCGCGGCCACGTCCCGTGGCATCCACCAGGTGATGTGGGTCTTCAACCCGGCCAAGATCGCCGCTTTCCTGCACTCCCGCACCCGTCACCGCTCCGCACCCGCCCTCTGCGTCTGAGCGGGCCGCTGACGCGATAGGTCAGGCGCGGGACGGGGCAGGTCAGGCGCGGGGGCGGTTCCAGGAGCGCAACTTGTCGGGATTGAGGACGGCCCATACCTGTACGACGCGTGTGCCGGCCAGGTCGAGGCAGACCACGGCGGCGACCTGGCCGTCGTAGCGTGCGACGAGACCCGTGCGCCCGTTGACGGGACGGGTGTGCACAGTGGTGCGCGGGTGCCGGGCCAGCAGGGTCAGGAGACTCCGGGCGACGCGTGGGCCGCCGACGACGGGCCGTGTCAGCGTGCGGACCTTGCCTCCGCCGTCGTAGAACGCGACGGCGTCGGGGTCCAGCATGGTGGCCAGACGGTCCGCGTCCTCGTCGGCACACGCCTGCCGCACAGCCTCGACCAGTTCGTCCTCCACGCGCGGTGGCGTGGGGCATGCGGCCCTGGCCCGGAGACTGTGCCGGGCTCTGTCCAACGGTTCGGTGTCCGCCGGTCCCGGCCGGTCCCGGCCTGCCGGTCCCGCGGTGCTCACGGGTTCTGCGACCGCGCTGCCGAAGGCGTCGTTGAGTACGAGAGCCGCTCGCTCCGCAGGTGTGAGCGCGTCCAACGCCCCGGCCCACAGCGCGCCGAGAGCGTCCTCCAGAGCCGGATCGGACACTCCACGGCTCTCCTTGCCCGCGGGACCCTGGGGGCCCCCGCCACCATCGGACAGGGCCAGCCGTGCCAGGGAGATGCTGCCCACGACACGGGTCAGCCAGGCCCGCGGGTGGCCTATGCGGTCCCGCTGGTGCTCGGAGAGCGCGTACCACTCCCGGTACGCCTCGTCAGTGACGTGCTCGGCGGCGATGCCGCTCCCCAGCATCCAGTGCGCGACGTCCAGCAGGTGCCGCCGCTCGTCGAGCAGCTCTCCGAGCGGCATGGTGTCAACCACTGGCTCCATACCGGCTCCTCCTTTTGAACGACCCGTCCTTGTGACGACTCGTCCTCCTGCGTGCGGCTCCCGCATCGCGCGCATCGCCACGTTACCCGCGGCACCGCAACCGCCGCATCCATGTCCCGGGGGTGCGCGGGAACCTCCTTCCCACGCCACACCGCGCAGCTTCACACGGTCACACTTTCCGACGTTGTGTCCAAGGCATTGGAACGTGTCGTGCCCTACGGACAAGCCCTGCGGTCCTCCTACCCGTGACGGCCTCTCACACACCCGTTTCGCGGAAGGAGTCAACTTGCCCCCCATGTTGCGTGCCGCAGCCGCGGGAGCCTGTGTGAGCGGGCGCTCGCCGGCCGCCCCCGAGCCCGGCTGCACACCGGGGTGACGCGCGGGCCTCGCACAGGGCTGTCACAGCGCTCGTCACTGTCCGGTCAATGCGATGTCGACGGTTCACGAGCCGACGGCACGAGCTGAGGAAGGACCAGGGATGTCCCGAAGCACTGACCGGCAGACCGATCCCGCCGCCGCCACCGCCTCGCTGGCGGCGGAGGCCGCCCTGCTCGAAGGGCGGTTGAGCCTGCTCCGAGAGGCGATCGACTCGGTGGACGCCCGCATCGACGCGGTCTCCGAGACCCTGCGGCGACTGCAGCGCCCGGTGACCGGGCCCACGGACGGCGAGACGCCCGAGGAGCGGGAGAGCGGCACCGGGCCCGACCGCTCGAAGCGGGGCCGGGCCTGACACAGCGGACGGGCGGGTCCGGTGGCGCGTGGCGACGGACATCGTGGTCGTCGTGCCGCCGGTCCGCCGTGCTCGCCGCCCGACGTGGGCCGTTTCCCGGCAATGCGGGTATCCTGCCCCCGGTGCCGGGCCGAGTGACGGAGTCCGCATCGGGCGGCCCCGCCGGAACAAGGGGTGAGAACGAGAGGAACGCATGGTCTCCGTGACCCCCAAGGCTCGCAACATCGAGATCACCGCCGAGGGCCTCCAGGAGGACCTGGCGCGGCTGGAGATCCAGAAGCAGGCACTGGAGCGGGAACTGGCCGCGGTCACCGCTCACCTCGGCTCCGTGCAACGGGCCCTCAGTGCACTGCAGGCCCTCATGCCGGAGTCCGTTCCCTCCGCCCCGGCGGCCCGTCCGGCGGACGTGGTCGCGGAGGTGCCGGCGACGGTGGCACCCGCACCCGTGCCGTCCGCGGACGAGGCGGAGGACGGTGCCGGTGACGGCGACCGTGCGGAGGACGGCTCCGGCCCTGACGGCTCGAAATCGTACGGCAAACTGACTGAACAGATCCTGGCCTACTTCGCGGACGCCGGAAACACCGACGTCCGCGCCAGGGATGTGGCGTCCGCGCTGGGCCGCGACACCGACAGCGGCAGCATCAACGCGGTCAGGAGCACGCTCGACCGTCTGGTCGGCCAGTCCCGTGTCCGCCGTGTGGGCCGCGGTCTCTACCGCGCCGCCAAGCGCTGAGCCGCCCTGCCTTGTCCCCGGGGTCCGCGGGGGCTCATCCGGCGATGGCGTCCGCGTCGGCGGACTTCTCGCTCCGCCGTGGGTCACCGCTGGAGACGAAGGCCTCCCTCGGGCGCTGGACCGAGGCGAGGGAGATGACGTCGCGGCCGAAGAAGGCGGCGGTCACCCAGACGGCGAACACCCGTGCCTTGCGCTCCCAGCTCGGTACGGCCAGCACGTGGTAGCCACGGTGCATCAGCCAGGCCGGGAACCCCTTGATGACCAGACGCCGGTACTGGAAGATGCCACGGCCCAGCCCGAGGGTGGCCACCACGCCGAGACTGTGGTGCACATAGTCTTTGGTGGGCCGACCGCGCAGTGACGCCAGGATGTTCTTCGCCAGCCGCTTGCCCTGACGGACGGCGTGCTGGGCGTTGGGCACCGTACGGGCGTCCGGCCGGCCGGCGGCGAGATCGGGCACGGAGGCGTCGTCACCGGCCGCCCACACGTCCGCCACGGCCTCGCTCTCCGTACCGACCCGGAGATCCGCGCGCACCGTCAGCAGACCTCGCGCGTCGACGGGGAGGTCGGTGTGGTTGTGCACGATCGGGTTGGCGGCGTTGCCCGCCGTCCACACGAGCAGCTCCGAGTCGTACTCCGATCCGTCCGACAGCACCACGCGACCGTCCTTCGCGGAGACGAGCTGAGTGTTCAGATGAACCCGCGCACCCCGCTTCTCCAGCGAGCGCACCACCCACTCCCCCGGCCCGTCGGTGACCTCGGGCAGGATGCGTCCCCGTGCCTCGACCAGGTGGAAGGCGAGTTCGTCCGCCCCGATCTCGGGATAGTGCTTGAGCAACGCGGATGCCAGGCCCAGCAGTTCCCCGAAACCCTCGACCCCGGAGAAGCCGCCACCGACGACGGTGGCGGTGAGCAGCCGACGGCGTTCGGGCCCGTGGGGCAGGATCGCCGCGCGGTCGAACGAGGTGAGTAGCCGGTCGCGGATCGCCACGGCCTCCTCGACGTGTTTGAGCCCGTAGGCCTGGTCACTCAGTCCCGGGATCGGGAAGGTGCGTGTGACGGCTCCCGCGGTCATCACCAGGATGTCGTAGTGGAGGTCGAACTCCGGCCCGGACGGCGGCCGGACCGTCACCGTGTGCGCGCTGTTGCGGACCTCGGTGACCGAACCCGCGATCAGGCGGGTGCGGTGCAGGTGCCGCCGGAGCGAGACCGCGGCATGACGGGCCTCCACCGAACCGGCGACCACCTCGGGCAGGAACGGCTGGTACGTCATGTAGGGGCGCGCGTCGACGACGGTGACCCGCGCCTCGTCCCGCCGCAACTTCTTCTCCAGGCCCCACGCGGTGTAGAAGCCCGCGTAACCGCCGCCCACGATCAGGATCTCACGCACGGTGTCCTCTGTTTCTCTTGGTTTCACCCCTCAAGACCGGCCGGCACCGCCCCGTGTGACAGCACCGGGCCGGGTCCTGGCGTCCCCGCCCGCCCCTCAGGCGGCGTGCGCGCTCCAGTGCTTCTCCAGGATCTCCGCGACCTCCGCCGGGCGCTGGAGCACCGTCCAGTGGTTGCAGTCCATCTCGACCACCTCACTGGAGTGCAGGGATTCACCCAGCCTGCGCCCGAACTCGATCTGACAGGCGGGGTCCCGAGCTCCCCAGAAGACGACGCACGGCGCGGACACCGCGGACAGCTCCGGCTCCCACTCCGCTCCCATGGTGAGCGCCGACCTGTACAGCCTGAGCACCGCGTCCTTCATCGGCTCGTCCACGCGGCTCGCCATCGCCCTGGCCAGGTGAAGGGGTACGTCGAAGCCGGCCGCCACCTCCTCCGCGAAGGGCTCGGCACGCAGTTCGGCCATGTACCGGTCGCCCTGGACCCGGTCCTGCCAGATCCTGGCCAGCGGATGCCAGACGTACCCGGCGTCGACCGGCCCGTTGCCTCCGGCCCAGGTACGGACGAGGTCGGGGCGCAGGGAGGCGACGCGGAGGGTGAGAATGCAACCCCAGTCGTGCCCGACCAGGTCCACCGGCTCACCGACCCGCTCCAGTCGCCGCACGAGCCAGTCGACGTACTCCTCCTTGGTGGAACCGAAGCCGGCGGAGCGCTCGGCGCCGAAGCCGGGCAGGTCCCAGGCTTCCACGTCGGATCGGGTCAGATGACGGCGCACACCGTCCCACACATGGTGGGTGTCGGGAACGCCGTGGATCAGGATGGCGGGCATGGTGAAGCCTTTCGTCGGTGGGACGAGGCCGCGTACGGTCGGCGACATCTCATGGTGTCACACGGTTGTATTGTCCCTTCGTCTGTTCCTCCGCCTCCGTTTCCGACTCTTTCGCGGCCCCCTGTGTCACATGATCCGCGCTTGTGCGGTCTGCTCTGCCGAGGGCACGGCCAGCCGACCGCGGTGGTGGCGTTGTGGTGCCGGCAGAGGAAGGACACCTCATGGGTGGGACCGGTGACACGACACCGCTCGCGGAGCTGCTGGACGAACGACAGCATCTGATCGACGTCGCTCGCTGGATGCTGGGCGCCGGGCCGACCGCCGAAGAAGCCGTCACCGAGACCTACCGGCGGTGGTACGGCCTGACCGACGACGAGCGGTCGGGCATCGGCGATCCGCGTGTCTGGCTGACCAAGCGCACGGGCACCATCTGTCTGGCGCGCCTGTCCGCACCCGCGCGCCAACTGGCGGGTGCGGGCGAGGCGGGCGGCGGCATCGATGTCGAGCCCGACCGGGCTCTGTCGGAGGAGGTCAGCGACGTCCTGCTCAGCGCACTGGACGCCCTCTCCCCGTCCGAACGGGCGGTTTTCGTGCTCAACGACGTCTTCTCCATGCCCCCTCGGACGGTCGCCGACATCGTCGGGCGTACCCCGCACGAGTGCGCCGAGCTGGCTGAGAGCGCCCGCCGCAGCCTGCGTGCCGACCGCGCGCGTCCCACCCCGTCGGACCAGCACGACAGGATCGTCCGCGCCGTCCGGCAGGCCTGCGTACTCAGCGACGCGGGGCATCTGGTGTCCCTGCTGTCCCGGCACGCCATCGCGTTCTTCGACGGCGGAGGCAAGATCCGTGCTCTGACCAGGCCGGTGCACGGCGACCAGCACGTCGCCCGGGCCCTCCTCACGCTCCTCGCCCCCCGCCCCCGCACGGTTCTCCACCTCCAGGCGGCCAACGGTCGCACCGCGATCGTCGTGCGCCACCACGACCAGGTCGCCGCCGTCATCAGCTTCGACATCACCGACCAGCGCGTCACACACGTCTGGGCCGTCCTGAACCCCGACAAGCTGCGCGGGTGGAACCGCCCCCACCCGCCCGCCGACGGACGCGGAGCGGTCCGGCGCCTGTGAGGAGGCTGCCGGAAGGTGCCACCGGCCGTGGGACTCGGTGCCCAGGGTGCGCTCACCCGTTGCGCTTTCCACGTGTCAGTGGCAACAATTGTCAGGCGGGCTTCCATCAAATCGCCACCACATCTTCATCACGGTGACAATGGGACCCATCCGATGACGACGTTCCAGCACTCCTTGAAGGAAAACATGGTTCCGGCATCTCGCTCGACACGCGACCTCGAAGTCACGGCTGAGAGCCTCCAGGCCGATCTCAGCCGTCTGGAGCTGCAGAGGCGGGCGCTGGAGAGGGAGCTGGCTGCCGTCGTCGCTCATCTCGACACCGTTCAACGGGCACTGGGAGCTCTGGAAGTCGTCATGGCGTCCCCCGCGGCGGCACCGGCCTCCGAGGCCGCGCCCGAGACCGCCGACGGCGCTGCTCGGCGCCGTGTCACAGGTCCGGCGCAGGCCGCGACCCGGTCGCGAGTCGGCAGGGAGCGTACGTACGGCAGGCTGACCGAACAGATCCTGGAGTACTTCGCGCAGGTCGGTGACGCCGACGTGCGCGCCCGGGACGTGGCGGTGGCCCTGGGCCGGGCCACCGACAGCGGCAGCATCAACGCCGTCCGCAGCACGCTCGACCGGCTCGTCGGCACCTCGCGTGTCCGGCGCAGCGGTCGAGGTCTCTACCGCGCCGGATGATCCCGGGCAGTCACTCGGGCCCACGAGAGTGGCCCCGGACGCCGACTCGCGGGGGATCGGTGGGCGCCCGGGGCACAATACCCCCGCCAGGCTCTAAGTGGCAGGGGAGCGATCCCGGCGCCGTGTGTGGGTGTCAAACCCGACGCCGTGAACACTGTGAAGAGTCTACCTCACTTTCACACGCTCCTGAGACACCGTCGTAGCCGTTCTCCGTCGTCCTCCATAACGGTGTGAGCGCGAGTGGCTCACCGGCTGGACGAAAAGCCGCTTCCGGCGTTCCATACTGGTAGTCGTGAACGACCCGTGCGTGTCTCCGAACCCCTCCCCCTCAGCGGAGGACCCCGCGCCGCGGTCCGCGGTCGAGCCGTCCCCGGATCATGGGGACAGTGTGGATGCCATGCTGCGCCAATGGGGGGAACACCGACCGGGCGTGGACGTCTCCTCCAGCGAGGTACTCGCGCGGCTGCTGCGCGCGGCCCGCCTGGCCGAGGAACTGTTCGAGGATCGGCTGCGCCGTCAGCCCGGCAGGACCATCACCAATGTCGGGGATTTCGACCTGCTGCAGACCCTGCGCCGGGCAGCTCCCGGGAACGCCCTGACGCCGGGGCAACTGATGCGGCACCTCGTGGTCTCCTCCGCCGGGCTCAGCGGCCGCCTCAACCGGCTGGAGCGTGACGGCTGGATCGTCCGGACCGCGTCACCCGACGATCGACGGCGCTCGCTGGTCAGTCTGACGGTGCAGGGGCGGGAGGAGTTCGACCGCCGGCTGGAGGGCCACCTGGCTGTCGAGCGTGAGCTGCTGTCCGTGCTCGATGCGCGGGAGCGGGAGATCGTCGTCGGCGCGTTGCGCAAACTGCTGCTTCTCCTCGAAGCGTCGGAGTGACGGACGGACACCGCGGTGCCGAGCCGCTCAGCCCGCCGCCACCAGGACGAGGGAGATGACCAGAACGATGACGGTCGACGCGAGTACGGCCATCGCCACCCGGGACATCCGGCGCAGCCGGGCGTAGCGTCTGGTGTGCCGCGCTTCCACCATCGTGATCTGATCGGTGAGGTGACGGGCGATGGCGCGAGAGACCCTGATCTGCTCCTCGACGTACCACCACTCCAGGTCGGTCTTCTGTCCTTCGCTGAGTCCGGGCACGTGTGCGGCGAACTCCGCCGCGCGGCGGTGAGCGGCCCGGCGGTGGGAGTCCCAGTACAGGTAGTCCTGAATGACCGTCAGGCCGCGTTCGGCCTCGTCCTTCGCATCCATGGTGTGCTCCAGCCATAGGTGTGCCGCCTCGTGCCCACGACGCCGCGGCCACCGCCTCGCGAGACGCCACCGTGGCGGCGTCCGGGCGTGCGGCAGATCGTGTCACACCATCGTATCTCTCGCTCGCGAGAGAGGGACGGCGAGGCATCACTCGGCCATGCGCGGTACATAACAGTGTCATCACTCATTGTGTTCTTCCTTGTGATGTTTCTGCCCCTCACGGATCATGGGACGACGTGAAGCACACGCATCGGCCGGGGATTCTCCCGCGCACACCCGAAGATCCTTCCGCCCCCCTGTCTCCCGGCACGCACACGATCACCGTTCCGCACGGTCCCGCCCGCGTCGCACTGCGCTACCACGTCGCCGGCTCGGGGCCCGTGTGTCTCGCTCATTCGGGCGGACCGGGCATCGGCTGGGAGTACCTGCGCATGCCCGGTCTTGAGGATTCCCTGACCATGGTCTACGTCGAACCGGTCGGCACGGGCGACTCCGGGCGGCTCCCGGACCCGCGCGACTACACCGTGGCCACGTACGCGCACTTCCTGCACGCCGTGGTCGAGCACCTGAACGTGTCACGGTTCGCCCTACTCGGTCACTCCCACGGTGGTTTCGTGGCCCAGCGGTACGCCCTCGACCATCCCGCGCGGGTCACTGCCCTCGTTCTCTACGACACCTCACCGGTCGCGGACGAGGAGTTCTGGTCGGCGGCAGCCACCGCCATGGAACGGTTCGTGAAGGACCACGTCGAGGACCATCCGGAGGTCGCGGACTACGCCGCCACCCTCACCACGCGGCTCGGCCTGCTGGACGACGACGGCGCCACCGCCGTCCTGCGCGCACTGATGCCGGCTTACCTTCACGACTACTGGGGCAGAGAAGCGGAGTTCGCGCCCGCCCGTCGGACGCTGCGCATGTACGCTGCCCCCTCCCTGGGGGAGGAATCTCCCTTCGACGTCCGGGACGAACTGCCCCTCCTCAGCCCGCCGGCCCTGGTCCTGGCGGGCCGTCACGACTTCATCTGCGGGCCACGATGGGCCGCCCTGCTGCACGAGGGGCTGGACAAGGCCGAGTTGACGGTCCTGGAGGAGACCGGGCACCTCGCGCACCTCGAACAGCCCGCACGGTTCCGCGCCTCCGTCCTCGCGTTCCTCCATGCCCAGGGAGTCGTCCGCGGACCTGGGAACTCATAGCTCCGGCACCCGGTCTCCAGCTTTCCCGTCGTCCGTCAGCGGCCGGTTCCTGACATGGCGTCACAAGTCCGGCCGCTGTCCGGTCTCTCACTGAGAAGACGAGCCGCACATGCGGTCCGTGGCACGTCGGATAACAAGCATCTGAGATCCCAGTTCGGAGTAGGCATGCTCTCCAGTCAGTCGGCCCTGATCGTCCGCGACACGCTCCCCGCGGTCGGAGCCTCTCTCGGCACGATCACCGACCTGTTCTACCGCCGCATGTTCGAGGAGCGTCCCGAGCTCCTGCGCGACCTGTTCAACCGCGCGAACCAGGCCAGTGGCGTCCAGCGCGAGGCACTGGCCGGTGCCGTCGCCGCCTTCGCGACCGCACTCGTGAAACACCCGGACGAGCGCCCCGACGCCGTACTCGGCCGCATCGCGAACAAGCATGCGTCACTGGGCATCACGTCCGACCAGTACACCCTCGTCGGCCGCCACCTCCTCGCGGCCGTCGCGGAGGTCCTCGGCGACGCCGTGACCCCGGCAGTGGCGGCCGCCTGGGACGAGGTGTACTGGCTCATGGCGAACGCCCTCATCGCCATGGAGGCGCGTCTGTACGCCCGGGCCGACGTCGAGGACGGCTCCGTCTGGCAGAACATGAAGATCGTCGAACGCCACGAGGAGACCCCTGACACAGCCTCCTTCGTCCTGCGCCCCGCCGACGGCTCGCCCACCCGCCCCTTCGTCCCCGGCCAGTACGTCAGCGTGCGGGCCGAACTTCCGGACGGAGCACACCAGATACGGCAGTACAGCCTCTCCAGCGCCCCCGGCGGCGGAACCTGGCGCTTCACCGTGAAGCGCGAGCGCTCCTTGGACGGGCAGGTGCCGGACGGGGAGGTCTCCACGTGGCTGCACACCCACGCCCGCCCCGGTGACGTCCTGCGGGTGTCCCTGCCCTTCGGCGACCTCCTGCTGCCCGAGGGTGACGGTCCGCTCCTGCTGGCCTCCGCGGGCATCGGTGTCACCCCCATGCTCGCCATGCTGGAGCATCTGGCCACCGCGGCGCCCGACCGTCCGGTCACCGTCGTCCACGCCGACCGCTCCCCCGCTCACCACGCTCACCGGCTCGAACTCACCGCGCTCGTCGAGCGGCTGCCCCACGCCTCACTGCACCTGTGGTACGAGGACACCGCGAACCACCCGGATTCCTCGGCGGACCACGTCAACGAGGGCTGGGCCGATCTCACCGTCCTGTCCCCGGTCCCCGGCACCATCGCGTTCCTGTGCGGGCCGCTCTCTTTCATGAAAGCCGTCCGCGCCGACCTGCTCGCCCATGGGCTGAGCCCCAGGGACATCCACTACGAGGTGTTCGGCCCCGACCTGTGGCTCAGCAAGTAGCAGCGTCGGCCGCCGGGCGGTGAACGGGCGGGCGACGGTCCGCTGCGCCTGGTGCCGGCCGTCGCCCGCGTGCGGACGCGGGCGAGGGGTCCGGCGCCTGGGCCCGGGCGTTCATGTGCTCGACGCGGTCGCGGTGAGTCCGGCGAGGGCGGGCTTCAGCTCGGTGCGCCGCTTGATACCGAGCTTCACGAAGACCTTGCGCAGGTGGTACTCGACGGTGTGCGCACTGATGAACAGGCGGGCGCCGATCTCCCGGTTCGTCAGCCCCTCGCGGGCCAGGCGCGCCACGTTCAGTTCCTGCTCGGTGAGCCGCGCCGCCGGCCCTCGTGTGCGGACCCGCAAGGTCTCGCCGCTCGCGCGCAGTTCGTCCGCGGCGCGCTTGGCGAATCCGTTCACTCCGCAGGCTGTCAGCACCCGGTGCGCGGTGCGGAGCTGTTCCCGCGCCTCGGCGGACCGCCCCTGGCGGTTGAGGGCCTCGCCGTACAGCAGGCGGCAACGCCCCACCCAGATCGGGATCCGCTCGTGCTCGAAGCGCTTGATCGCGTCCAGGAAGAGCTTCTCGGCGTCGTCGTCGGCACGCAGTTGCGCCTCGGCCATCGCCAGCACGGCCAGCGCGTAGCTGGTGCCCACCGGCCGCGTGACGCCGGCCAACTGCTCGAGTGCCTGCTCGGCGAGCGCGCGCTCACCGGTGTGCGCGGCCGCTTCCACCAGTTCGAGCAGCGTGCGCATCGCGAGGTTCAGTTCGTGGGTGTACGGCAGCTCGCGCCGGCCGCTGGCCACCGCCTCGGCGAAGCGGCCCAGGCCGTTGTAGAGGACGGCCTCGGAGAAGTTGGCCGCGCTCAGCGCGTGTCCCTCGCCGCGGGCGAGCCCGTCGGCCCTGACCCGCTCGGCCAGGCGCTCCGCCTCGTCGGCCTGGCCCCGGTACGCGGTGAGGAGGAGCCGTCCGTACGGCGGCAGCGGGTTGCCGGTGACCTCCTTGATGGCGTCGATCTCGTCGCAGGAGGCTTCGGCGGCGTCCAGGTCGCCGTCGATCGTCTGCACCAGCATCAGCAGGCTCAGGGCGATCGGCAGTACGGTGACGACGCCTTCGGCACGAGCGAGCTCGACCTGCCGGTCGGCGAGCGCGCGCAGCCCGGCGGGGTCCCACAGATCCTGGGCGGCGCGGGAGGCGAACCACATCCAGTGCAGTTCCAGGAAGTCCGGCGCCTGCTCGAGAAACGCACGCTGCGCCCGTCGCAGGGTGGGGAGCGCCGCCGTCTGCCCTTCGGTGGCGAGCAGCGCCTGCCCGCGCAGGATCAGGTCCCGTGCCCGGTTGGTCCCCTCGGCGGCGGGCGTGGCGCCGAGGATCGCGTGCGCGACGGCGGTCACCTGCTCGGTGTCACCGAGCCTGCCGCCGTAGGTCGCCGCCGCGAGCGCTTCGATGTAGGTGTCGCGGGCGAGGACCGGGTCGAGCCCTTCGAGTCCCCGTGCCGCGTCGAGCAGGTGCTGCGCCCCGCTGCGGTCACGCCGTAGCGCGTATCCGGCCCGCGCGCGCAGCCGCACCACGAGCGCCTCTTGGAGCGCGGTGAGGGGAAGGGCGCGGGCGGTCCCGAGCAGGCGCAGGGCCGCGTCCGACGCGCCCGCGTCGTGCTTGGCCTCGGCGGCCGCGATGAGCCGCTGCCCGCGCCGGAACGGCGAGGGTGTGAGCTCCGCCGCCCGCTCCAGAAACGCGCCGGCGGCCGCCGCGCCGCCGCGGGTCCGGGCACGCACGGCGGACTTCTCCAGATCGGCGGCGACCTCCTCGTCCGGTTGCAGGGTCGCGCTGGCCCGGTGCCAGGCCCGGCGGTCCGGGTCGTGCTCGACGCTGGTGACGTCCGCCAGAGCGGCGTGGACGCGACGCCGGTCCCCCGGTGACGCCGCCCGGTACACGGCCGACCGCACCAGCGGATGGCGGAAGCCGACACGGGTGCCGACGACGAACGCCTCGGCGTCCTTGGCGGCGTCGAAGGCTTCCGGCCCCAGTCCCAGTACCGCGCTCGCACGCCACAGCAGCCCCGGGTCACCGGTGGGCTCCGCGGCCGCCAGGAGCAGCAGGAGGCGCGCCGGTGCGGGCAGCGGGGCGAGCTGGACGACCAGGCTCTGCTCGATGCGGCTCTCCAGCGGCAGGGAACCCGTCAGGGTGAAACCCCCGGCGATCTGGGCCGGACTCAGGGCCCGGGGCAGTTCGCGCAGGGCGAGGGGATTGCCGCGGGCCTCCGCGACCAACTGGTCGCGTACCCGCAGGTCGAGACCACCGGGTACGGCCAGGCGCAGCAGTTCGCACGCGTCCTCGTAACCGAGCCCTTCGACCACCCTGTGGGGCAGGCCCGCGAACACCGGGTCGGCCTGCCGCATGGCGAGCACCAGGGCGATGCCCTCCGCGTCCAGACGCCGGGCGGCGAAGGCGAGGGCACGCGCGGACGCCTGGTCGAGCCACTGTGCGTCGTCGACGACGCACAGCAGTGCCCGCTCCTCGGCGGCCTCGGTGAGCAGCCCCAGCAGGGCCAGCCCCACGAGGAACGGGCTCGGCGCGGCGGCGCTGCGCAGCCCGAACGCCACCTCGATCGCCTCCTGCTGCGGGGCCGGCAGCCGGGCGGCGGAACCCATCATGTGCCCGCAGAGCTGATGGAGTCCGGCGTAGGCGAGTTCCATCTCCGACTGGGAGGCGACGATGCGCTCGGTACGGACGTGTGCCGCGGCCCGTGCCGTGAGGTGGTCCAGGAGTGCCGTCTTGCCGACACCGGCCTCCCCGGAGACGACCAGCGCTCCGCTGCGGCCGCCGCGGGCACGGCTCACCAGCGCTTCCAGCTCCGCCAACTCGCGGCGTCGCCCCCGCAACGGCGCGATGCCAGCCACCATGTCCGCCTTCGCCGGGAAGTACCGCTCCGCCATGCCCTCGCCCACGCATCTTATCGGAGCATGTCCTGGACCGCCGAGCGCCGCGGTGCCGTGCGCAGCGACCACCGCCCGCCCCCTCGCCGACGGCCCGCGGACAAGAGAACCGCTTACTCAAATGCATCTGTCACACCCGGCCGGGCCGGCCTGTCTCTGTTGTACCGCCACGACTCGGCCACGGACCTCTCCATCCGGCCAGCATCTCCGGTCACCATGGCTATGACGCGGCCGTCACTGATCGATCCGGAGCTCAATGGACGAGGCGATTCGAAAAGCGACAGAAAGGAGTTGCGCCATGAACAACGACCACGGAAACGTGCAATCACCATGTACGGGTTCGCAGAACCTCTTCCTCACTCTGCACCGCATGCTGGACGGCGTGGCATGGGAGGACGTTCGAGCCGAATTCCGATTCGACCCCGCATCTCCTCTGCTCGTCCGGCTCACCTTTCTCGTGACGCATGGCCCTCGGGTGACCTGGTATGTGGGTCGGGACGTTCTGCACCAGGGTCTCCGCTCCGTGAGCGGCACCGGCGACGTCCAGGTCTGGCCGACGTACATCGGCGAACAGACGACGGTCTGGATGCAGCTCGCGTCGGAGGAGGTCACGGTTGTCTTCGAGATGTCCGCCCGGCCGCTGGAGGAGTGGCTCGACCACACCTACCGTAGCGTTCCGGCCGGCTCGGAGATGGCCAGGTGCGACGTGGACCGTTTCCTTGCCGGGGTCCTCGGCGGGGGCCCCGGCCTCGATTCACCGCACATCCGTTGAAGGGGGCGGGCCGAGGGCCCGAGCCGACTTTCCTGGTCATCGAGAGGCGAGACGCTGCCGTCACAAGCGCTCCAGCACTGCGCCGAGCTGGGAGATCGGGCTCCTGTGACAGGGGACCAGCTGCAAACCACCGAGAGCCGGTCATTGCTCTACATGATCGGCTACTCCGGGGTGCGGCATCTCCTCAATCGCCGAACAGCACCACGGCCTCCCGTGGCACGTCCGGGCGCACACGGTGGAGGCGTACGGGGCGGCGCCACCGGCCGGACCCGTCGCGGGCAACGTCCACCATTCACCTCCACCACAGCAGCGGGCCGACGAGCGTGACGTCCAGGACGTCACGCGCACCCACCCGGCAGTGAACGTCCGCCCCTCCCAGGAGTGCTCGCCGACGGCCGGCGTCAGCGCGCGGCCCGCAAGTACCGCCGCCGCAGTGCGGGCGAGCACAACGGTAGGCCGGTGTAGCACAGCATCCCCGTGTCGTCGTAGCGGCCGAGCAGCAGCGTGCGGGGCAAGGCCGCAGATCCGGTGACGGCGCCGACGACGGCCTCGGTGGCGGCGCGGACCTTGTAGTTGCCCCACGCCCTGATCCCCGCGCGGTACGGCTCCGACAGCCTCTTGAAACACAGGCCTTCCAGACCTGCGGCTGTCCAGGTGAGCCAGTCCCGCGCGGTGGCCGCGGTAGTGGTCGACGGACACAGCGTGAGAGGCACGAGCAGGGGCGCGTCTACGAACAGCGCCTCCAGCGCTCTGCGAGCGCCGCGACAGTGGGCCAGACACTGCTGCAGCCACTCGAACGCCAGCCGCGCGCCCTCCCACACCACCAGCTCTCCCTCTATGCGGGCTGCCGGCCCTGTCTCGTGGCGGGGGACGCCTTCCTGCGGGCAGATTCGGCGGTGGGTGGTTCCGGAGTCGGTCGAGATGCCGTGCTCGCGTGCCCAAACGCGTTGTTCGCAGGGCATGGCGCGAGAGGACGACGCGTACGGAGGGTCGTCATTTGAGTGTTTCGCCAATGCTGGTCTGGCGGTTGCGAAATGATCCGCGATGCGGCGGCTCGTCGGCGGGGATGAGGCGGAAGTGAGTGAAGCGGGGAGGCGTGGCAGTGCGTGATGAGCTTCTGGGGGGCCGTTACCGGTTGGTGCGGCAGCTCGGCGAGGGCCGGCCGTTGGCTGGTCGCGGCAGCCGGCGGCCTGACGGCCCTGCAGAGTGCAAGCGCCGTCGTGCAGTATCAGGTAGTGGGAGGGCCGCCGGCCGTCGCAGCGATGATCTACGTGGTCTTTCCGCTGACGGCCGCATCGGCAACGGCCGCCGCGGTCATGGCCGTACGTCCGGCCACGGGCCGTTGGTGCAACCTGTCACCGGGACCGGGAACAGAGCTGGGCACGGGGCCGCACCTCTCTCCTCTGCAGCCCCGCGCCAGAGCCACGACTGCTGCGTCGCGCACCAGATGGTTCCGTCTGCGGACCCGTCGACTTCCGCCCCCCGCTGCAACCACAACCGCAGCCCCTGCGTTCGGGACGCGGCCGTTCGCTCCTTCTGAACCGGCAAGCGTTCGGCAGGCGGCACAAGGCCGGTGAGCCCCCGTCACCGGTGCGGTAGCACCGGGCAGGCGCGACGGAACGGTTGGCACAACACGGGCCCTCTGCCTCAAGGCTGGCAGTCGAGGCGGGGCAGCGGCTCCGTCACCAGCGCGGGTCTCGCGCCTCAGTGTCCTTGACTGGAACGTCGGGTCCGGGAGTGCCGAGGGTGCCGCAGGGGAACCGCATCGTCGGCGCCCAGGGCGACCGGTGAGGGGAAACGGCCCGCAACGGCCAGCCTTGCGGGCACCGGCTTCTGCGCGATAGGGCGGTCGGGAGTGCGACAGAGCCGCTCGGCGCGGCCAGAACGTGGCATTCGGGAACAGTGACGGGCAGGCCTCGCAGACCTCTTCGTCGCTCCAGACGTGTCGCATGACCGGGTCCGTGGCGCAGCATCAGCAGGACGGCGTCGACGCAGCACACCTCGGCGTCGGGGTGGCCGCCGCAGCGCTGGGAGCCACACTGGCACCGGGCGATGGGGCGGACGGTGGCCCCCTTCGCGTGAGCGGCGGTGCGCCGGGCAGTGAAGGCCCGCAGCGCCGTGAGTCTTCGGAGCGGGGGCATCCGGCATGCCCCAATGCTGCAGGTGACACCGCCGACGCCCCTTGCCCCTGATTCTTTTGGCCGCCATAGCGAACGAAGCGCCCGGCGAGTGTCGTGCCGTGATCGGGCCAGTGACTGCCGCCACGGGACAAGACGTCGATTCCTCAGGGCCTGTGACGTGTTGTGGGCCCGTGGCGTGTTGTGCAGGACGAGCCTTGCTGAGCAGACGGTGTCCGAGGAGCCGGGGAGCAGCCTCGTCAACCACCGCCGGCTCGCCAAGTGAAACGACGGGCCAAGGTCCTTCAGACGTGGGCCCGGAGGGTCTCGTCGAGCCAGTCGTACATGTGCTGGTGGAGGGTGGAGCGGCCGCCGTAGCTGCAGTGTTCACCGGCTCCGTCCATCTCGGGGAGGGTGATCAGGGTGCTTTGGCTTTTGAGGGCTTGGTGCATGCGGAGTGGTTCGCCGTTGAAGGCGAAGTCGTTGTCCGGGTCGAAGATGAGGGCCTGGGTGGTGATCTGCTGAGCGACACCCTCAAGGGTGTAGGAGCGGGAGAGGCGCACGTAATCGGGCATGGAGTCGGCGCCGAAGGTCCAGACGCCGTTGCGCAGAGCCCAGCGCAGGGATGTGCTGTGTGTCAGAGCCAGCGGCAGGACCTGCTCCACTTCTTCGTCACGGCCGTCCAGGGCCCATTGCAGCAGCCACGACGGGACCAGCCGGGTGGTGGCGTCGTAGTAGCTGTAGATGCCGCCGTCCAGTACAAGGGCCGCAGCACGGTGCTCGAAGGCGGCGGCACGGGCTGTCAAGTGGCCGCCGAAGCTGTATCCGTGCAGCGTGATGCGGTCGGGCTCGATCTCCGGTCGGGTGAGGGCGTAGTCGACGACAGGGGTGAGGACAGCTTCCCAGTCGGGGCGGAAGAACAGGCGCTGCTCGCGCAGGGCGGCGCCCTGCCCGGGGCCGTCGTAGGCGAGGCAGTTGTAGCCGCGGCGCAGGGCCGCCGCTGCGACGGCGAAGTACGACTCTTCCAGGATCGAGTCGAATCCGCTGGTGAAGATGACGGTTGGACGCGGGGTCCCGGAGTCGTCGACCAGGAAGAGGTAGCCGGGCAGGGTCGTGTTCTCGTAAGGGATCGAGACCGGCTCGACCGGGGTGTCCAGGTGGGCGGCGGCCGTGGCGAACGTGCTGCGTGCCAGGCGCGAGAGTTCCTTGGCCCGGTCATCGTCGAAGGGGTTGTCGCGGAGGTAGAACTCAGCGGTGCGGTAGTAGTTCGAGGCCCTCAAGAGGGCTTCGCGAGCGCTCACTCGGTGGCCGGCGGCGAGCGCCTTCTCGCCCAGAGACTGGACCCGGGCGGCGGTGGCGCGCCACTGCTCGTACCAGGCGTCCTCATCACCGTCGGGTATGGCACGCGTAGTAACGATGATTTCGCCGAGATCGGCGCCGCCATAGGGGGCGAAGCAGGCGGTGCGCAGGGTCTCGAAAGCGAAGGACTCGTCGTCGAAGAGAAACTCCATGGCTGCCCTCATCCATTACCGAGACGGAACGGTTCCGTCTCGTTCTTGGTGAGACCGTACGCCCCCCACCACCCGAGACGCAACCGTTCCGTCTTGGGTATGCTTTCGGCCATGAGCCGATCAGCCCCAGCCCGCCCTCCGGGCGGCCCGGTCCTGCAGGACACTGTCACCGACGCACTCCGTACCGCCTTCTTCGAGGAGCTCGCCGAAGTCGGCTACGGGAAAATGTCATTGGAAGCCGTCGCCCGCCGCGCCGGCACCGGCAAGGCGGCCATCTACCGGCGCTGGTCGTCCAAGGAGGCCATGACCGTCGACCTCCTCGTCCAGGTCTCGGTGACCGCCGCCGACACCCCCGACACCGGCAGCCTGCGCGGCGACGTACTGGCTTACCTCACCAAGACCGAACAGGCACTGCGTCATCCGCTGGTGTCCCGCATCCTGCCCGACCTGCTCGCCGCTCGTGCATACCACCCGGGCATCGCCGCCACGTTGGGCGAACGCATCGGCGAAGAGCGCCGCGAGAAGGTCGGTACGATCCTGCGCCGGGCCGTCGAACGCGGCGAGCTGCCCGCCGACACCGACCTGGACCTCGGCCTCGACTTCCTGGCGGGCCCGCTGTACTGGGCCACCGCAGTCCGGCAGGCCCCCACCGAACCGGGCCTCCTCGACCGTATGACCGACAAGGTCATTGCCGCCCTCGCTGCATAGCCGCACGATTCCCATCAGCGGAATCGCTGCCCGGTTCAGATCTGTGGCCACTTGACCGGGACCGGTGTCCACTTCACGGGGTGAGGGCCGACCGGGAATGAACGGTCGACCCTCACCGTGTCCATGGCAGATGCGTCAGGCGATCAGGCCGGCGCTGGTCAGCCAGATGTGTTCGCAGGTCGCCGACGCCTCCTGAAGCTTCTCGCGGGATTCCTGCGAGGCGTGGTAGAAGGTCCGCTCGATCATCCAGCACAGGGCGCGCGCCATCGCCGGGGCCTGGTCCGGAGCGGCGCCGGCCTGGACGCCGGCGCGCTCCAGGACGGCAGTGATGGCCGCGATGAACAGGTCGGCCGTGTGCTTCCACAGCTCGCCGATCTCCGGCACGGTCAACGACAGGTCGATGGCCGTGCGCATCACCGGGCCGTGCTCGTTCCACAGCTCGACCGTGCGTTCCAGGGCCGCTGCGATGGCCTGGCGCGGCTCCTCGGTCCGCGCGGTGGCTTCGGACCGTTTCCACAGGTGCTCGACAGTTCGGGCCACGAGCGCCGTGACCACTTCCTGCTTGGAGCCGAAGTAGAAGTACAGAGCACCCCGGGTGATGCCCGCGCCCTGGGCGATGTCTCCGACGGTCATGGCGTCGTAGCCCTGTTGCACCAGCAGAGCCTCGCAGGCGTCGAGGATGGCCCGCTCCCGAACGTCGCCCTTGCGTTCGGTGGTACGACGGCTCCGCCCGGGCTGGTCACCGGCCATCAAAGCTGAGCACCCTCGGCAAAGTCGGTCGTACGCGAGAGCGTCTCCCACGCACGGATGTCGTCGTCCACTGCCGTGCGCGCGGTGGTGACCAGTCGCAGCGCGTCCGAGCCCAGGAGGAGGTGGGCCGGCGGCTTCTCGACCGACGCGATGTGCACGACCGCTTCCCCTGCCTTGGCCGGATTGCCCAGCTGGTTCCCGCTGGCCTTCTGCCGCGCCTCGCGGATGGGGGTGAACAACTCGTCGTAGTCGTCGATGGACTGCGCGGCGCGTGTCATGGACCGTCCGGCCCAGTCAGTGCGGAAGGAGCCGGGCTCGATCGCCGTCACGTGGACCCCGAACTGCGCGACCTCCTTGCCCAGCGCCTCCAACATGCCCTCCAGGGCGAACTTGCTGCCGCAGTAGGCGGACATGCCGGGCACCGCCATCAGCCCGCCCATGGAGGTGACGGCCATCAGGTGTCCCCGGCGGCGCCGGCGCATGTGGGGCAGCGCCGCCCGCAGAGTGGCCGCCGCCCCGAACACGTTGACCTCGAACTGCCGCCGCACCTCGGCCAGCGGGGTTTCCTCGAAGGTCCCCTCCAAGCCGTACCCGGCATTGGCGATGACGACATCCAGCGGGCCGACACTGCTCTCGACCCCGGCGACCACGCCGGATACGGCGTCATCGTCCCTCACGTCCAGGATGCGGCCGTGAGCGCGCCCTGGCCTGAGCTCTTCGAACGACCGCAAGTCCTTCTCGGAACGGACGGTACCGACGACGGTGTGCCCGACTGCCAGGGCGGCCTGGGCGAAAGCGCGCCCCAGGCCCGTGCTGACGCCGGTGATGAGCCAATTCTGCTTCGCCACTGTTCCGCCTCCAGGGAGGTACCGAGGGAGCCAGTCTCCCTCTTCAGCAAAAGTCTACACGGTGTCGATTTTTATAGTCGCGACGTCGATTCTGGTAGTACCTGCAGAAGCGGCCCCTGGCGGCGAGCCTGGCCCACGAACGGGCGTCGACCACCCGACAGAATTTCGACCTGGACGAGGCCGGGGGCGCGCACCATCGTGGAGCCCACCGAGACGGCCCAGCCGGGGCGCTCGCGGGCTCCGCCTGGCCGTGAGTGCGGTGAAGACCCTCCTCCACGCGCCATCGATGGCACCCGCGGCCGAGCGAAACCGCCCAGCCGCATCGGCCACGAGCCTTGTTGACAGATGACGGGAAGGGCTGGGTGGGCTGTTCGACGTCGACAGGTGGGCGGACCGGTATGTGGTTCAGCGATCGGCGGCCAGGGTCCGCAGCCGGTCCAAGGTCTCGCGGATGACGTATTGCAAGTCTTGATCGTCAGCGGCGGTGACCCATCGCGAGAAGGCGACGCGGAACACGGCGATGCTGGTCTCGGCGGCCAGGGCGGCCTCGATGTCGCCGACGCCTCGCCGGCGCAACCTGTCGGCCAGGGCGGCCGACAGGGACGTGAGCTTGATCAGCTCTCGTTCGCGGAGATCTGCGTTGGCCATGATCACGGCCTGTCGCTTCCGGGCGAGCTCCCGGTCACCGCCCACCATCCGGGCCACGCTGTCGAGTACGGCCGCGACAGAAACCAGCGCCGACGCCGTGGTCGGCACCCCCTCGAGAGCAGCCAGCGACTTCTCTTCCAGCACGGAGGAGGCGTCGAAGAGGACCTCGCGCTTGTCGGCGAAATACCGGAAGAACGTGCGGGCAGTGACGCCCGCCCGCTCGGCTATGTCCGCCACCGTCGTCTGCTCGAAGCCGCGCTCCAGATAGAGCGACAGCGCTGCCTCGCGCAGCCGGTCACCTGCCCCAGGCTTCCACCGTCCCATGCCGAGAGTGTAGGTGACGTCATCTCGTGACACCCCGCTCTACTTGCCGTGATGTCACTCGATGACATCATGATGGTAGAGTCATGTCGCTCGATGACATCACTTAGTGGAGGCCCTGATGAAACGCATTCAGTACCACCAGTACGGCGGACCCGAAGTCATGCGCCTGGAAGATTTCGAGCCCGCCCGTCCTGGCTCCGGCGAGGTCCTGGTACGCGTGCGGGCAGCCGCGGCCAATCCGATGGACTGGGGTATCCGCAGCGGCGCCATGAAGATGGTTACGGGGCGGAAGTTCCCGCGCGCACTGGGCTACGACTTCGCGGGCATCGTCGAGGCGGTCGGCAAGGACGTCACCCGGCTCGCCGTCGGCGACGAAGTGCTGGGCGGGGCGTCCATCAAGGCATCGGGGGCTTTCGCCGAGATGGTCCTCGCCGAGGAGCGGGGCGTCGTGAAGAAGCCCGCGCACCTCTCCTTCGAGGAGGCCGCCGCCACCCCGACCGTTGGCCTCACCGCACTCCAGGCCGTGGTCAAGAAGGGAAAGCTGCAGCGCGGCCAATCGGTCTTCGTCAACGGCTGCCTCGGTGGAGTCGGCCGAGCCGGCGCCCAGATCGCGCTGGCGCACGGCGCCTCGGTGGGAGGCAGCTGCCGAGCCACCGCCACGCACGACGCGCGCGACCTCGGCCTCGACCCTATTGTCGAGTTCGGCTTCGACCCGACGGGGCTCAGCGGGCGATTCGACCTCGTCCTCGACACCGCGGACACGCTGCCGACTGATGCCGCCAAGAAGATGCTGAAGCCGGGCGGGCGCATCGTCAGCATCCACCCCACACCCGCGAACATGGCGAAGAGCGCACTGCCCGGCCCGTACAACGTCTTGATCACCAGGCCCGTCACAGCGGATCTCGAGGAGGTCGCACGCGCCGCCGGACGCGGCACCCTGCGGGTGCCGATCGCTCGCACGGTGCCGCTCATCGATGCCATCGAGGCGCTGACCGAGCTTGAGCGCGAGGGCACACCCAAGGGCGGCAAGCTCGTCATCACGACCGGCTGACCCTCACATCCGCCCGACCCTCGCCTCTCGATCAGAGGAACTCTTCGAATGACTGCACAGATACGGTTGCTCGGCGGCACCGGGCGCAGCGCCCGTACCATCGCAGCGCAGCCGGCCCGGCTCGGCCTGACAGCCGTCCTCGTCGGCCGGGACGCGAATCGCCTGCACGCCACAGCACAGCAGACCGGCAGCGAGTCCCTGCCGGCCCCGTCCCTTACGGCCGCTGCCGCGGAGATCCGGCAGCGACACCCCGCCGTGGTCATCAACACGGTTGGCCCGTTCACCACGACGGCCCCGGGGGTCGTCGACGCCTGTCGCGCCGTCGGCAGCCACTACACCGACCTGGCGAACCATGTCGCGGCGCTCCGCCGCGTACGAGACGCACGACGCGGCCGTCCAGGCGGGGCATACGGTGATCACGGGTGCCGGGTTCGGCGTGACCGCCACCGAGAGCGTCGTGGTGAAGCTCTGCGAGGGACGGCCCGCTCCCCTGCGGGTCCGGGTCGACATGGCGCCCTCGATCGCGATGGAGGAAGGCACCGCTGGTGAAGCCTTGATCGGCACCCTCTTGGCAGTCTCCAAGGCCGTCGGATCACCGATGGCCACCTGGCACCCGCCCAGATCTTCAGCGACGCGGAGCGCCTCACACTGCCGGACGGCTCGCAGGTCACCACCGCGAGCATGCACCACCGCGAGCATGCCCGTCGGGCGAGCTGCTTGCGGCCCACCGAGCGAGGCGACGCCCGCCGGGGGCTCCGCTGTCCTCCGCGGGTGCGGGCGGGCTGCTGTGGTGTCTAGAGGTCCTGGACGGCACGGAGGGCGGCGTCCACACGGGTCATGACCGCGGCATCGACCGGGCCGAGGAGCTTGGCACCGTCGAACCGGTCGACGCGCAGCTGTGCGATGTTGACTGCTACGGCGGTGCACGGGAGCGGGTCGCCGATGACGACGGACATGGCGGTGCCGGGGTAGCGGCCGCTGTCGTGCAGGACGATCACGAGGACGGCACCGTAGGCCTCTTCGAGGCCGGTCAGGCTGATGATCAGGACGGTGCGGCCGTCGGGGAGCGACTAGACCTCGCCTCCGTTCACAGGGCGTCGCCCTCGCCCGCCAGGTCGTCGCCGAGACCGATCGTGGCGAGCTGCTTCACGGCATCGAGCGTGGCGGCTCGGCCGGCGGCGCGCACGACATACGCGTTCACGCTCAGGCCAAGCCGCTGGGCGACGGCGCGGTGAAGGCGCAGCGCAGCGCCGTCCCGCGGTGGCGAGGAGGGGCGACGACAGAGGGCTGTCGGGGCAGTCCCACTCAGCGAACATGTTCGTTACGATCGGCTTGTGACTGTGGAAAGAGAGCCGATCAGCCGCCGGGACCGTCCGGCCAAGCCCGCCTTGTCCCGGCGTTGGATTGTGGATACCGCCGTGCGGATCATGCGGGCGGAGGGCTTGGGGAAGGTCACGATGCGTCGCCTGGCGCAGGAGCTGGACACCGGCCCCGCGTCGCTGTACGTATACGTCGCCAACACCGCCGAGTTGCACGCGGCCGTTCTGGATTCCCTGCTCGGCGAGGTCGACCTGACCGGGCGGGACTGCGGTGGGGGCTGGCGCGAGCAGCTCCGAGCCGCCATGGCGTCGTACACCCGGGTGCTGTTCGAGCACCCGCAGCTCGCGCGGGCCGCGCTCGTCGCCCGCCCGAGCGGTGAGAACTACCTGCGCCTGGTGGAGCGCATCCTTGATCTCCTCTCGCAAAGCGGCGCCGACCGCGAGCAGGTCGCCTGGGGGGTGGACAAGCTGCTCCAGGATGCAACAGCCACGGCTGCCGAGCACTCCGCCCGTGAGCACGACCCCGCCTCTGAGGACGACTGGAACGCCACCGTGCGTGCCCTGCACGCCGTGGACCCCGCCACACATCCGGCGATCACCGCGCACATGCCCGCCCTGATCGGCGGCTCAGTGCCGGACAGGATCCGCTGGAGTTTCGACGTCCTCGTCAACGGCATCACGCACACACCCGTCCCGGGCGCAGGGAGCTGAACCCGGCGCGAGGGGCGCGCCTGACGCCTGACGCCTGACGCCGGCAGAAGACAGAGAAGTCCTCCTCGCCGGCTGCCGCTACCTTGCAACGAACTTGTTCTTAACGAACATGTTCGTTACGGTGGCAGTGGCCGAGGTACTCCTTGCCGCCCCGGCAAGGAGCCTTGCGGCGTCGGCGGCGATGACCCGACGCACCGAGGTATTCCCTTACTGTCTCCGGAGGCTGCCTTGAGCACCAGTCATGTCCCGATAGCGATCATCGGCGCGGGGCTGGGCGGCCTGACCGCCTCCCGCGTCCTGCACGTCAATGGCATCGAGTCGGCGATCTTCGAGTTGGAGGCGTCGGCGGCGGCCCGTACGCAGGGCGGGATGCTCGACATCCACGAGATCAACGGGCAGAAGGCCCTGCACGTCGCTGGCCTCCACGACGACTTCCTCAAGATCGTCCACGAGGGTGGTCAGGCCATGCGCCTGCTCGGCCCCGACGGCACAGTGCACGTGGCCGAGGAGGACGACGACACCGGCGGCCGGCCGGAGGTGGACCGCGGCGACCTGCGCGACCTGCTGCTGGGCTCCCTGCCCGACGGCACGATCCACTGGGGCCGTAAGGTCACCGGGGCCCGGGCGCTGGGCGACGGGCGACATGAGGTGACGTTCGCCGACGGCTCGGCCATTACCACCGATCTCCTGATCGGTGCGGACGGCGCCTGGTCCCGGGTCAGGCCGCTGGTCTCCAGCACCTGGCCTACATACACCGGCATCTCCTTCGTCGAGACCGACCTGTTCGACGCCGACATCCGCCACCCGCGCAGCGCCGCGGTCATCGGCAGCGGGTTCTTCATCACCCTGGGACACGAGCGCGGTGTCCTCGCCCACCGGGAGACCGACGGCAGCCTCCACGTCTACACCGCACTCAAGGCCGACGAAGGCTGGCTGGACACGGTTGACTTCACCGACCAGGCCGCCGCCAAAGCCGCGGTCCTCGCCCACTTCGAGGACTGGGACGAGGGCCTGCGCGCCCTGGTCGCGGACGCGGACACGATCACCCCGCGCCGTATCCACGCCCTGCCCGTCGGGCACCGCTGGGACCGCGTCCCGGGCGTGACCCTGCTCGGCGACGCCGCCCACGTGATGTCTCCCTTCGCCGGGGAGGGCGCCAACCTCGCCATGCTCGACGGTGCCGAACTCGCCCTGGCCATCGCCTCCCACCCCGGTGACACCGAGGCCGCCCTGGCCGCATACGAGGAGGCCCTCTTCCCGCGCAGCGAGAAGTCAGCCGCCGAGTCCGCCGCCAACCTGGACACGATGTTCGGCGAGCGGGGCCTGGAGCAGATGGTCGCCTTCTTCACGTCCGGCCCGGCAGCCCAGTGAGGCCCGCCCCGACGGCCACCGTTCCCTCAGCCACCGGCCCCCTCAGCCCTCTCCCCGCATCCAGGAGCACCTCATGACCGCACCCCTGCAGCGCACCGTTCCGATACGGCCCGGCCTCGACCTCGAAGTGCGCGAGGCCGGAACCAGCGGCAGCCCGGTCCTCGTCCTGCACGGCGGCCCTGGCCCCTCCAGTATCACGCCCCTGATCGACCACCTCGCACCGGATCACAGGGTGGTCGCGCCGACCCATCCGGGCTGGGCGGGCACCGTACGGCCCGAAGACCTGGACTGCGTGCCCGCCCTCGCCGCTGCCTACCTGGATCTGCTCGGCAACCTCTCGCTGACCGACGTGACGGTGATCGGCACGTCCTTCGGCGGCTGGGTCGCCACCCAGAGCGTCCTGGAGGACCGCGAAGGCCGGATCTCCCGGCTCGTCCTCATGGACGCCATCGGCCCCGTCATACCCGGCCAGCAAATCACCGTGCCCCCCGAGCCACCGGCTCCGGCGGCCGGAGGACCGGCGCCGCAGGGCAGACCCTCCGCGCAGTCGATGGCCGCTCTGCGCGTCTTCGCCGGGCCGGCCATGGGAGATGCTGGCATGCTCCCCCGCCTTTCCACCGTCACCTGCCCGGTCCTGGTGATCTGGGGCGCCGACGACACAGTCGTCACCCCCGACTTCGGCCGCGCCTACGCCGCGGCGTTCTCCCACACGCGGTTCGAACTCATCCCCGGCGCAGGACACCTGCCCATCCGCGAGCAGCCCGATGCTGTCTTCGCCCATCTCGACTCCTTCCTCGCCCCCCGACCCCCGGCCACCAGCCGCTGAACCCTGCCCTCTGGTTCCCCGTCCGCGGTCGGGACAGCGTCCGCACACGCAGCACCTCGCCCAGCCGGTGTGTCTCGCTCCCGTGGTAGCGCAAGCACGGCGCGTCCCCGGCCCAGCTCGAACCCGCACCAGCGCCGCCCGCACTGCGCGAGGAGACGCGAGAGCGCGGGTCTGGAATCAGAATTTCCGGCGCTGTCCCTGACGGCCGGCGACGCCGAACGCCCTGGACTGCTGGGCTACGTCAAGAGACTGCGGTTCATCCGGATCGATGCGTTCGACACCGACGCCGCGGTCACCGCCACCGAACTGCTGCGCTTCGCACTCCTGGGCCGCCGTCCACGCCATCCACGCCGCCCGCCCCTCCGCCACTCATCCCGCCGGGCGGTACCTGCTCACTTCAACGCCGAAGGCGTACGGGGGAACCGGCGTCGAAACGGCGGTAAAGGTGCGGCACGTGAGTCCCCCAGAGCTGATCGAAGTTCTCAAGGCATCATCCGGC
Source organism: Streptomyces sp. NPDC042336 (assembly GCF_055581985.1). Taxonomy (NCBI): domain Bacteria; kingdom Bacillati; phylum Actinomycetota; class Actinomycetes; order Kitasatosporales; family Streptomycetaceae; genus Streptomyces; species Streptomyces sp. NPDC042336. The sequence continues at coordinate 48,384 of NZ_JBVJEA010000022.1, read as the reverse complement.
TACGTGTAGGCGTCGTGAAGGGCCTGCCGCCGACCTGTGACTGGTCAGCGGGATCCCAAAGTGGTGGGGTGATGGCCGTACCATCGCACCACCAGCAGCAGCCTCGTCGGGCAGGGAGTACAGCTCTGCCCGAAACTCCTTCGGCTCCCCACCCCCCAGACGAAGCAGTCCGTGCCGCGCCAGCCGCCCCGCGGGACGCAGGGCTGCATCGTCGGCCTCTACGCCCTGGCGCCGAGCGTCTACCCGGCACCGCTGCGGGCGACAGGTACGGGAGCAACGATCAGGGTCGGCCGCGTAGGTGCCATCATCGCACCCACCACGGCGGGCCGGCTGCTGAACGCGGGCTGGACACCGCTGGGCTTGTCACCGGACACGTCTTTGACGCGGGTCACAACCACGCGGAGAAAGTACCCGACGAGATGGCCGACGTGGGTCCTGCCGTTCCTGGCGGCCCTACCACTGACCGACGTCCGACCGCCGCCGCAGAAGCCCCTCCCCCGGCCTGCCTCCACCCGTGCGGGGACAGACGGCGAAGCGGATCGATTGCTCCTGTCCGAAACCGTGCGCGCCGGTGTCCGCCGCGCCGCGGAGGGTGGTGCAGCACCCTTCGGGGTTCTCCGACGTCCCAGTCAGGCCGTCGACACAGCGGCACAGTCGGAACTGCTGTCCGCGCGCTGCTACGCGACTGCAGCGCCCTGTCAACGATGAGGCAGGCGGTCACGCCGGCGTGTACCGGGCGCTTCATGACCGTAGCCCAGGAGAGGTTAGTGGCGATGCCTGAGTCAAACGCCGGGCCGGCAGGGCGACGGGCAAACACCTGAATGCTCCGGTGACGGGTGAGCACGTGATCAGCAGTCGCCTGGCATGAACGAGTTTGCGCGATTGGGCAGACTGAACAGTCGATAGGACAGTACGGTCGTGCCCCATGGAAGCAGAAGAAGCTGGGCGTGCAGTTCGAACCGTCCATGAGGCTGCTGGCCACGCGTTAGAGCAGCTCAAAGATATCGACGTCTCGAGAGAGGAAGCGGATGCCAAGTTGGCCTTGCTCGGCGGCGTGATAGACGAATTCAACGCCAGCATGCGGAGCGTTCTGCCCGTTTGGGCCGAGATGACCTCCGGTGGTTTCAGTTCTTCGTACCCAGGAGACCCCTCACACCTATGGGTTGCTCTCGGCGCGTTCCTCGCACTAAACGAAGACCGCTCCGGGACGCTCGCTGACAAACGCTTCCGGATCTGGGATCTTATGGGCTGTCTCAAGAAGGAACTCGCCGTCGCGCTTGCCGAACTCGATCCGCCCTTCCCGCAGCCTGACGCCAGCGCCCGTGAGAGTGCCGGTTCGTCGGGGTTGATCGGCTCGCGCCCCCCTGGTCCGGCGTTCCATGAATATGTACCGGAGGGCCAGAGGCACCGATGGCGTAAATTGAGAGACAGTGGACGAGATTACGCCGAGGCTGTCGCCGAGGAGCAGCGTGAGGTCCCAGCGCCGCCAGGATTGAATTCGGCACACTCGGTTCCCGGGAACATCTCCGGCCCTTACGACGATCTGCGCGAACCGTGGTATCGCCGTCTAGTGCGCCGCAACCGAGGCCAGCGGTAGTCAGCGGTGACCGGGCTGATTCAGAGCGCCCTCGGCGGTGGGCGTGCGTTGCTGGTCGGCTGGATCCTGCCCAGCCTGATCAACGTACTGGTGTTCGGGTTCGTGGTGGTGCCGAACCTGAGCAGGTTCGCAGCGCTCGGAGCTGAGACGGGCCGGGCTGCGATCTTCGGACTGGTTGCCACTGCGGTCCTCGGCCTGGTCCTGGCTGCGTTGCAGACGCCGCTGTACCGCGTTCTCGAGGGTTATCTCGGTTGGCCCCAACGGTTGGCCGCGGCGCGACGTCGGCATCATCTGGCCCGCAAGCACCTTCTGCGCAACCGCGTGGACGCCGTGACCTTGGCCGGGCAGGAACGTGCTGGCTGTCTGGCCGTTGCCGACCAGCCCGTGCTCGCTGCCTTCCGCGCCCACCCGATCATCAGCCGCCACCTCGCCACGGACGTCAACAAGGGCGAGGTCTGGTTCGCACTGCTCAACGAGCGGCTGCACCGTTACCCGTTGGATGATCGGCAGGTCGCCCCGACGCAACTCGGGAACGCCATTCGGCGTTTCGAGGAGTACGGTTACGACCGCTTCCGGCTCGACTCACAGGTGCTCTGGCACGAACTGAACGCTGCCGCCCCGGATTCGGCACGCCAGCAGACCGATGACGCCCGCATGAGCGTCGACTTCTTCATCAGCTTGCTCTACGGGCACCTGATCGTCGTCGCGGCCGCCATAGTGGACCTCGCCGTCGGCAGCGCGTCGCATCCTTGGCTGGTCGCAGTGATGATCGCGGGCCTGCTGCCGCTGACGATGCTCTGGTATCGCCTGGCGGTCGTGGCCACCGACGAGTGGGCGGGCGCAGTCCGGGCCATGGTCAACCTCGCGCGACACCCGCTTGCCGCAGCGCTCGGACTCACCCTTCCCCAACGGCTCGAGGACGAACGCGCCATGTGGCGCCTCGCGAGCAGTCTTGTCGACACCGGCTTCCGTCCTGGGCTGTCCGCCCTGGACGCCTACCGAACTGCCCCCTCGGAACCGAGCGCGGCACCCACCCCGCCCCAGACCCAGTCCACGCTACCGGCGGCGCGTTCATCTCCAGCGGCGCCACCAGCCGCTGCCGACACACCACCCAGCGGCGGCGAGCCCGCAGGGCCGTGATATCGCCTTCGTCGTCTGGCGAGGTCCGATCGCATGCCGGTGTCATGGGGTGCTGGTCGTGGCCTGAAGTACGCCGAAGGCGTTTCCCCCTGGAGCGTCAGTAACCGCGCGGCCTCGCGAACGCCGCTCGGCGGTCCGTATGAACAACCGGCACCCGGCGGATCAGCCGGGCGATCTGTGCTGATGGGCCCGGCAGATGGTGGAGTCCACCGAGACCGTCCACTCCACGTCGTCATCCGCGTCGGCGGTGGCCGGGGCTGCGGCCAGGATCCGTGCCCAGGTGCCGTCGACGGCCCGCCTGATGAGACGTTTGTAGGCCGTCCGGAAGGAGCCGAGCTCCTCCGGCAGGTCCCGCCAGGGCGGACAGGTGCGGTACTTCCACGCAATGGCCTCAAGGGTGGGGCGGTGATCGGCCCATCGCCGACCGCGGACCGGATCGGCCGGCATCAGCGGCTCGATCCGGCCCCACATCGCATCAGTGATCACTAACCGGATGGACACATCCGATCAACTGACCAGCCCACCAAAGAGACACGCTCTAGTCGCGCCTGTCTCCCGCCCGCACGCAACCCCGGGCGCACTCGGAGGGGCACGCACCCTCACGCGGACGGACGAGCGCGTGCGATCCCGAATCAGGCACCCGGGAACGTCATGTCCATACGGACCGCGACCGCTGGCGCGCTCTGGTCAGCGCACGAGAGGACCGTCTCCATGCCGGGCCTTGAAGCAGCGCGGGTCAGGCGTGGTGCAGCGGAGTGATGTCCGAAGCCGAGTGCCGCTCGGGCTGTTCTGTCATCGCCCTCAGAGGGCGGTGCGGTGTGCCCGAGGACAGGTATCTCGGCGGGACGTGTCGTCTGCCGTGTCAGACGTCCTCGGGGGCTCGGGGTACGGCACGCAGCGGGCCACGGGCCGGGTCAGGCTGTCGGGGCGGCTGCCAGCAGGTCCGCGGGGACACCACCCTTGTCCGGCGCGTAGTAGTTCTTGATCTCGGCCTCCCAGACGTCCACCCGGATCCGGTCGGCGGCGTCGGGGCCGAACGCGTTGAAGAGGGCTTCGATGTTGGGCAGGTCGAAGCCGACTCCCCTCATCATTCCGATGAACACCGGGCGCGTGACGGTCCCGCTGCCGTCCACGTCGCCGAAGCGCGCGAAGCCCGCCGCGAACGCGTCCACGGCGCCGCTGAAGCGTTCCGGTGACAGGACGCACTCCTGGAACTCGTCGTAGGTGATCCGGCCGTCGCGGTTGGTGTCGAGTTCCTTGGCCAGCGTCTCCCAGTAGCGCTGGAAGCCGGCGCGCATCGCCTTGGTGCTGGCCTCGTCGGCGTCGGGCACCGCCGCGGCCACCCGGTCGCTCATGAGCGTGAAGTCGTCGGCTTCCAGGACCCCGTTGCCGTCGGCGTCGAACAGGGTGAAGACCAGTTTCACGCGTGTGACTGCTTCGGTGCGCATGTGTGTGCCTCTCTTGAGTCCGGGAGACGGCCGTGTGTGCCAGCCGGGCAGCAACTATGCGGGCCTGCGGACCCGGTGTCCCGGGAAGACTGGCTGGTCAGCATAAAGAGTGAAGATGGCGCGACGTCGGCATGAACGGGACGCGGAGCCGGTTGAACCGGCGCGCACGGCGCATTGGTCCGGGGTGTAGCACCTCCCTCGGTTCTCGCGCGCCCTACCGGTGGTCGCGGGCGGCCGCTGATGATGAGCGGACCGCAAAAGACGCAAGCGCGTTCGCACACTCCCGCCTGCTCCCCCAGGCGCTGAGGGGTGTGCGGGAAGGAGCACACGTTGTTACTTCTGATCTCCCCGGACAGCGTCGAGGAAGCCCTCGAGTGTGCGAAGGCGGCGCAGCATCTCGACATCGTCGACGTGAAGAGACCCGCCGAGGGCTCGCTCGGCGCCAACTTCCCGTGGGTCATCAAGGACATCCGGGGAGTGGTCCCCTCGGACAAACCGGTGTCCGCCACCGTCGGAGACGTGCCGTACAAGCCGGGCACCGTGGCGCAGGCGGCCCTTGGCGCGGTGGTCTCGGGCGCCACGTACATCAAGGTCGGGCTCTACGGGTGCACGACGCCCGCGCAAGGTGTCGAGGTCATGCAAGGGGTCGTCAGGGCGGTGAAGGACCACCGGCCGGACGCCTTCGTCGTCGCCTCGGGCTACGCCGACGCCCATCGCATCGGCTGTGTCAACCCGCTCGCGCTCCCCGACATCGCTCTGCGCTCGGGCGCCGACGCGGCCATGCTCGACACCGCGATCAAGGACGGGACACGGCTGTTCGACCATGCACCGGTGGAGGTCTGCGCGGAGTTCGTGCGGCGGGCCCATGAAGCCGGACTCCTCGCCGCTCTCGCGGGCAGCGTGAAGGCCGCCGACCTCGGTGAGCTGACCCGCATCGGCACGGACATCGTGGGTGTGCGGGGAGCGGTCTGCGAGGGCGGTGACCGCAACGCCGGCAGGATCCGGCCGCAGTTGGTCGCCGCCTTTCGCGCGGAGATGGACCGGCACGCCCGGGAGCACGCGGCCCCCGCCGTCACCGCGGGCTGACCGCTGACATGGCGATGAAGTTCGACGCGGCGGTTCTGCGTTCCCCCGAAGACCGCTTCACGGTCGAGGAAGTGCTGCTGCACACCGGACCGGCCGACGACGAAGTACTGGTGCGGATCGCGGGCTGTGGGATGTGCAGGACCGATCTCGCCGTCCGGCGACCGGGCGGCCGCTCACCGCTGCCGGCGGTGCTCGGCCACGAGGGTGCCGGGACCGTGGTGGAGTCGGGCGGGCCGCACACCGGCCTGACCACCGGCGACCACGTCGTCCTGAGCTTCGACTCCTGCGGCCACTGCCCGAACTGCCGGGGCGCCGCCCCCGCGTACTGCGACTCGTTCGCCGAGCTCAACCTGTTCGGCGGGCGCAAGCAGAACGCCGCCAGGTTCACCGACGCGGCGGGGGAAAGCCTGGCCCCGCGCTGGTTCGGCCAGTCCTCGTTCGCCGAGTACGCGCTGGTACCGGCCCGCAACGCCGTACGGGTCGACCCCTCCCTTCCTATCGAACTGCTAGGACCGCTTGGCTGCGGATTCCTCACCGGCGCCGGGGCAGTCCTCAACTCCTTCGGCGCGGCGCCGCACGAGACCGTGGCCGTCTTCGGCGCGGGTGCGGTGGGCCTGGCCGCGATCATGGCCGCCACGGCGGCCGGAGCGGTGACCGTGGCGGTCGACCACTACCCCGAACGGCTGGCCCTCGCCGAGCGCTACGGCGCGATACCTCTGCCCGTCACGACATCCGACCTGTCCGCCCGCATCCGCCGACTGACCGACGGCGGCGCGCACTACGCCCTGGACACCACGGCAGTCCCCTCACTGATCAACGACGCGCTGCGGTCCCTGCGACCGACCGGCCACCTCGGCCTGATCGCACGGCTGCACACCACCTTGCCGATCGAGCCGGGAGCGCTGGACCGCGGCAGGCGCATCTCACACATCTGCGAGGGGGACGCGGTGCCGGGCCTACTGATCCCGCGGCTGATCGCCCTGTGGCAGGCAGGCCGGTTCCCGTTCGATGAGCTGATCCGTACGTACCCGCTCGCAGCCATCAACGAAGCCGAACGCGACTGCGAAACGGGTCGTGTCGTCAAACCCGTCGTGGTCCCGCGGGAGCGGAGCCGATGAGCACATCCGTCAACGGAGGAAGCGTGGTCGGAACAACGAAGCACGATGCCGGCGTCGCGAGCGGGGTGGGGAGGACCGCGCTCCTGGTCGCCGCCGCGCGAGCCATCGAAACACATCGCGACGACAGTCTCGCCCAGGATGTCTTCGCGGAACACTTCGTGCTCGCCGCGCCGGCCTCACGCGGCTGGCCGACCCGCTCGTGCCAGGTACCGGACGGGGACGCGAACCCTCTGTGGGGACGCTTCGCCCGCTACTTCGGCCTGCGGACGAGGGTCCTCGACGACTTCCTCCTCCAGTCGGCGCACACGACCGACGCCCGTCAGGTCGTCCTGCTCGGGGCAGGGCTGGACACACGTGCCTTCCGGCTCGACTGGCCCGCCGGCAGCGTCTTCTTCGAGATCGACAGGGAGGAGGTGCTGGCCTTCAAGCACAAGGTGCTCGACGGCCTGTCGGCCACACCGAAGGCGGCGCGCATCCCGGTCCCGGTGGACCTCCGCGCCGACTGGGTCGCGGCGCTCGCCGCCTCCGGCTTCAACCCGGACGCACCGAGCGTCTGGCTCGCGGAGGGGCTGCTGTTCTACCTCCCCGCCGTCGCCGAGTCAGCCCTCATCGCACAGGTGGACCGGTTGAGCGCGCGGGGCAGCGCCCTGGCTTACGAGGTGAAGCTCGAGCCTGACCTGATGACCTACCGCGACAGCCCCCTCTACACCGCGACGACCCAGCAGACCGGCATCGACCTGCTCGGCCTGTTCGCGAAGGAACCGCGCCCCGACTCCGCCGGCGCGCTGGCGGGCAACGGCTGGTCCACATCGATCCACACGCCCTTCGAATTCACCCACCGCCACGGACGCGGCCCGCTCCCCGAGGAGAACGACGCCTTGGCGGGCAATCGGTGGGTGTTCGCGAACAGACCCTGAGCTTGTTCCTTAACCTCTTGCTGGTCTGGCCAGTCTCCGACGAAGACCGGGTAGCTGCCGGGAGTCGTGGCACAGTCCTGCAGGTAGTGGCTAGGTCGCGGACCGCATTGGCTTGGACGTCGTCAGTACAGCGGTCCAGGAGGTCTGGGATCTCGCGAAGTGCGGCTTCGGCCCCTTGCTCGGACGTAGAGGCGGCCTTCGTCTGACCATGTGCTCCGACCAAGGTGCACGTGACCACGACGAAGGCCGTGAGGGTGAGCCTGCTACCTGAAGCTGTTCCAGAGGAGCGTTCGCGAAAGCGTCACGCTTTCGGGACGAGTTGTACGCGTGTCTGACCATGCGGAGCGATGAACTGTTCGTCCTGGCGGACGCGGTGTTGTGTGCTCCGGGTGCGGTGCACTCGGCAGTGGAGCTGACGTTGGCGCCCGAGCACCGGCGTGGGCATGGCGCGATGTACGACGGCCTCAACGAGGGACGGATCAAAACCGACCGGCTGCGGCAGGTGCTGGCTGGCCCGCCACTGCCCCGGTTCCCGGACGGGCGCCTGGTGCTAGCGGTGGACGTCTCGCCATGGCTGCGGTCGGACTCGCCGTGCTCGCCGGACAGGTTGTTCTGGCACGTCTACGCCCATGCGAAGACCGCCTCCCAGTGCATTCCGGCTGGCCGTACTCGTTCGTCACCGACGCCGGATACGCCGTCACCCGTTTAGAGGCCCTGACAAAGGCGTTGGACGTGGCGGTGGGTGATCAGGCAGGTGGCGAGGCCGAGGAACGCTTCATGGATGTCGTCTTAGCGGAAGATACCCAGGCCGGTGCCGTGTGGCTCGCCCCGCCTGGCGATCACGGGCCGGATGCCGATCGGCCAGAGCAGACGGCGGTTGATGTCGTGGTCGTAGCCGCGGTCCGCCAGCAGAGCGTCCGGCCGCCGACGGGGCCTGCCGGATCGGCCCGTGACGGGTGGGATCCTGTTGAGTAGGGGCAGCAGCTGGGTGACGTCGTTGCGGTTGCCGCCGGTCAGCGATACCGCGAGCGGGATGCCCTGGCCGTCTAGGACGAGGTGGTGCTTGCCGCCCGGCCGTGCGCGGTCGACCGGGCTCGGCCCGCTTTTGGGCCCCGCCGGGCAGCCCGCACGTGCGAGGAGTCGATCACCGCTCGTTCCCAGTCCAGCTGGTTCTTCGACCGTAACTCGTTCAGCAGCAGCTGGTGGAGCTGGTCCCAGACCGGCCTCGTTCCAGGCCGCAAGGCGCCGCCAGCAGGTCATGCCCGAGCCGAAGCCGAGCTCCTGGGGCAGGTACTCCCACTGGATGCCGGTGTGCAGGACGAAGAGAATCCCGCTCAGCGCCTGGCGGTCCGGCACGCGGTCTGCCCTCGGCCTTCTTCGTACCCGGCTTCGGCAACAACGGCTCGACCAGCGACCACAGTTCATCCGACACGATCCACGGCCGCGACTGACGGCTTCCCATGCCCAGACATACGGGCAGAGAGGACGACAGTCTCACGGTCAGCAGCTTTTGTTAGAGCCAGTAACAGATGTTGCTGGACCAGTTACGGGAGGCTCACTGGCTGCACTTCTCTCGTGACATGCTCGACGCCTCGCGAGTGCAGGCCAGGCCCGGCGAAGCCTTCCGCACGGTGGCCCGAGTCGGGTCGCCCGGGGGGCCACGCAAAGTCCTTCCTCAGACGTGCACTGTCCTCAGTAGGGCACGGGTCTCGGCGACTACCCGAGCGTTGAACGCCGGGTCGTGCACCTGTGCGGAACCTCGCATTGGTCGTCCCTTCTCGTCGTAGTAGACGCCGGTGGTGTCCGATCCGTCGGTGAGTATCCGGGTGATCATGCGAGCCGCGGTGCCCGGGTTGGTCCAGTACTTGATGAGCGGGGCCAGTGGTGAGAGCACGTACTTCGACAGCAGACGCAGGAACAGGCCGGCGTCACGGCTGAGATTCGTGCCGGGGGCGAAGCCGGGCTCGATGGCGTTGAACCGCAGTCGGGGCGTTTCGCGGGCGAAGGCGAGCACCGTTGCCAGGTTGCACTGCTTGGACGTGGCGTAGGCGTCTCCGCCGGGCAGTTTCGAGCCGCCGGGCTTCCACTCGCCGCGGGTGCTCGCCTCGGCGGAGATGTACCGGGCGCCGCGGAACCCTGACATGGTGGCGGGCTTGCGCTCCGGATCCTCCACGGCCGAGACGATGAACACCACCTGTGTGCCGTCTTCGAGGTGGGGCATGAGCGTCTCGGTGAACACGAAAGGCCCGATGTGATTGGTCGCGTAGGCGATGTCCCAGCCGAGGGCGTTCGTTCCGGGACGGCTGGGGAAGATCCCGGCGTTGTTGAGCACGCCAGTGATCGGAAGGCCGAGCTCGATGATCCGAGCGACGGCGCCTCGCACGCTCGTCAGGTCCGAGAGGTCGCAGAGGACGGACAGGGCCTTTCCGCCTCTGCCTTCGATGCTGCTGCGCACGTCGTCGAGCTTGGCGGCGTCGCGCCCGACCAGCACGACGGTGCCGTTTTTGGCGAGTTCGAGGGCGGTGCGCCGACCGAAGCCGGAGGTAGGGCCGGTGACGACGTAGACCTTGTCAGGCATGGCTCTCCTTAGATGTCTGACTAGTCAGTCATTAATGGGCGTGCGTGAGCACGAGGAAGTGGGCCCGGGCGGGTCAGCCGATCATGCGCCAGAGTGCGTCGAAACCGGACCGCTTGTGCTCGTCGGCGCGGTCGGGGTCGCCGATCATGTAGTCGATGGTGGCCTCGGCCAGGGCATTGGACAGCGTGAACACCAAAGCCGCCGGGGCATCGCGCATCGGGCCGTTCGCCCGGCTGCGCTCCAGAATCTCTCCGATGCCCGCCATGGTCCGGTTTGCGGACTCATGGGTGGACGTCGTGATCTCGTCGGAGACCTGGAGCTGGGCCAGAGTGCGGCGCTTCAGGGGATTGTCCGTTGCCCAGTCCATCCAGCGTGACCACATGTGCAGCATCTGGGTGCGCGCATCGGCTGCGGGGAGGCCGCCGAGTGCGGCTGCCCCCATCTCCCCCTTCAGCTCCAGGTAAAGCTGGTTCAGTAGATCCGCTTTGGTGTCGAAGTAGGTGAACAGTGACCCGTTCGAGACGCCGGCCTCCTTCGCGATGGCCGCCGTCGCCGCCCCCAGCCCCTGGGCGGCGATGATCCGTGTGGCAGCGGACATGATCGCCGCGCGCCTGTCGTCGCTCCTCGGTCTGGGCATGAGGACAGCATGTAGGAGAGTGATCGGTCAGTCAAATATCGGAGTCACTCTTCCCTCGGCGTACACCGCAGCAGGCATCCCCACCAAGCCACCCGCCTGGGCTTCGGGCGGCTCAGGGACGGTTGGTCTTGGTCACAGCCGAGACCAAGGGCCCACCGGCCCGAACCCGTCCGGCTCACAGCACGCCGACGCCGGCCAGACAGTCTCGCCCCAGTACCACGGCTAGGCCGTTGCGTTCGGATCTCTGGTCGTAGGTTCGGGTGTCACCGTGCACGTGGGGGCCGGCCGTGGGAGCTGAGCGGGCACCCGTCTGTCGAGTCGGGCCGTCAAACGACCTTCCTCTCCTCGGTGACCATCACGGCCACCGATTCCATGTCGATGAAGCGTGCTTCGTCGGGGTTGACCAGCGTCCGGTAGTTCTCGGAGGCGAAGAAGGCGTCGTGATCCTCCCAGTTCTCGAACCAGATCTCCGTCAGGCCGTCGTAGGCCCGGGGCGGATAGTTCTCGGCGGGGACCGGGTGGGACACGGTGTACTTGCGCACGTAGCGCTCCGCCTCCGGGATGGAGGTGAACAGCGGAGCGTGCCGGTTCCTGTGGTGTTCGACGAAACGCTCGTACGACATTCCCTCGACACGGTTGATCATGAAGATGAGCTTCAGCATGGAGTTAACCTAAAAGCTCACATCAATGTGAGGGGCAAGTGGGACATCGGCATGAGAGGAGTCCGGCATGCGGATCGGTGAACTGTCAGCCCGGACGGGAGCCAGCCGCCGGTCGCTGCGCTACTACGAGGAGCAGGGCCTGCTCGTCAGCTCCCGCTCACCCACCGGACAGCGCCACTACGAGGACGAGCACGTTCAGCGGGTGCGCCTCATACAGGCGTTCCTGGCAGCAGGCATGCCCAGCAGCACCATCGCCGAGATGGCGCCCTGCATGTCCGAGCCGACCGAGGACAGGGCGCGACAGGCACTGAAAATCATGGGCCGCGAGCGGGCCCGGCTGTCCGAGGCCATCGACGGCCTCGCTGCCGCCAGGGCCGCGCTGGACCACCTCATCGAGGACAATCAGGCATACCTGACACGGTCGGCGCACGACGGTCCGTGAACCGGGGATGATCGGATCAGCGCGCCGGCCACAGGAAGACACCTGCGTTCGCTCACGGTCTACCTGGTCCGCGAGGGCATCCTCGACGACTACGACTGCCTGGAGCACGGCGCCCAGTACGCCATCGGCGCCCTCACCGCCGTCCTCCTGGTGACCATCAGTACGAGATCAACGAACAGCAACGAACAGCAACACCCACCCCTGGATGGTGCACATAGTCTCGGGTGCCGCCGTACGAGGACGGCCGGGACTCGGCGGACTTCACCGGCGACTACGGCGACGGCGTCTACCTCGAGCGGTCCCATCAGCACGGCGCCCGTGTGCACGGGGGGCGCGGGGCACAGCGCCCTCCGTGTCGGAGCGCCTCGACGAGCAATAGCTCATTCCCTCAGTTGCGTTGCCGGCGAATGGCGCCAACGTTCCGGTCAGCGTCGAATCGCAGTGGCGAGATCGTCCGCCCAGGGTGGATTCGCACCGGCGACCGAAACCGTCAGGGTGGCGACCTGGGCGGCGAACGAGCAGGCGTCAGCGACGTCTTCGAGGGTCAGCTCGTTGAGTCGGCCGCCCAGGTGTCCGGCATCGGCAAGGCGGTGCAGCAGGCCCGCGGTGAAGGAGTCGCCGGCACCGACGGTGTCGATGACCACCGCAGGACGGGCTGGGACGGTGACGCGCGCACCGTCGAGGGACGCGAGGGCGCCGCGTCCGCCGAGGGTGATGACGACGAGGCGCACGCCTGCGGTGTGCCAGGTGTCGCAGGCTTCTTCGAGGCCGGCACCCGGCGCCAGGAAGGTGCAGTCGTCTTCGCTGAGGCGGAGGATGTCGGCGACGGCGCACCAGTGGGCCAGCCGTTCGCGGTAGGCGGAGGGCGGTACGAGCAGGGGGCGGACGTTGGGGTCGATGGATACGGTGGCGCGCTCGCGCACCTGAGCGAGGTGTTCCTCGATTCGGCTGCCGCCGGGCCGGCGGATCAGCGCGAGAGAACCGGTGTGCAGGCAGACCGCGTCGTCGTTCAGCGTCGCGGCGAGGTCGCTGTCGGTCCACTGCCAGTCGGCGGCGCCGTCGGCATGGAAGCCATAGGTGGCTTGGCCGGTCGCGTCGAGGTCGGCGACGGCGAGCGTGCTGGGCTCGGAGGTGGTCACGCTGCTGGTCAGGTCGACGCCGGAGGCGTTGAGGCGGGCGCGGAAGAGGGTGCCGAAGGCGTCGTTGGAGAAGCGTCCGAGGAAGCGGGTGGGGGTGCCGAGCCGGGCGAGGGCGACGGCGGTGTTGGCCGGACCGCCACCGGCCAGCGCCCGAAGGGCCAGACCGCCGGTATCTGACCGGTCGCGGTCCTCGAAGATGTCGGCGACGCATTCGCCGAGGACGTCGACGCTGCCGGGGGACCCGGGTCGGGCCATGGTGGCTGTCTGCCTCTCAGGTAGGGCGCGGGGCCGTAGCCCCGCGCCACGGAACGCAGCCCGCGGGCCCGTAGGGGCGTGGGGTGCTGCGATGGCCATGTCTGCCGCACACGGTGCGAGGTCCCGGGGCCTGTCGATGTGCGGGTGGGTCAGCCTTCGGGCCGCGTACGGCCCAGGGCATCAAGCAGGCTGTGCTGTCCGAGGCGCCGACTGGGGTTCCTGCCGGATGTCCTGCGAGGCCAGGTTCCAGGCCGCGACGGCGAACTCGCTGCGCCCTGCCCCTGTCGTACGGGCCTGCAGCCGCCACGGTCCGTCGGTGGACGGGTAGAACCTCAGGGTGAGGACCTGCTCGTCGGCCAGGTAGACCTCGGCTATCGAGCGGTCCACGATCACACGGAGTTCGACGGGGACGCCGGGGCGTGCCGCGGCCGGGCACGGTGCGGTGTAGGCCCCTCCCCGTGCCCGCGTGTCCGATGAGGCGTGGGTGCGGTCGACGGCGAGGCGGCCTGCCGTGGGGTCGAGGCTGATGTCGAGGTACTCGGAGCCGCAGGTCGACGTGATCAGGCGCAGCCCGCTGGTACCCGTGGTGTCCGGGACGAGGGTGGCGGTGAGGTCGAAGGTGGGGCTGACCTGGCCGAGTTCGGCGGGCTCGGTCCGGATGACGTGTCCGGTTCCGTAGAGGACGCGGGGACCGCGCAGGGCCAGCAGTTCGCGGGCGGGGCGCTGGGCGACCGTGCCGTCGGCCGTGAGGCTGACCTCTCGGGGGAGCGTGAGGACGCCTGCCCAGCCCGCTTCGTGCGCCCAGGCGTCGCTCCGGGCTTCCCAGGCCCAGCCCCACATCAGCCAGCGGTCCTCTCCCGGGGCCTTCAGGAGGGCGGGGGCGTAGAAGTCGGGACCGTGGTCCAGCGGCACGAGGGCCGTGGCCGCCGTGAAGCGTCCGTCTCTCTCCTGGCCGATGAGGACGCTGGTGTGGCTGGGTCCGCCCTGAGGGGTCCAGTCGCTGAGGATCAGAACACCTTGGTCGCCGAACGTGGCGTACTGGGGGCACTCCCAGCCGACCGGGCCCGAGCCGGTCGCGGCGTCGCTGGTGTGGAAGGGGCCGCGGTAGGTCCAGTGTTCCAGGTCGTCGGACTCGTACAGTTGCGCCGCGGCGCGGCCGTCGTCGAGGGCGGACCCGACGAGCATCCGCCAGCGCTCGTCCTGCCGCCAGACGTAGGGGTCCCGGTACATGGTGGTGCCGGCGGGCGGTTCGGGGATGAGCAGGTGGGGACGTTTGGTCCAGGTGCGGCCGTTGTCCGACGACTCGGCGGTCGTGACCGGCTGCCACCAGCGGTCATCGCGGTGGGCGGAGTAGAAGGCCAGGATGCGGCCGCCGGTGGAGACGGCGTTGCCGGAGTAGCAGCCGTCGGCGTCGTGCCCGCCGGGCGTGGGGGTGAGGGCGACGGGGAGGGGTTCCCAGGTGATCAGGTCGGGGCTGCGGTAGTGGCCCCAGTGCATGTTCGCGTGCTGGGGGCCGTGCGGGTTGTACTGGAAGAAGACGTGGTAGTGGCCGTCGTGGAAGACCAGGCCGTTGGGGTCGTTGATCCAGTTGCGGGGCGGTCGCAGATGAACGGTGGGCAGGTGGGGGTCGGCAGGCGACGTGGACACACGGGGCCTTTCTCAGGGCGTGCGAAGCGCACGGAAGTCATGAGGACGAGGCGGGATCGCAAGTGCGGTGCGGGGGTCAGCCCTTGACGCCGGTGGAGGCGATGCTGTTGACGAACGACCGCTGGAACGCCACGAACAGGGCGAGGATCGGCACGGTGATCATGGAGGAGTAGGCCATGATCTGGCCCCAGCCCACGTTCAGCTGGAAGAAGTAGGAGATGCCGACCATCACCGGTCGCAGCTCTTCGCTCTGCACGACCATCAGCGGCCACAGGTAGGAGTTCCAGGCGGGCAGGAAGGTGAGGATGGCGACGGTGGCGACCGCCGGGCCGGACAGCGGCATCACGATGCGCCGGTAGATGGTGAACCAGCCGGCGCCGTCCATGATGGCTGCCTCGTCGAGTTCCCTGGGGATGCTCTGGAAGAACTGGTGGAAGAAGAAGATCGAGAAGGCGTTGGCGACGAACGGCAGGATCTGCACCTGGTAGGTGTCCATCCAGCCGGTGGTCCACTCGAGCTGGAAGCCGTTCACGCGGAGCAGCGGAAGCTGGTTGACCCACCACACCAACGGCAGCGCGAATGTCTCGAACGGCACGATGAGGGTGGCGATGACCACGGTCAGGACGAGCTTGCGGCCGGGCCACCGCATCCGTGAGAGCGCGAAGGCGGCCAGGCTGTTCACGACGATGCCGAGCACCACGGTGACCGACGAGATCAGCACGGAGTTCAGCAGGAACCGTGCCGCCGGGACCCGCTCGAACATGTCGCTGTAGTTGTCCAGCGAGAGGGCTCCGACCGGCAGGAAGGCGCGCAGTGAGCCGAGGTCGCCGAAGATCTGGTCGTCCGATTTGAACGACGAGACCAGCATGAAGAGGAGCGGCAGCGCGAAGACCAGGGCCAGGACGACTCGGCCGGCGTGACCGCTGAACTGCTTGAGGAGGGAGGTCATGTCAGTCCTTCTCCCGGGTCAGGAAGCGCTGGACGAGCGACACGGTCAGGACGAGTACGAAGAAGATCAGCGAGATGGCTGCCGCGTAGGCGGTCTCCTGCTGGTCGTAGCCGGTGCGTACGGCCTGGTAGACGACGGTGGTGGTGGAGTCGAGCGGGCCGCCCTGCGTCATGACCCTGATCTGGGTGAAGAGGCTGAACGCCGCGATCGTGATGGTCACGAGCACGAAGGTGCGCGTGGCACGCAGCCCCGGCCAGGTGACGTGGCAGAAGCGGTGCCAGGGTGTGGCGCCGTCGATCTCGGCGGCTTCGTACAGCTCGGCGGGGATGGTCTGCAGGCCGGCCAACCAGATGATCATGTGGAAGCCGACGCCTTGCCACACCGACATCAGGATGATGGCGGGCATCGCGGTGGAAGGGTCGCCCAGCCAGTCCGGGCCCTGGAAGTGGCCGAGGGTGAGTGTCGAGATGACGTGGTTGACCAGACCGTCCTTCCGGTAGAGGAAGGTCCACAGGAGGGACACCACGACCATCGAGGTGACGACGGGCAGGAAGTAGACGGTGCGGAAGAAGTTGACACCCCGCACCTTCGCGTTGACCAGCAGCGCCAGGACCAGGGCGAGGCCGGCCTGGAGCGGGACGACGACGACGGCGAAGTACGCGGTGTTGCGCAGGGACTTGTAGAAGACCGGGTCTTCGAAGAGCCGGGTGAAGTTGCGCAGGCCCACGAAGCGGGCCGGGGTGGGCGAGATGAGCCTCGCGTCGGTGAAGGCCAGGGCGAAGGCGAGGGCGACCGGTACGACGAGAAAGACGATCAGCAGCACGACGGCCGGGGTGGCCATGCCGAGGGCGGTGAGGCTCTCACGGCGACGGGTGTTGGTCGTTCGGGTTCGCCGGACCGGGCGCAGCCGCTGAGGGGCTGCGGTCTTGGTGGTCACGGTATCTCCAGGGAGCCGGTCCGGTTCGGGCGGCGCGGTCGGGGACCGAACCGGACCGGGGCGGGTCAGCCTGCGTAGTTGTTGTTCGTCTTCAGGTTGTTGTCGATGTTCTTCGCGGCCTGGCCGAGAGCGTCCTCGGGGTCGGCGCCGGCCAGGATGTCCTGGGCCGCCTTCTGGAACTCGGTGGAGATGTACGGGTACGCCGGGGTGACCGGTCGCACCGTGGCGTACTCGCGCGCGAACTGGACGAGTACCTCGAACTTGCCGCCCGGCTGGTAGTCCGCGATCTGCTGCGCGGCGGCGTCCGTGGCGGGGATGGTGCTGGTGGCCTTGGCGTAGTCGACGAAGTACTTGGTCTGGCGGGAGAACTTCAGCCACTCCTGTGCGCCGTCCTTGTTGGAGCAGGTGGAGCTCATGGCCCACTGCCAGGAGGCGCCGCCGATCTTGGGCCCGTTGCCGAAGTCGACCGGCGGGATGATCGCCAGGTCGTCGCCGAGCTTCTCGGCGTTCTTGGCCGCGTTCCAGCTGCCGTCCCACTGGATGGCGCTCTTGCCGGCCAGGAAGTCCTTGTTGGGGTCGGCTCCGGACTTCTTCGCCATGTGGCCCTTGGTCACCAGCGAGCGGAACCAAGTGCCCCACTCGACGGAGTCCTTGCCGTCAAGGGTGCCGGAGGCGGTCTTGTAGCCGTCGCGGTCGATGAGGTCGCCACCGAAGCTCTGCAACTGCGGGGAGTAGGCGTACGGCCACCACTCCCCGCTGCCACCGGTGCCCATCTCCAACGGGTACGCGAACTTTCCGCTCTTCTTCAGCTTGGCCAGCGCGGCGTCGAACTCGTCCTTGGTCCAGGGCTTGTCCATGGTGGGAATGCGGATGCCGTGCTCGTTCAGGACGGACTTGCGGGCGAAGAAGGCCAGGGAGACGTCGTAGAAACCGAAGGAGTACAGCTGGTCCTTGTACGTTCCGACGGTGCTGGCGAGCTGGTCTTTCACCGGTACCTCGCTGCCGGAGACGTCGATGGGGGCCAGATAGCCGCCCCAGGCCCAGTTCGCCACGTTGGGGCCGTCCACGTCGAGCAGGCAGGGCAGCTTGCGGGCCGAGGCGGCGGCCACCACGGAGTTGTTGTAGTCGGTCTGCGGGAACGACTGGAGCTCGACCGTGTACTTGTCCTGGGAGCCGTTGAAGTCCTTGATGATCTTTTTGACGACATCGAGTTCGGCCGAGTTGCCGGCGTTGTGCGTCCACAGGGTCAGCGTGTCGCCGCTGGCTCCGGACGAGCTCCCGCCGCTGCCGGACGCGCACCCGGCTACGAGCGCGGTCGCCGCCGCGGCGGCTACACTCGCAAGCGCGAGGCGCCTTCTTCTGAACACCACGAGGTTCCTCCATCTCACGGAGGCGGGTCTTGCAGGACCCGCCCTTGGCGGCCGGTTGCGACGGTCGCCGTTCTTGGGGGCCGTCCCGCCGTCCGCGCCGGAATCATCGGAGCGGGCGGCGGGACGGCTGTCTTCGGATGCCGGTGTCACTCCCCGGCGGGGGCACCGAGGGAGGCGCGCTCCCGCAGTGGCATGGGCACGCGGTGTACGGCCGCTTCGAGCGGCCCGCCGCGGAGGATCAGCTCCACGGCGAGGCGTCCGAGCTGATAGTGCGGCAGCTTCAGTGTGGTGAGGGCCGGACGCAGCACGGACGCGATGTCCTGGTCGTCGAAGGAGATCACCGACACGTCGCCGGGCACCGACAGCCCCGCCTCACCGAGCGCCTGGTAGGCGCCGAAGGACACCCGGTCGGCCAGGCACACCAGCGCCCGGGGGCGGGTCCCAGCCGCCAGCAGGGCGGACACCTCCCGGTAGCCGTCCAGCGTGTCCCAGTCGCACTCGATGACGCCGTCCAGGTGGGCGCCGCCCTCGCGCAGCACTTCCTCCAGGCCGCGCATGCGCTCGTTGCCGGCGATGATTCCCTCGGGCGTGGCCGGGACGGCCTGGTGGCCGCCGATCGCCCAGATGCCCCCGGTGTGGCCGGCCGCGAGCAAGGCGCGGGCCGCGTCCCGGCCGGCCTCCAGTTCGTCCGGGACGACGGAGGGGGCGTCGAAACCCGGGGCCAGGCAGTTCAGCAGCACCACCGGGCGGCCGAACAGCTCCTTCGGCGGGGTCACGTAGCGGGTGAACATGGATGCGTAGATCACGGCGTCGACCTGGCGGTCCAGCAGGGCGTGGACCAGGGACGACTCGGCGGCGCGGTCGCCGCCGGCCTCGGTGATGAACAACAGGTGGTCCTGCTCGCGGGCGGCCTCCATGGCGCCGCGGATGACGTCGCCGGCGAACGGCGTGGTGGTGATCCGGTCCGACACGAGCCCGATGGTCTGCGTGGACTTCGTCCGGAGGCTGCGCGCGGTGACGTTCGGACGGTAGCCCAGTCGCCTGGCCGCTTCCAGAACCCGCTCCCGGGAGGCGTCCGAGATGCGCATGTCGGTGCGGCCGGACAGGGCGAACGACGCGGTCGTCGGCGACACGCCCGCCTCACGGGCGACGTCGGCCATGGTCACGCGGCGTTCGGACATCAGTGGATCAGCTCCGCTCGGCTAAATCGAATTAGCAGGACGCGATGAGAGTGCTCCACCTGTCATGCGCTGTCAACACCCCGGACATCTCGCCTACGTAACAGTGGCGTTTTACGATGATTCATCCGCTGTTGGGCAACGCGAAGTTGAGATCCGTGTGCGTTAGCTCTTGCTTTAGCGGAGACGGCGCGCGAACCATGCCGATCCATCACCTAAATCGAATTGGCACACCGTCAGGTCGCCGTCCGTCACCCATCCCAGGAGCCAGCATGAGGAGAAGAACCGCGCTCGCGGTCGTGTCCGCCGCCGTCGGCGGCGCCGTCGTGCCCCTCTCGTTCTCGCCCGCTTTCGCCGCCGCCGGCGGTCGGTCCGGCCCGCAGAAGCCCACCGCCCGCTGGGACTTCGACGAGCGGTCCGGCGCGGTCGCCCGCGAGGCGGTCTCCGGATCGGCCACCCCGGTGGAGTACGTCTTCAACGACGCCCGGTACAAGCCCGACAGCGACCCTGTACGCCGCCGTGGCGTGCGCGGCCGGGCCCTGTACTTCGACGGCTGCTCCACCTACGTCACCGCCGAAGGGCCGGGCAGGGTCGACCTCGCCGGCGGCGTGACCGTCGATGTGTGGATCGCCCCGTACGCCTACGAGCACGGCATCGACGGCAAGCCCCAGGCCCTGGTCAACCAGCACGACCCGGGCGCCAGGACCGGCTTCCTGCTCGGCCTGCGCCGCTTCGGGCAGATCGTCTTCCAGCTCGGCTTCGGCACCGACCTGATCGAAGTCAAGGGCGCCCCGGACCGTCCGGCCGCCAAAGGCCGGTGGAGCCACGTCGCGGCCACCTACGACCCGGCCGACCGCCGGCTGCGCCTCTACCTCGACGGCCGCCTGATCGGCACCGCCACCACCCCGGACACGGCCCCCGAACCGGCGCCCGGCGAGCCTCTCCTCATCGGGAAGCACAACCACCCGACCCTGCTCAACGGCGAGTTCCACGCCAACATGTACATGGGCCTCATGGACAGCCTCGTCATCCGCCCGGGCGCCCTGGACGACGCGACGGCGCAGCGCGAGCACGCCGAGAAGACCGCCGCCCTCCCCGGTCACCGCGTGCCCCGCCCGGACCTGGCCCCCCACCGGACCCGCTTCGACGGCGACCGGCACCGCCCCCAGTTCCACATGCTGCCGCCCTGGCACTGGATGAACGAGCCGCACGCGCCCGTGTACTTCAAGGGCAAGTACCACATCTTCTACCAGCACGACCCGCTCGGACCGTTCTGGGGCCAGATCCACTGGGGACACGCCGTCAGCACCGACATGGTGCACTGGCGCGACCTTCCCATCGCCCTCGCCCCCGCCGCGGACTCGCCCGGCCCGGACGGCATCTGGTCGGGCTCCGCCTGCGTCGACGGCGACCGCGGACCGGTCCTCTTCTTCACCGGCGGCGACGACCGCCTGCCCTACCGCCAACGCACCGGCCTCGCCCTGTCCACCTACCAGGCCGACGGTGACACCGACCTGCCCACCTGGACGATGCGCTCCGAACCGGTCACCGAAGCCCCGGCCGGACTGCCGGCCTGCCCGGGAACCGCGTGGGCGGAGAACTTCCGCGACCCGTTCGTCTGGGAGGAGGACGGCGTCTGGTACCAGCTCGTCGGCAGCGGCATCGTCGACTACGACGGCGCTCAGGTCACCCGCAAGCATGGCGGAACCGCTCTCCTCTACACGGCCCGCCGGCCCGAGGGGCCCTGGACCTACCAGGGTCCGCTGCACTGGAACGACCTCGCCAGGGTGCCCGAGCCCGGTGAGGTGTGGGAGCTGCCGGTGCTCCTCCCGCTTCCCGGCCCCCGCGGCCGGCGCACCGGAAAGCACATCCTGCTGATCTGTCCGTGGTGGGAGGGGTTCAACCCGAACGCCGTCAAGCACACGTACTACTGGATCGGCACCTTCGACAAGCGCGAGCACCGCTTCGTGCCCGACCATGACAAGCCCCGCGAGTTCGACTTCGGCGAGCACTTCACCGGCCCCTCCGGCTTCGTCACCCCCGACGGCCGCTCCGTGGTCTTCAGCATCACCCAGGACCGCCGCACCGAGCAGCAGCACGCCCAGTCCGGCTGGGCCCACAACGCCGGCATGCCCGTGTCCCTCTCCCTGCGCCAGGACGGCACCCTCGGGGTCGAACCGATCGCCGAGGCCGCCGGTCTGCGGGGCCGGCGAGTCGCCCGCATCCGGCAGACCTCGGTGTCGGAAGCAAACCGGCGGCTCGCCGGGGTCTTGGGCGACCTGCTGGACATCAGCGCCGTCATCGAACCGCGCGGCGCGCGAACGGTCACCCTGGCGGTCCGGGCGAGTGCCGACGGCGCCGAACAGACCCTGTTGACCTACGACACGGCCGAGCACCGCTTCCTGATCGACCGCGGTCGCTCCAGCCTCGACCCGGACGTCCGCAAGGGCGTCCACGCAGGCAACGTCGCACTCGACGGCGGGCGCCTCACGCTCAGGGTCCTGCTCGACCGCTCGATGCTGGAGGCGTACGTCAACGGCAGCCACAGCATCACCAGCCGGGTCTATCCCACCCGCGAGGACGCCACCGGCCTGCGGCTGACGAGCGAGGGCGGATCGGCCCGCGTCGTGTCCCTGGACGTCTGGCGCATGAACGGCGCCTACGACACGCCGGCCGTGCCCGCCGCATACGACCCGCCCCGCCCGGCGGACGTCGACGCGCTGCCCAACCACGACTTCGCCACCGGCGACCTCACCGGATGGACCGTCGTCTCCGGCACGACCTTCGGCGACGCCAACGTCACCACCCGCACCGACTGGGGCTGGGGCGGCCCCTTCTACCAGGCCGAGACCGAAGACGACCCGGCAGGCCACCACCTGTGGGGCTTCAACCCCTCCAAGGGCGGCGACAGCGCCACCGGCGTCCTGCGCTCCACCACCGTTGTCCTCGGCGGAGACGGCGTGATCGACCTGCTCGTTTCCGGCGGCAACGACCCCGACCGCCTCTACGCGGCCGCCGTCCGCGCCAACGACGGCAAGGTCCTGGCCAAGGCCACCGGCCGCAGCACCGAGCAGTACCGCCGCGTCGTCTTCGACCTCTCCGCCCACATCGGCGACCGGATCTACATCGAGGTGGTCGACCGGGCCGACGGGGGCTGGGGTCACATCAACGTCGCCGACGTCAACGTCCCCGTCCGGCGCTCCTGACCCCCGGTTCCGCCCCAGGTACGCACCGGCCCGGACCGTGCCGCGTCCGAGGGCCGACGTCCTTTTCCACCCGATCAACCCAACCCCACACCCACGGAGGTTCCCATGCGAACCCGTGCACCATCGAGAGCCGCGACCAGGCACAGCCTGGTGCGTCTGCTGCTCGCACTCGCGATATGCCTGGGCCTGACGTCACCCCTGATGACGCAGACCGCCGACGCGGCCGAGACCAGCCTGTCCAACCCCGACTTCGAGTCCGGCGACCTCAGCGGCTGGACCACCACCGGTACCGCCTTCACCGGAGCGGTCACCGACGACCCGGGCTGGGACTGGGGCTGTTGCTTCAACCAGCAGGGCTCCTACCACCTGTGGGGGTTCGCCACGGGCGGTGACGCCGCCACCGGGACGGCGACGTCCGAGCCGTTCACCCTGACCGGTACCGGCATGGTCAGCGCCCTGGTCTCCGGGGGCCGCAACGAGAACGACCTGTACGCGGCCCTGACAACCCTCGACGGAACCGTTCTGCACAAGGCCACCGGGACCGACGACGAGGCGTACCGACGCGTCACCTGGGACGCCCGCGAGCACCTCGGCGAGCAGCTGCGCGTCACCGTCGTGGACAAGGCCACCGGCGGCTGGGGCCACATCAACCTCGACGACGTCCGCGTCGGCACCGACCCCGCACCCGATCCCTCCCAGCGGGGACTCGCCGCCCACTGGGACTTCAGCGAGGGGAAGGGCACCACGACCAGGGAGAAGGTCAGCCAGGCCGCCGACCCCATCAGCTACGTCTTCAACGACGCGCAGTACAAGCCCGACAGCGACCCGCTCTGGCGCCCGAAGGACGAAGCCGACGGCGTGCTCTCCGGCGCCCTGTTGTTCGACGGCTACTCCACCTGGGTCACCCGCGCCGCAGCCCAGACGCAGCTGCCCACCGACGGCCTGACCGTCGAGGCGTGGGTCGCGCCACGTGCGTTCGAGTGGGGAGACGAAGGCAAGCCGTCCGCCGTCGTCAACCAGCAGGACAAGGCGGCCAAGCGGGGCTTCTCCCTCGGTGTCGGACGGCACGGCAGGTGGCAGTTCGGCATCGGAACCGGCGACGCGTGGCACGAGGTGACGGTCCCGAAGCAGGCGGCCCTGGCCGCGGGCGAATGGGCACACCTGTCGGCCGTGTTCGCGCCGGGCGAGGGCGCGATCAGACTCTTCCTCAACGGCGAACAGGTCGCCCAGACCACCGTCCCCACCGGCGCACGGCTGGCCACGGCCGACGTCCCCCTGATCATCGGCCGTCACAACCAGCCCGCCATCATCAACGGCACGTTCGCCGTCAACATGTTCAACGGGCTCATCGACGAGGTGAAGATTCACGACAGCGCACTCACTCCTGCGTCGGTCACCGCCGGTCACCAGAAGGACGTACAGAGCTTCGCGGGCGGAACCACCCCCAAGGCCCGGATGGAGATGGACCGCTCCCGGTACGACGGTGACCGCTACCGTCCCGGCTACCACTTCACCGCCCCGAACCACTGGATGAACGAACCGCATGCCCCCATCCAGTACAAGGGCAAGTACCACCTCTTCTACCAGCACAACTCCCACGGTCCCTACTGGCACAACATCGCCTGGGGGCATGCGGTGAGCGAGGACCTGGTCCACTGGCGCGACCTGCCCGTCGCCCTCGCGCCCACCGAGGACGGCGTGGCCCCCGACGGGGTCTGGTCCGGTGACGCCGCCTACGACGAGAACGGCGTGCCCGTCCTGCTCTTCACCGCCGGCAACGACTCCCAGCGCCCCAACCAGGCCACCGGCCTCGCCCGCCCCGTCGACCCCGACGACAGCGACCTGGTCGAGTGGAA
Organism: Streptomyces sp. NPDC042336; assembly: GCF_055581985.1. NCBI lineage: Bacteria > Bacillati > Actinomycetota > Actinomycetes > Kitasatosporales > Streptomycetaceae > Streptomyces > Streptomyces sp. NPDC042336. Next base: position 24,222 of record NZ_JBVJEA010000022.1, on the reverse strand, counting down.
GATGCACCCCACCCTCGTCACCAGCCAGACCGCCGACCTGAACGTCGGTGCCGGACGCAAGGTCCGCTTCGGTGACTTCCGCGACCCCTTCGTCTGGAAGGAGGCAGACACCTGGTTCCAGCTGATGGGCTCCGGCGTCCAGACCACCGACGGCAAGGACGTCGGCGGCACCGCGCTCCTCTACACCTCCAAGAACCTCACCGACTGGACGTACTCGGGCCCCCTGATGACCGGTGACGTGGCGGCCCACCCCAAGACCGGCCAGGTCTGGGAGCTGCCCACTTTCCTGCCCATCGGCAAGGACGCCCAGGGCCGCGAGCGCCGGGCCCTGCTCGTCAACCCGGCCTTCCCCGCCGGTCCCGGCGAGTACAGCAGCAAGTACGTCTACTACTGGGTGGGCACCTGGGACTCCCAGGCCCGCCGCTGGACACCCGACACCACCGAACCCCGGCTCATGGACTACGGCGACCACTTCACCGGACCCAGCGGAACGGTGGACGACAAGGGACGCTCCCTCGTCTTCAGCATCGCCCAGGACCGCCGCACCGAACGCGCCCACTTCGACGCCGGCTGGGCCCACAACGCGGGCCTGCCCATCGAACTGTCCATGCGGCCCGACGGCGACCTCGGATTCCGCCCCGTGGAGGAGGTCTCCCGCCTCCACACCGGCGAACCGCTCCTGGACATCAGCACGCCGACCTCTCTCACCGACGCCAACACCCGACTGGCCGGCATCAGGGGGGACATGCTCCACATCAAGCTCACCCTGGAACGCGGCAGCGCCGACACCTTCGGCCTCGACGTGCTCCGCAGCCCGGGAGACGAAGAACGCACCCGCCTCTTCTACGACGCCCCCGCCGGACAGCTGGGCGTCGACCGGACACGCTCCGGGAACAACTCCAGCGCCGAACCCGGCTTCGGCATCCACAAGGGTCCGCTGGCCCTCTCCGACGGCACCCTGACGCTCGACGTGTTCCTCGACCGCTCGATGGTCGAGGCGTACGCGAACAACCACAGGTCCATCACCACCCGCGCCTACCCCTTCCGCCAGGACTCCCTCGGCCTGCGCCTCTTCGGCGAGGGCAGCACCGTCAAGTCCATGACCGTCTGGAAGATGGGCAACATGACCGACTGATCCAGGCGCTCGGCCTCACACCGGGACGACAGCCCGGCCCGTAGCCTGGCCGCTGCAGCCCCGAGTCCTGGGCTCGGGGCTGCAGGCGTTCAACTGCTGCGTAGTGTGCGGCTTGAACATCGCTCTGCACGGGTCGGCGATCGCGAGAGGGTGACACACCTGCACGGCCAGGCGCGCGGTCAGCCGAGCCACACCGTACTCGTCGGCCAGATGTTATTCCGAGAGACGGGGCCTGTCCGGCGCCGGCTCTGGACTCACGCGAACCCCTACGGCCGGTTCGAGCTCGACATGAACTCTCAACTCGCCCTCACTACGGCCGCGGGGGCCCGAAGTCGCTGTTCGACGCTGCGGTGGGATGGCTGCGCGAGCGACGGGGGCTGCTGCCAGGCGTGAGCACGCTGGCCTGTCTGGTGGCCGTTGTGCGGGAGGCGGCGAATCAGCGGCTGAAGAACTCCTCCAAGTGGGGCGACCCGCGGGCCTGCCCCGCGACCTGAGGCCGACCCGCTCTCGTCCCCGGGTGGGACCCGCGAAGGGCGCAGTACTGCGGATTCAGTACCGCGCAGTGTCGGCAGCCGGACGACGACAGGACACCCCCCTCTTCAGGAGTCTGGAGGCACCTTCGAGACCTGGATGTGGAGACCTCCCCGTGGCTGCTTTTCTGTATCGAATTGGCCGCTTGTCCTTCAGGCGACGCTGGACCGTCGCCCTTGTCTGGGCCGCCGTGCTGGCCGCCGTAGGACTCGCCGGCATGACCGCGCCGGAGGCGGAGGAGGAACCCTTCTCCATGCCGGGGATCGAATCGCAGGAAGCCTTCGACCTGATGGAGGAGCGGTTCCCCGGCGCCGCCGCCGACGGCGCCACCGCCCGCGTCGTCTTCGTCTCGCCCAACGGCGAGAAGGTCACCGCCACCGAGAACAAGAAGGCCGTCAAGGCCGCGATAGCCGAACTCGGGGACGGCACGCAGGTCGCGAGCACCGTCGATCCGTACGAGTCCGGCGCGGTCAGCGAGGACGGCTCCACCGCGTACACGACCGTGACTTACAAGGTCGACGCCTCCGGACTCACCGACGCCAGCCGCAGCCACCTGGAGGAGTCGCTCGAGCACGCCCGTGACTCCGGGCTCGCCGTCGAGGCGGGCGGGGACGCCATGGAGGAGATGGGCGGACCCAGCGGCACCGCCGAGGCGATCGGCATGTCCGTCGCCGCGGTCGTCCTGCTGCTCACCTTCGGCTCACTGGCCGCCGCTGGACTCCCACTGCTCACCGCGCTCATCGGCGTCGGCATCAGCCTGTTCGCCATCACGGCCCTGGCCGGCCCGCTGGGCCTGACCGACACCACGAGCACCGTAGCGATCATGCTGGGCCTGGCCGTCGGCATCGACTACGCCCTGTTCATCGTCTCCCGCTACCGGGAGGAGCGCGCCAAGGGGCGGACGCCCCAGGAGGCCGTCGCCCTCGCCACCGGCACCGCGGGCTCCGCCGTGGTCTTCGCCGGGCTCACCGTCGTCATCGCGCTCGCTGGTCTCTCCGTCGTCGGCATCCCGATGCTGACCGAGATGGGCCTGGGCGCGGCGGGCGCGGTCGTTGTCGGTGTCCTCATCGCGCTGACCCTGGTCCCGGCCTTCCTCGGCTTCTGGCCCAACGCCGTACTGACCCGCAAGGACCGAAAGGCCCGCCGAGCGGGCGGTACGCCGCGGGAGACGCGCAAGGTCAACGGCGGCGCCCGCTGGGCGAGTTTCGTGCTGCGCCGCCCGCTGCCCGTGCTGCTCGCGGCCGTCGCGGGCCTCGGCGCCCTGGCGCTGCCGATGACCGACCTCCGGCTCGGTATGCCCGGCGACGAGGCCATGTCCACGGAGACCAGCCAGCGGCGGGCCTACGACGCGCTCGCCGAGGGCTTCGGGCCCGGCTTCAACGGACCGCTGACCGTGGTCGTGGACGCCAAGGACGCCGACGACCCGAAGGCCGCGGCCGAGACCGTCTCCGAGCGGATCGGCGGCACCGAGGGCGTGGTGTCGGTGTCCCCGGCCCAGTTCAACGAAGCCGGTGACACCGCCGTCTTCTCCGTCGTCCCCACCACTGCGCCGACCGACCAGGAGACCAAGGACCTGGTCAGCTCCATCCGCGGCGACCGGCCCGGCGTCGAGTCCGAGGCCGGGGCGACCTTCGAGGTCACCGGCACCACCGCGATGAACATCGACGTCTCCGAGAAGGTGCAGTCCGCGCTGGTGCCGTACCTGCTCGTGGTGGTGGGGCTCGCCGTGATCCTCCTGCTGGTGGTCTTCCGCTCGATCCTGGTCCCGCTGAAGGCGTCCGCCGGCTTCCTGCTCTCGGTGCTCGCCTCGCTCGGCGCGGTGGTCGTGGTCTTCCAGCAGGGCCACGGCGCCGACCTGCTGGGCGTGGAGACCACCGGCCCCATCATGAGCCTGATGCCGATCTTCCTGGTGGGCATCGTCTTCGGCCTCGCCATGGACTACGAGGTGTTCCTGGTCTCGCGGATGCGCGAGGCGTACGTCCACGGCGAGCGGCCCGCCCAGGCCGTGACCTCCGGGTTCCAGCACAGCGCCCGGGTCGTCGTGGCCGCCGCGCTGATCATGATCGCGGTGTTCTCCGGGTTCATCGGGGACGGCGACGCCATGATCAAGATGATCGGCTTCGGCCTCGCCTCGGCCGTCCTGCTCGACGCCTTCGTGGTCCGGATGGCGATCGTCCCGGCCGTCCTCGCCCTGCTCGGCGAGCGGGCCTGGTGGCTGCCGAAGTGGCTGGACCGGATCCTGCCCCGGGTCGACGTGGAGGGCGAGGCCCTGACCCGCCCGACCGAGCCCGAGGCGCAACCGGCCGAGAAGGACCTGACCCGCGCCTGACCGGATACGCGGGAGCCGCCCGAGGCCGTCCCAGCGACCAGGGCGGCTTCGCATCGTCCACCATGGATGCCAGCCCCTCACCGAGAGAGCCGACCATGAGCAGCAGCCTGGAGCGCTACACCGAGCGCGTGGAACAGTACGCGTCGCGCTTCCCGCGCTTCCCCCGCTTCCTGGACTTGACGATGGTGCTGGCCCTCATCGGCTGCGCCTTCTTCGGCACCCACCTCAGCCTCCCCGGTGTCAACCGCCCGGACACGGGCAAGTCGCTGGAGATCATGCTCGGCCTGTCCTGCTTCGTCCTGCTGAAGTACCGCACCCACACCCGCACGGTCGTGGTCGTGGTCGCCGGGGTCACCATCGCCGCCATCGCGCGCGGCTACCTGCTCACCCCGATGCTGCTGGCCCCGCTGCTCGCCGCGATGTACTGGCTGGCCGTCCTGTGCGACCGCCGGACCGTCCGCCTGTACGCGCTCGTCGTCACGGTGGCCCTGCTGACCGTGAACCTGTTCTCCGACGGCATGCGCGACCTCTCCCCTGTCCTGACCGTGGTCGGCCCGGTGTTCTGGATGGCCCTGCCGCTCGTCGGCGGCAGCCTGGCTCGGCTGCGCGGCGACTATCTGGAAGCGGTCAAGTCCCGCGCCGAGCACGCCGAACGCACCCGTGAGGAGGAGGCCCGGCTGCGGGTCACCGAGGAGCGCATGCGCATCGCCCGCGAGCTGCACGACGTCGTAGCCCACCACCTGGCTCTCGCCAACGCCCAGGCCGGCACCGCCGCCCACCTCTCGCGCAGCAACCCCGAGCAGAGCCAGAAGATCCTCGACGACCTCACCGGCACCACCTCCTCGGCGCTGCGCGAGCTCAAGGCCACCCTGGGCCTGCTGCGCCAGGACGACCGCCCCGAGGGCGAGGGCCTGGAACCGGCGCCGGGACTCGCCCGCCTTCCCGAGCTGATCGACTCCTACCGCTCGGCGGGCCTGGAAGTCGTCGTCCACCAGGAGGGTGTGCGCCACCCGCTGACGCCGGGCGTGGACCTGACCGCGTACCGGATCGTGCAGGAAGCCCTCACCAACGTCGCCAAGCACGCCCCCGAACGCGCCGCCCACGTAAGCTTCACCTACGCCGACTCCCGGCTGCTCATCACCGTCAGCAATGACGGCCCGGCCACCGCCACCGCCGTCAACGGGGCATCCGGCGGCTTCGGGTTGCGGGGCATGCGGGAGCGCGCCCAGTCCATCGGCGGCGACCTGTGGGCGGGCCCCCGCCCCGAGGGCGGCTTCGAGGTCACCACCGCGCTGCCGCTGCAGCCGTCCGCCGCCGTCGAAGGAGAGTCTCCATGACCGTGAAGGTACTGCTCGCCGACGACCAGGCCCTGCTGCGGGCCACGTTCCGCATCCTGATCGACTCCTGCCCGGACATGGAGGTCGTCGGGGAGGCGTCCGACGGGGCGGAGGCGCTGGAGCTGGCCCGCACCCACCACCCGGACGTGGTACTCATGGACATCCGCATGCCCGGGACGGACGGCCTGTTCGGCACGGCGACGATCTGCGCCGATCCGGCGCTGGCGAGCACCCGGGTGCTGATCCTGACCACGTTCGAGACCGAGGACTACGTCGCCCAGGCGCTGCGGGCCGGGGCCAGCGGCTTCCTCGGCAAGGACGTCACCGCTGACGTCCTGCTGGCCGGCATCCGCACGGTGGCCTCCGGGGAGGCGCTGCTCTCCCCCGGCGCCACCCGGACTTTGATCACCCGCTTCCTCACCTCCCCGGACCCCCGCACCCACCTGGCACCCCCGGAACAGCTCGCCGACCTCACCGGACGGGAACGGGAAGTGATGGCTCTGGCGGCCGAGGGCAAGTCCAACACGGACATCGCCGGGCTGCTGGTGGTCAGCCCGCTGACGGTACGAACGCACATCCACCGCGCGATGACGAAACTCAACGCCCGCGACCGGGCACAGCTCGTCGTCATCGCCTACCAGACGGGCCTGGTGCAGGCGGGAGGGGACAGCGGGGCCCCGCCGAGGCAAAGGAGCTCCAATACACGCGACGGCATTGCCGGCTGAGGCTTCGTCGGCGCCGGCCTGTCCGAACGGTGACCGAGCCGCGGCCGGACCAGCCCGCCGACAGCAACCCGGCTGCGCCGTCGGACTCGGGGCCGGTCAGCCGTTCCGCTTAAGGGAGCCGCGTGACCTGGAGGCCCACCCAGCCGGCACAGTTTCCTACGGCCACATCACCCGCTTGTCCCAACGGCAGTCGGTGCCCGCATACGTGCGGCGGGAGCACGGCGAGGCACCGGATGAGGCCGTCCGGGACCCGTCGACCTTGAGGTCGCGCTGTTGATCGAGGCGGGCCTCGTCACGGATCGGACGGTGATCGTCGCACCTGTCCTCCCGTTCAACTGCCAGGTGGCAAATGATTTTTACCGCAACAGATGCGACAACTCGGGCTAGTACTCCGGCCGTAGTTCGTGATCATGGCGAGTCGCCGGTCATGGCCCGTAGACGAGATCCGTACCCCCACTGGCCTCAATCAGCCAGGACAGCGAACCGCTGCCGAAGGGCCAACCCGTGGTGGCCACCTGCACCCAACCGCCCGACTCGTCGGTTCCCGCGTGCCACCACCACCAGCTGCGGTCATCTCCCATTCCCTCCTCGGTCGGGTCGAAGTAGTACAGCCATCCCGAGAGCGTCCACGGTCCCTGATCGACGGCCGCTCTCTCCTCTGGCGTCATCGCCCGCCGTTGACGCAGCCACACCTCCATGCCGAAAGGCTCGCCGTGCTCCGGTTCCGGAGTCTCGGGCGCGCACCGCTGGATGAACCAGTTGGGCAGCAGCTGCGGCCACAGTTCATCTGCCGGCCACTCAGCCATCGGCGCGACCACGCACGTGAGTACCGCACGCGCATTGGCTATGACCTGGGCCGGATCCTCGGCAGTGAACCGGCAGCGCACGCGAAACACCCGGGGCTCGTCGTCATCCTCAACCCCTGGTCCAGACCGAAGACGCCGCAGCTCACCTGTCATGATTTCCACGGTGAGGAAGTATGCATCGGCACCGACCTCGCGACATCTCGATATCGCCACCGGGCAGGAGACACGAGCCTCCGCGGCTGAATAGTTGCTCGCCGCCGGTAAGCGGCAAGCTCGGGCGCGGGCTTGGTGTCGGCGTCGCCAGTGTGACCAGCACAGGCGGTGTGCGACGTCGTGGACCGGGCACGTAGGCGCGCACGTTGTTGCGGACCGCGTCGGCGTCCCACTTCGCACGATGCAGCAGGTGCTGCATGCCGTCCGGAGTCGCATCGCCCCCGTGCTCGGCCAGCGTCCGGCAGTTCTTCCTCGGCACGTCCGACAGCAGGCCAAGCACCAGCGCCGTTGCGCGACGTCGGGGTTCGCCCCGAACAGACCGGCCCGCCACGCGGCCCATCAGCTGGTCGACAAGACAAGGCTGGCCCGCGCCCATTCCTCGTCACGGCCGGCCAGCGAGTCATGCGGCCCTCGGTCCGCGTCAGAGCTGAAAGCTCAAGGCAGAGCTGAGAGGTGATCCGGACAACCGGCTCGGACGACGAACAGCAAACGGCCCGGTGGCCGCAGTCGAGCCGGCCCACAGCGGCCATCGGCCAGCAGCCACCTTCACACGGGAGGTGGAATTTTGCAGGTCAGGCCGCCCCGAAACCGTCCGAGCCCTTCGTCGGGGACACAACGAGCCAACCGTCCGACAGTGGCATGTTCCGCCGGACACCCCCGAGGAGACCGCCGTCGCGCCCGCCAGCCGGGAGAGGGAGACGCTCGCCGCAGGCGTGGAGACGCTGCCGGGTCACCCAAGAGTGGCAGATATATTGCGTACCTCGATATATGCTCGGCGCATGACCAGACAGAATCCGCCCTTGACGGAACCGCAGTACTTCATCCTCGCTGCGCTCATGGATGGCCCGTTGCACGGTTACGGCATCATCAAGGCCGCCGAGCAGGCCACCGACGGGCGGCTCCGGATCGCTGTCGGCACCCTCTACGGCGCGCTGGAGCGGTTGGAGCGAGCCGGGCTGGTGGCCCCCGGCGACGAAGAGATCGTGGACGGGCGGGCGCGGCGCTACTACCGCCTCACCGAGGACGGCACCGAGGCGCTCGGCAGGGAGGCACTGCGGATGCAGCAGGCGGCGGCCTTCGTCATCGGCCACTCGCGGAATACCGGAGCAGCCCCGGCATGAATCGTCTGCTGCTCGCGGCCTACCCCGAGCCCTACCGTTCCCGGCACGGAGATGAAGTGCTGGCCTGCCTGGCCGAGGCGTATCCCGGCCGCTCCTGGCCACCGCCGCGGGAAGCTGCCGCCTTGGTGCGCGCCGGGGTGCAGGCCCGCGCCCGTGCCACCGCTGATGACACCACTCGGCCGTGGTGGCTGGACGGCATCCACATGGCCGCCCTCGTTCTCGCCGCGCTGGCGCTGGTCCCGTACCTGCAGGATGTGTGGCACTGGGCGCTGCACATCGACCCCGGACAGCACGCCATCGCCTTCCGCTTCTCCGGCTGGTACCCGTGGGCCGAAGGCCCCGGGCGGATACGGCTACTGCCCTACGGGCTGCTCCCGCTGGTCTGCCTGATCGCTCTGCTGCGGGGCAGAGTGTGGGTCGCGCTGCCGGCCGCGGCAGCCATGATCTGGGCCGGCGCCACGTCCCACGGCCGTACCCTCTTCGGCGACGAGGGCAAGGCGGGCCTGGGCTACTACGGTCTCGGCACCCCGATAACGGCCCGTGACCTGGCGCTCTCGGGGGCACTGTGCGCCGCGTGCGCCGTGCTGGCGCTCTGCCGTCCCAGCCGTCTGCGACGCCGCTCGTACCGCTGGCTGGCCCCCCTCGTGCTCGCCTTGTTCGTTGCCGGGAGCCTGCACATCATCTCCGTGAGTCCGACCTTCCAGCGCGGCCTGTTCGCCCTCGAAGTCACCGCGCTGATCGCGGCATGGGTGGCGACGGACGCCACCGGCGACCACCGGTGGCTGATCCCCGTCGCAGCGGTCGCGATCATCCGCACACAGGCGATCGTCGCCCGGCCGGACGCCTTCATGCAGTCCTTCCCGGACCTGGTCGTCCTCATCCTGCTGACCGCGCCCCTCCCCGCCCTGGCGTTCACTGCCCAGCGGCGGCAGGGACTGGCACGCACCGAATAGGAACGGACCCCGGTGGGCCGACCGAACCCGGTGGCTCCCGAAATGCCGCAAGACGCGCGTGACCGCCCCCCAACGGAAGAAACAGAGAGATGACCCAGCACCATTCTTCATCCCTGCCCGCGCACCGTCCGGGGACCTCAAAGCAGGCGCCCGAGGCCCCCGACGACCCCAGCCCGTCGCGTACGACACGGCCGTGGATGCCGGCTCTGCTGTACTCCCTGGGGTTCCTGACGGTCTACCTGCTCGCCGTCTGCACTCCGTGGGGGCAACGAGCTGAGAACGCCCTGTTCGGTCTCGGTATACAAGGGGGCGAAGAAGCATGGATCTACCCCCTGTCAGGATCGGCCTACGGCTCGACGCCCATCCCGCCGCTGGAACTGAGCGCCGAGCCCACCGTGATGGCGGGCCTTGCCGTCATCGTGGCCCTCACCCTGGTGCGGCGGTGCTGGCGGCCGGGGTGCGCGGCGCTTGGGGTCGTCATTCTCACGATCGGAGGCAAGGAGGTGTTCAAATCGACCATGCCCCGCCCCGATCTGGTAGGCGCTCCCGAGAATCTCCTTGATCAGGGTTTCCCCAGCGGGCACACGGCCATCCCCGCCGCGCTGACCCTCGCCGCCGTCCTCGTGGTATCCCCCCGCATCCGCCCCTACGTCGCCACGGCCGGTGTGCTGTGGCTCGCCTGCATCGCCGCCGCCACCGCGACCATGGGCGGCCACCGGCCCAGCGAAGTACTGGGAGCCACACTGCTGGCCTGTGCCTGTTACTGCCTCGCAACCTGGCTGCTGCCGCCGGCCGCCGCGCCAGGCGCCACGCGGACCCCTCGTGCGCTGCCCGTCGTCACCCTGACGTCGGCACTGGCCGTCGCCCTCGTTTGCGGCGCACGGAACGACACCCTCACCAGGTCACTGGTCTCCGCGGCGACGGCCTTCATATGTGCGTTCCTGGTCTGGTACGCCGCAGTCGGGCGGCCCGCACAGACCGCACGCCGCACCCGTCCCGCATAGTGCAGGTCCGGGCGATAGACGATGACGAGGTCTGCCGCGGATGATCCGCAGGGGCATCGGGGCCGGTGGTGACCTGGCGGCGGGGCCAGATGGTGTCGCCCTTGGCCGCCGCGCCCGGCCTCCCGTGCGCGGGTGATGGCGAGGGTCAGTCCGTGGTGAAGCTGTGCAGTGCCGCAGCGGGGTATCGGCCGCCTGCCGAGCCGTGGGGAAGTATCTCAGTGATGCGGGCCAGATCGGCGGCGGAGAGCTGGACGTCGAGGGCGTCGGCGTTCTCCTCAAGGCGCTTGGCACTGCGGGTGCCGGGAATGGGCACGACGTCCTCGCCCTGGGAGAGCAGCCAGGCCAGCGCGAGTTGGGCCGCAGTGATGCCCTTGGCGGCGGCCAGACTCTTGAGCTGTTCGGTGGCGTGCAGGTTGTAGGTGTAGTTCTCGCCCTGCCAGCGCTCGTCCCAGCTGCGCATGTCGTCTCGGCGTACTCGCTCGCGGGCTTGACCTGGCCTGTGAGGAAGCCGCGGCCGAGCGGGGAGTAGGGCACCAGACCGATGCCGAGCTCCCGCAGGACGGGAAGGATCGCATTCTCCACCTCCCGCTCGAACAGCGAGTACTCCTGCTGGAGCGCGGAGACCGGGGTGACGGCGTGGGCACGGCGGATGTACTGAGGGCCGACGTTGCTCAGTCCGAAGTACTTCACCTTGCCTTCGGTGATCAGTTCACCGACCACGCCGGCGACCTCCTCGACCGGAATGGTGGGGTCGGAGATGTGCTGGTAGAAGAGGTCGATGTGGTCGCTCTGGAGGTAGCGCAGGCTGTTCTCGGCGACCTTGCGGATGTTTTCCGGGCGACTGTCGAAGGCGGAGCCGATCGGCTGGGCGGTCACGTCGAAGCCGAACTTGGTGGCGAGGACCACCTCGTCGCGGAATTCCTTGACCGCCTCGCCGAGGAGGACCTCGTTGCTGCCGGTACCGGCGCCGTACAGCTCGGCGGTGTCGAAGAAGTCGATCCCGAGTTCGTGGGCGCGGCGGATGGTCGCGATGCTCTCGTCCTTGTTCGAGGGACCGTAGGCCATGGACATGCCCATGATCCCCAGGCCGAGCGCCGAGACGCGCAGACCCTGAGAGCCCAGATTGCGGTGCTGCATGAGTTCACTCCCTCTGTGTTCGCCGGTTACGGAGGTCAAACCGAACCGTTCTGTTTGACTCTATGGCCGATCGTCCGCGATGCCAAACCGAACGGTTCGGTGCTTTATCCTGGGGCCATGTCCCAGTCCCGCGACTCCGGCCAGACCGCAGCGCCCGCAGCCGCCGGCAGCGACACCCGCGAGCGCATTCTCACCGCTGCCATGGAGGAGTTCGCCCGCCACGGCATCGCCGGCGCCCGCGTGGACCGCATCGCCAGGCTCGCCAGGACCAGCAAAGAACGCGTCTACGCCTACTTCCGCGGCAAGGAAGCGCTCTATGCCGCCGTGGCCGCCCGGGAGTACGTCGTCATCGCCGAGGCCACCCAGATGGACCCGTCCGACCTCCCTGGCTACGCGGGCCGCCTGTTCGACTACTTCGTCGCCCGACCGGACCACCACCGCCTGATCACCTGGGGCCGCCTCGAACTGCCGGGCACCGCGGCCGTTGCCGACGATCCCACCCAGGCAGTGATCGCCCGCAAAATCGGCCAGCTCCGCGAGGTGCAGCAGGCTGGACAGCTCGACCCCGCCTGGGACCCGGCCGACGTCCTCGCCCTGGTCAATCAGATCGCCATGACCTGGGCGGCACAACCCGAACTCCGCGAGGCCGCCGTCGCACACGCCGTGGACCCCACCACCGCCGCCCGCCGCGCAGCGGTGGTGACCGCTGTCGAGCGGCTTTTCCCCCGAGCGCGCTGAGGTCCCCGGGCCGGCGGCAGCCCTGCCCGACTTTCGCGAACGGCGCGACCGCCCTTGCCTCTCGCCAAGGGGCACATCCTGCTGACGAATCGGCGCCTTTGGGCCGGACGGTTGTCCGTGCTTTTGAGGGTACGTCCCGCACGCGGCCATTACGTCCCGCAGGCGGCCATAGGGACGCACTGCCGGTACACCCCTTGTCAGTGACTCGCTGCGCGCGTGAAGAGGGCGTTACCTGGAAGGCGTGGTGCTTCTCCTTCGGCCACCAATGCGGCGAAGGCGCAGCTCCACACCCCGCTCGGGCGGTCCGCCGACCGAGGCTCTGGGGCCCGTACCTGCAACCCGTAGGCAAAGGAACCTCTCATGCGCGGCGCAGTGATCCACTCCCCTGGCGACATCCGCTTCGAGACTCTGGAAGAACCGAAGATCGAGCACCCGACCGATGCGGTCATCCGCACCGCGGTGACCTGTGTGTGCGGGTCGGATCTGTGGCCGTACCGGGGGTTGGAGCCGACCGATCACGCCCATCCGATGGGCCACGAGTACGTCGGCTTCGTGGAGGAAGTCGGGTCCGAGGTCACCTCGGTCAAGCCGGGCCATTTCGTGGTCGGCTCGTTCGCGACCTCCGACAACACCTGTGCGAACTGCCGCAACGGGTTCCAGTCGAACTGCCTGAACCGCGAGTTCATGTCCACCTGCCAGGCCGACTACGTCCGGATCCCCAACGCCCAGGGCACCCTCGTGGCCACCGACGGTGTGCCGGACGAGCGGTTCTGGCCGGGGCTTCTGGCCGTCTCGGACGTGATGGGCACCGGCTGGTGGGCCGCCGATGCCGCCGAGGTCAAGCCCGGCTCGACCGCCGTCGTCGTCGGCGACGGTGCGGTCGGCCTGTGCGCGGTGATCGCCGCCAGGGAACTGGGTGCGGAGCGCATCATCGCCATGTCCCGCCACGAGTCCCGGCAGAAGCTCGCCCGGGAGTTCGGCGCGACCGACGTCGTCACCGAGCGCGGCGAGGAAGGCGTCGCCCGGATCAAGGAGATGACCGGCGGGATCGGTGCGGACAGCGTCCTGGAGTGCGTCGGCACCGCCCAGGCCATGCAGCAGGCCCTCCACTCCGCCCGCCCCGGTGGCAACGTCGGCTTCGTCGGCGTCCCGCACGACGTCGCCATCGCCGGCCAGGAGCTGTTCTTCTCGCACGTCGGCCTGCGCGGCGGCCCCGCCCCGGTACGCCGCTACCTGCACGACCTGATCGACCGCGTCCTGTCGGACCGGATCGACCCGGGGAAGGTCTTCGACCTCACCCTGCCCCTGGACCAGGTCGCCGAAGGCTACAAGGCCATGGACGAGCGCCGCGCCATCAAGACGCTGCTCAAGCCCTGACCTCTTCTCTTGGACAAGGTGCGACTGTGCGGATCACCCGCAGCCCGATCGACACCGTCAAGGGTCCGGCGGACTGGTTCACCGGCGAGGTGTGCATCGACGCCGTCGCCGCGGCGCCCGCCCCCTCCCGGGGCACCGCGTCCCTGGTGCACTCCGTGCCCGGCGCCCGCGCCCACTGGCACCGCCACCGGCTGGGCCAGACCGTCTTCGTCACCGAAGGGATCGGCCTGTACCAGCGCAGCGGCGACCCGGTGGAAGTCATCCGGCCCGGCGACCGCCTCCTGTCCGAGGCCGACGAGGAACACTGGCACGGTGCCGCCCCGAACCGGCTCTTGGTCCACCTGGCCCGCAACGAGGGCGCCGACGACCACGACGTCGTGGACTGGCTGAGCCCCGTCACCAACGCCGGATACGCCGCAGCCCCGGCCACCGGCTGAATCCGGGCACCCGGTTCAGGTCGCCGTGGGCTGCACGACGTCGACGAACGCGCGCCATCAGACCCACGCCTCGCGCATCCCACCGCTCTTTCCACGGGCCACCCTGATGCGGCCCGCCCGCCCCCACGTTGTTGAGGAGAACTACCGTGACCACCTTCGCCCTCGTCGGCGCCGGCCCCGGCCTGGGGCTGGCTGCCGCCCGCCGCTTCGGCAAAGCGGGCCACAGCGTCGCCCTCCTCTCACGCAGCGCCCAGCACCAGGACAACCTGGCAGCCGAACTGGCGAGTGAGAACATCCATGCCCGCGGCTTCACCGCCGACGTACTCGACGCCGCCTCCCTCACCGCAGCCCTGCGCGAAGCCGCGCACGCGCTGGGACCCGTCGAGATCCTCCAGTACAGCCCGGTACCCCGCGTCGACTTCATGAAGCCCGTCCTGGACACGACCGCAGCCGACCTGGACGACCCGCTGGACTTCTCCGTAAAGGGGCCGCTCACCTGCGTGAACACGGTCCTGCCCGGTATGCGGGAGCTGCGCCGGGGCACGCTGCTGTTCGTCAACGGCGGCAGCGCGGTACGCCCGCACCCGGACCGGGCCGGCACCTCCATCGCATTCGCCGCCGAGAGCGCCTACGCGGCGATGCTCCACACCGCGCTCGCCCCGGAGAACATCCACGCCGCGCAGCTCATCGTCCCCGGCGCGATCAGCCCCGACTCCGCGACCTCCAGCCCCGAGGCGCTGGCCGAACGGCTGTACCGCCTGCACACCGGCCGTGAGGGCTTTCGCCACTACGCCGAGCCCATGCCCGACCCGCAGGGCGGCACCCCATGACCTACACCCTTCGCCGTGCCGTGATCGCCACCGCCGTCACCGGCGTACTGCTGGTGACCGCGACCGCCTGCTCCGACGACTCGCCCGCCGAGCAGGCGGCCACCGACTCCGCGTCGTCGTCCGCGTCCGGGCAGCCGCAGACGTCGATGGCGGCAAGCGCGTCCGGCTCAGACAGGAGAACTCCGATGGACATCCGCGTCACCATCGACGGCCGGCCCGTCGACGCGGCGTTGAACGACAGCCCCGCCGCCCGTGACCTCGCCTCCCTGCTCCCGCTCACCCTGGATCTGGAGGACTTCCACGGAACCGAGCGGATCGCCGACCCGCCCAGGAAGCTGACCACCGACGGCGCCCCCGAACCGACCGCGGCAAAGGCCGGAGACATCGCCTACTTCGCGCCCTGGGGCAACCTCGCCATCTTCTACAAGAACGGCCCCGCCGCCTCCGGAGATCTGCTGATCCTCGGCCACATCGACGCCGACGCCGACCAGTTGTCCGGGGCCGACCGGATCACCATCGAGGCCGCCTCCTGACCTCGCCCAGCCCCTCCTCGTACGGAAAGAAGTCTTCGCATGCCCTCCGTCACCGGGTCCGCCCCCGAGTCCGCTCCAGGCCGACTGCCGTTCGTCGTCTGGGTGCTGGCCGCCGGCACGTTCCTGATGGGCACCACCGAGTTCGTCATTGCCGGACTGCTGCCCGAGATGGCCGCCGACCTGAACGTCAGCGTGTCGCACGCGGGTCTGCTGATCACCGCGTTCGCCGTCGGCATGATCGTCGGCGGGCCCACGATGGCCATGGCCACCCTCCGTCTGCCCCAGCGCCACACCCTCGTCGGCGCGCTCGCCGTCTTCGCCCTCGGGCACGTGGTCGCCGCGCTCAGCACCTCCTTCGCCGTGGTGCTGGTCGCCCGGGTGGTGACCGCACTGGCCACCGGGGCGTTCTGGGCCGTCGGCTTCGTCATCGCCACCACCGCCGCCGGGCCGGCGAGCGCCACACGTGCGGTCGGCGTCATGATGGGCGGCCTCACGCTGGCCAACGTCGTCGGCGTACCGATCGGCTCGTTCGTCGGCCAGTACACCGGATGGCGCGGCCCGTTCTGGGCGCTGGCGCTCCTCGCCGCCCTGTCCGCCGCGTTCGTCGGCCGGTTCATCCCGCGCACCGAGCAGCAGGCCGGGGTGTCGGTGCGGGCCGAGGTGCGGGCCCTCGGGCAGGGACGGCTGTGGCTGGCGCTCGCCGCCGCGGTGCTGATCATGGGTGGGGTGCTGGCGACGTACACGTACGTCACTCCGCTGCTCACCGACCGGGCGGGCATCCCCGCCGGGGCCGTGCCGCTGGTGCTGATCGCCTTCGGGATCGGAGCGCTGGGCGGTACCGCGATCGGCGGGCGTCTGGGGGACCGTCGCCCGATGGCCACGACGATCACCGCGTCGGCGGCCACCGCCCTCATCCTGCTGGCCCTGATCCCGGCCTCCAGCAGTCCGGTGGCCGCCGTGGTCCTGGTCTTCGGCATGGCCGCGGCCGGGTTCACCGTCAACCCGGTCGTCACCTCCCTGGCCGTCCGCTTCGCCGGGGATGCCCCCACCCTCACCTCGGCGCTGACCACCTCCGGCTACAACACCGGCATAGCCGCGGGTTCCCTCGTCGCGGGCCGGGCCCTGGACTCCTCGCTCGGCCTGACCGGACCGGCCCTGGTCGGCGCGGTCTTCGCCGCACTCACCCTGCTGCCGCTCATCGCCCTCGCACTCAGCGGCACCGGCCATCGCACGCGGATCGTCGCCCAGCGCGCTGCTGCGGCCCCTGCGCCGGACGACGCCTCCACACCGGCACCCCACTGACATCCGCCCGGACGAACCCGTTCCGCCATCGAGGAGAGACCCGCATGTCCGTCACCTACGACTTCACCGGCCAGGTCGCCTTCGTCACCGGCGCCTCCTCCGGCATGGGCCTGGCCACCGCCCGCGCCTTCGCCGCCTCGGGAGCCGCCGTCGCCCTCGCCGACATCAACGGGGACGCCGTGAACGCTGCCGCCCAGCAACTCGCCGAGGCGGGCCATCAGGTCCTCGCGCTGGTCTGCGACGTCACCGACGAGGCCCAGGTCGCCGCCGCCGTCGACCGCACGGTCGGAGTCTTCGGCCGGCTCGACATGGCCTACAACAACGCCGGGATCATGCCCCCGCCCACGGACGCCGCAGACGAGGGCGCCGAGCAGTTCGACCGCGTCCAGAACATCAACCTGCGCGGCATCTGGGCAAGCATGAAGCACGAACTGCGCCACATGCGCGCCCAGGGCAGCGGGACGATCGTCAACTGCTCCTCCCTCGGCGGCCTGGTCGGCAACCCCGGCCGCGCCGCCTACCACGCCACCAAGCACGGCGTGATCGGCCTGACCAAGAGCGCCGCCCTCGAATACGGCTCCCGGGGTGTCCGGATCAACGCCGTCTGCCCCGGCACGATCAGCACTCCCATGGTCGACACCATGGTCGAACGCGGCGAGCTCGACCGCGGCCAGGCCGAAGCGGGCCAGGCCATCGACCGGCTCGGCACCGCAGACGAGATCGCCCAGGCCGTGCTGTGGCTGTGCAGTGACGGCGCCGGCTACGTCACCGGCATCGCCCTGCCCGTCGACGGCGGCTACACCGCCCAGTAACCACCCCGGGCCGGGTACGACACGACGCCCGCGCCCCACTCACCTACGAACCGAACCCGCGTAAGCGTCCTGGCCGCCAGGAGGCCACCCGGCCATGACCGCTCCCGCGCGGGCGCAACCGCTGTGCTGCTGGCCCTGTCCAGGACGCGAAGGTCTCCGCACATGCCCACCGAACCCGTCCCGCAAGAACCCGTCGCCATACCCGCCGACCCGAAGTCGCGCAGAGCGCCGACCCGACCGATGTCGGCGGGTCGGTCGGCAGTGTGGCGCAAGCATCCGGGAACGGCGTCGGTGCGCCGGCACACCATGCCGGTCCCTGAGCCGCTGAAGCCCGAAAACACCGCCATCGTGTTGATCGACCACGCGGTCGGCTTCGCGAATCTGTTGTGCTCCGACAACCTCGGCACACACGTCAACAACGTCGTCGCACTGGCCAAGACCGCGATGCTCTTCGAGACCAAGGTGGCCATGGCCAGGGCGATGGTCCGCCGTGCGATCGCGGACTGGATCCTGCTTCGGTGGGTGACCGCGGGTGCCGCCTACGGGTGCAGCAAAGGCTGGCGCTCCGAGCTGGAGCGGGCGGACGTCTTCCACGTCATGGCCACCATCCGGCACGACACCGCGGTCACCCGCTGGGCACTCGACCACACCGTCCACGACCTGTTCAACGGCCTGCTGCGGCAGAAACGAAAGCGCCGTTCCTGCGGCAACGGGGCTCACAGCCTGTGGATCTACGACTGGGCACGCGTCGCAGTGCCACCCTGGCACCGACCCGACCGCTGCCACCACTGGGGTGATCGCCCGCCGCAGCGTCACCCGCCCGCAGGAGATCTCCTACTACATCACCTGCTGCCCCGCCCAGACCACCCTGGATGACCTGATCCGCATTGCGGGCAGCCGGTGGGCCATTGAGGAGTGCTTCCAGAGCGCGAAGCAGGAATGCGGTCTGGACGACCACCAGGTCCGCCGCTCCCTGGCTGGCATCGCCCCGTGACCCCCGCCATGGCTGCCCACGCCTGCCTGACCGTCCCGAGAGCCCGAGAACTGGAGTCGGACAAAGCAGAAACGACTCCTCCCAGCTCATCCACCTCGGCCTCGGCGAGATGCGACAGCTGATCACCCGCTTCACCGACCGTCGGCCCAGGCCTGTCGAGCACACCCTGCACTGGCCGACCTGGCACCGACACCGACAACACCAGGCCCGCAACAGTCACTGCAGACAACGCGGACACATCCCCTGACCTGGCCATCAGCCACGGCAAGCACCGTTGCAGTACAGGCGCTGTTTCTCCGATCACGGGCGAAGCCAGACCATGAAGGGCCCGTCCTGCGGCACACGGCGTGACTGCCCTGACATCCCCCATGGCCGTTCAAGATTTGACCCCCCACCTGGCAGTTCGCAAGGTGGTAGATGAGGGCGGAAAGGGGCCGCAGCTGTGAGCAGTGCGCCGAGCGAACTTCCCCGGCTGCTGACGGCAGCGGAGACAGCGGCACCGGTGGACGCCGTCAGCGTCATCGCCGAGCATCTACGACGACGTTTCACGGCAAGAGAGATCTCCTTCCTGATCGTGGACCTGACAGGGAAGGCAGTGGCACGGCTGTCCACCTCAGATGTGGGCGGCGGGCGGGAGGCGGAGCGGATTTCCCTGTTCGGCAGCGTCTACGAGCAAGTGCTCCGCACCCAGCGTCTGTATCAAGAGGTGACTGGCCAGGGGCAGCGGATGATTGTTCCGGTCACCAACCGAGGGGACGCCATCGGGCTGCTGGAACTGCTGCTGCCGGCCGCCCCCGACGAAGGCGTCCTGGAAGGGGTCGGGGAAGCCGCCCACGTCCTGGCCTACATCGTGATCGCCAACGGGCGCTTCACCGACCTCTACACCTGGGGCAAACGCTCCAGACCCCCCACACTGGCCGCGGAAATCCAGTACCAGTTGCTGCCCCCGTCCCTGTCGTGCGAAGCCGCGCAGTTCGCACTGTGCGGAAATCTCGAGCCTTCCGAAGACCTCAGCGGCGACACCTTCGACTACGCACTGGACCGCGACACTCTCCATGTGTCGGTAACCGATCCCATGGGACACGATATCGCCGCCGCCCTGGCCGCCACCGTCCTGGTGAGCGCCCTTCGCGGCGCCCGCCGCGCGGGAGCCAGCCTCACCGAGCAGGCACACCGCGCCGACCGGGCACTGGCCGACCACGACCGCGGCCACGCCACCGGCCAGCTACTGCGCATCAACCTGCACACCGGCCTGGCCCAGCTCGTCAACGCCGGCCACCCCTGGCCCCTGCGCATGCGGAACGGAACCGTGGAGGAGATCCCCTGCGAAGTGGACCCGCCCTTCGGGTTGTCCGTCATCGAGCCCCACCCCTACCGGGCCCAGACCATCGACCTTCGCCCCGGTGACCGTCTGCTCATGCTCACCGACGGTATGCTCGAACGCCACGGGGAGGACATCGACTTCCCCCGGCTGTTGCAAAGCACCAGGGGCCTCCATCCGCGGGAAACCACACTGATCCTGACGTCCGCGGTCCGTGACGCCGCCGGCGGACGGCTCGAAGACGACGCCACCGTGATGTGCCTGGACTGGCACGGCACCCGCGAGACACAGCGACACGTCAGCTCCGGCGCGGACACCCGGCAAGCCTCCGCCAGCCGCCACAAGCAGGAACCGTGACCCGGGACCCCCCCCCGACGTCCGAGCTCGCCCCCGCCACTCCCCCGAAGGCGTCCTGAACCCTCACACGCAGCCGACCACCGGGACGCCTCAAGAACCCGTGCCAAGGAGACAGTACGAGATGTCTGGAGAACCGTCCCAGTGCGGTTCAGCGGCAGCTCCGGCTGGCGGGTCGGGGCCAGGAAGAGATACCCCGTGCGCGTCCGATGGCGAGTAGCGGGTGCACAGGTCCGCGCCCACGATTCAGTGCGTGGAGCCGCATTCAGTGCGGCGCATGAGGTGGTCCAGGTAGGCGGCGTAGTGAGCAGCGTATGGGTAAGCGCCCCAGGCGATGTCCATGCGTGCACTTTCCCGTTACCGTCCCCCCTTGTCGCGGACGCACTACGCCGCTGCGTATACGCCGGTGTGCAATCGCACGTCCCATGGCTCGAATGAGGCGGCTGGGTCAGGCGGCACGGAAATCGTGAGCCCGGCCGCCGCGCCACTCCACCCACCGCCGGTCATCCAGAACGGCTTCCGCGTCCTCGATGCCGGCGCCCTCGAGGAAGACCACCAAGTCGTGATCGCTGTAAGCGGTGCCGAGAATCTCATCCCGGCCGTGCCGGTGCACGCTGACCCGTCGGCCCCCGGAGACCGAGGGCCGCTGCACGACGATGGGCGCACGGCTCACCCCTCCAGGGTGCTCCTGCCGGCCCGGAAACGCGAGCAGAGCGGGAGGTTGCAGCAGGGGCTGCTATCGGCGGAGCCGCTGCAGCTCTGGCGGCGGTGATTGCAGGGAGAGCGGCACGCGGCCCAGGCGAAACGCTCCCTGGCCGCCAGCTCCATGCCACTCATGCTTCGGCGGCAGCAAACGTGTGCAGCCCCCGGCGGGCCGCCCGTCCGAACCTCTGAGCAGAAATGATGAAACTGCACTGACACGAACTCGCATTCGTCGAAGTTCGATGGCGCACGATCAGGGTTCGATGACGCAGGACAGTTGTCCTGGCTGCCACGAGCGACCGTCTCGAACGAAGAATAGAACACCAGCCGCTCCGTTCCCGGTATGTCTGCTTCCCCGACCGCCGCTCGTAGGCCCGCAGCGATGCCCTCCCTCATCTCCGGGAGACGAGAGCGGCGACGGACCGGCATCCCGTGATCCCAGCACAGACCCCCCAGCGCGGCCCTGCACCCGGGAAGCCACGAGGCGCGCGGGCGCATCACCGTCCAGCAGGGCGCATACGTACTCGATGACTTCCGCGGGCGTCAGCATCGGCAGCCTCTGGCGCAGTGTCCGCACAGCGTGCATGCGTCCGTGCGTAGCGGCGACTCCGCAGAGCACACCGGCCGGCAGGCCACGTATTCGAGCGCAGTAGTCGTCCTCCCACTCCCCGGTTGCCGCGGGACGACGCGGATCCCTCGGCGCTGCCGCCTTCTCAGCTGTGCCGAGGGAGGGCTTCACTCGATGAAGACCTTCACGGAGTCGGCGCTCCCGCCGTTTCGGTTGACGCCGATGAAGAAGTCGCTCCCAATGTGGGTAACATCTTCGATCTCGTCGGTCAGGTTGTTCCCCGGAATTCCGATATCGCTCTCCACGTCACCGCCGGACCAGTTGTACTGGTACACCCAGTTCCATCCGGTTTCGGGTGTTGAAGTGTTGATGGACTTGGTATTCCAGATGTAGTTCTCGGAGCAGTCAATGCCTTGGTCGGAACGATTGTCGTGACTCGTCAGGTTGCTCTTCACCAGCGTCCAACCGCTCGTCAGCGAACCGGCACCGGGATGGGTCCACAGGTTACCGGCGCGGCGGGCAGCATATTTCCCGGCTCCGTCGGCCGCCGTCGCGCTGTAGCAGAAGCCACTGATATTGCCGATAGGCAGATGGACTACCTCGCTCGCGCCAACAGATCCCGCCGAGTTCAGATGGATGATCGTCACGGCGTCGCTCGGGTACGCCGATTGACTTCCTTGGGTGGCAATCAGGACAGGACCCTGGCCTCGATAGTCCGGATGGTAGGCGAGGTCGTTGCCATGGCCGAGTGCGGGTATGGAGGTCGGCGCCCCGGCGCAGGTCCAGCTGGCACCGTCCCAGGTTGAGCCGTCGCGCAACCATCTGGACAGTACCGGCTCTTCCCCGCCCGCCTTGGTGAAAATGATGTAGAGCTGACCGTTGGGCCCCGCGACCATGCCTTGCATGACAGTACGGCCTGCCCTGCATGCACTGCTGTTCGGGATGTTCAGCCGTTCCGTCCCACTCCTGTCTGTAGCGGCGTAGGCGGACGTTGTCGAGGAAATGGCGATTCCGGTCAAAAGTGCCAGTGCGGACGCGAAGCTCAGTAGTTTCTTCACTCGGCACCCCTCCTTTGTGGATAACGGGAGGAGGCTAGCATTTGACGCCCACCTTGCATCCGAGATGGCGTCAACTTGCCGCAAAGTCAATGGTTATGACAGCCAGCCAGCGACGCATGCTGGGCACATCGTTCAGGGTGGCGGATCCCGCTCTCGCGCCCTGTCCCGGACCTCGCGGGCCGGGCCGACGGGCCGCACAGGCGCCCGGATGCACTGAGCGTTTTCCGTCCTCAAGCTGAGCTGACCTGATGCAGGCAGAGGACGGCCTGGACGAGGACCGTGATGCGGGTGGTCGAGCAACGGAGCCGACGAAGGAGTCGCCAGGACTTGAGGGTGGCGACGGCTTGCTCGACGAGCGCCCGCATCTTCGCGTGGGATCGATTGACGGCCTGCTGCCCTGCAGAGAGCGTCTCCCACCGGCCGCGGTAGGGAACACGGACCGTGCCTCCGGCGCCCTGGTAGCCCTTGTCTGCCCAGCAGTTGACGTCGGCTGTGGCAAGCGTGCCGATGATGCCGTGCTCGCGGGCCGCACGGACGTCGTGGACGGCTCCGGGCAGGGCCGGCGAGGCCCACAGCAGGCGGCCGGAAGGATCTGCGATCACCTGCACGTTCATCCCGTGTTTCTTGTGCTTGCCCGAGTAGAAAGGCCGGTCGGCGGCGATTCGGTCGATCGGCAGCAGCGTCCCGTCCAGCAGGACGAACGCCTTCATCGACACCGCCCGGACCGCCTCGGCGAGCGTCGGGGCAGGGGCGGCCAGAGCCTCAACTGCCTCGGTGACGTAGCGGTAGGCAGTGGTGGTGCCCACGCCGAACCCGGCCACGAGCTGCACATACGGATGACCGTTGCGGAGATGGGCGAGGGCGAGCAGAGCCTGCCGACCTGCGCTCAGGCGCCGCCACCGGGGGGCGAGACCACGGCAGTGTTCCCGCAGACGGACGGAGAGGAAGCGGAGGGCAGAACTGGACACGTCCAGCCCGGAGGGGTGAACAATCACGTGAAGCCTCTAGTAGAGACGGATTTCTTGGTCGAAAACCCATCTACCAGGGGCTTCACCCCTGTGTCAGGCCCACCCGCAAGCTGCCGAAGCAGAAAGAAGACGCTCCTTGGCTACCGGTCTGGCGCATGCGAACCCCGACATCGCGGGTTTAGCTGGTTGTCCTGACGGGTGCACTGCTGCGCCCGTGGCGTCGACCGCTGAGCTCGGCGTCGAGCGTCTCCTGAGCCACGCGCATGACCTCGGCGTATACGGGGTCCTGCAGCCGCTTCCACATCTCGCCCTCAGAGACGTCCTCAACGCAGCTGACCACCCACCAGATATTGCCGAAGGGGTCCTTGATGCGCCCTCCGCGCTGTCCGAAGGCGTCGTCGGCCAGGGAAGTGACGACATAGCCGCCCGCTGCGACGGCCTGGGAAAACGCCTCGTCCGCATCGGCGACAAATACGCGCAGCAGGCTCGGCATGGCGGGCCAGTCCGTGTGTCGGTCGAAGGCCAACACGACGGTGTCGCCGACTCGGATCTCAGCGTGACCGATCAAGCCCTCCTCGGTCGACACCCGCCCGAGTTCCTCGCCCCCGAATGCCTGGGTGACGAAGTCGAGGAAAGCTCCCGTGTCGTCGGTGACGACCCAGGGCGCCACGGTGGTGTAGCCCTCCGGCGCGGGGCTGGTCTGCTCGGGCATCGCGGTCCTTTCGCTGATGTTGGTTGCCAGCAGCGACGCTAGGCGTGAGCTAGGTCGGCTTCTGTCCTAGACAGCAGTGAGCTGGAACGCGGGCCTTGACCCCGAATCCTGGACACGGGTTACGCGGCTGGTGCCAGCGTAGTTGGTGTGAGTTGGAGGGCGTCCTCGAAGGCGATCGGTGATCGTTGTCCGAGGCGGGAGTGTCGGCGTCGGGTGTTGTAGCGG
>NZ_JBVJEA010000021.1:0-128221 GCF_055581985.1 Streptomyces sp. NPDC042336 | reverse complement strand
GCAGCAGGTGCCGATGAGTGCGAGGTAGCAGTAACAGCAAGGGACGACACCTAACAAGGCTAGACCGTGTCTCACCATGATCGTGTTACGAGCTCGTAGCACGACGAGGCGGCGTAGCGCGAACGCGCGCTGTCCGGCGGACGGGACAGAAATGCGGCGGCACGAGTGCTCGTGCCGCCGCTGGCACGACCACCGGGGTACCAAGCGTCCTCGATATATGCCCATCAGGTCGGGAACTTCGCCCGTCACCTGGTGTGGCTGGCCCGTAATCGACGGGTCGACGTCGCGTGGGTGCCCGGTGTCCGTGCTCGGTCCGTGGGGCCAAATGCGTGTTTAAGGCGATCCTTTCGGAGGGCCTTGGTCTCGCGGGCCGTTGAGTCCTTTGTACTACTGGGCCCCAGTAAGCGGAAGCCCTCACCGCAGTTCTTTACTTTTGCGCTCATACGCGGGTGAAAGGGTCGAGCGGGCGACCGGCCGCCGGTCGGGTGGCCGGTGGGGTGGCCGATCCGGCGGCCGGTCAGGTGGTCGATCAGGCCGCGGTGGACCGCCGTCGGCTCGCGTACCAGACGAGACCCGCGGTCGCCGCCGCGGCGCCTATCGCGGCGGCGGCGACGAGCGCGGGCCGCGGCGGCACGGAGAATCCCCCGAGCCGCTGCTTGAGCCGTACGGGGCGGTGGAAATCGAGAATCGGCCACTCGCGCGCGAGGGCCTCGCGGCGCAGCGCCCGGTCCGGGTTGACCGCGTGCGGGTGGCCGACGGCCTCCAGCATCGGCAGGTCGGTCGCCGAGTCGCTGTAGGCATAGCAGCGGGAGAGGTCGTACCCCTCCGAGGCGGCCAGCTCCCGGATCGCCTCCGCCTTGGTCGGGCCGTACGCGTAGTACTCCACCTCTCCGGTGAAGCAGCCGTCCTCGCCCACGATCATGCGGGTCGCCACCACCCGGTCCGCGCCCAGCAGCTCGCCGATCGGTTCGACGACCTCGGCGCCCGACGTCGAGACGATCACCACGTCGCGGCCGGCGGTGTGGTGCTCCTCGATCAGGGAGGCCGCCTCGTCGTAGATGATCGGGTCGATCAGGTCGTGCAGGGTTTCCGCGACCAGCTCCTTGACCAACTGGACGTTCCACCCGCGGCACAGCGCGGAGAGGTACTCACGCATCCGCTCCATCTGGTCGTGGTCGGCGCCGCCGGCGAGGAAGACGAACTGGGCATACGCGGTACGCAACACAGCCCTGCGGTTGATCAGCCCGCCTTGGTAGAACGACTTGCTGAACGTGAGCGTGCTCGACTTCGCAATGACCGTCTTGTCCAGGTCAAAGAAGGCCGCCGTGCGTGGCGTGGAGTGAGGCGCGGAGTGGCGCGAGGAGTGGTTTTCCACAACCCTGAGCATAGGCGCAGCCCATTCGGCGTAAGGTGTGGCGCGTGGGTTTGCCTGAGAAGGCTCTCGGGTACACCATGGAAGTCACGGATCGTTCGCGACCGTGCTAACCCGGTCCGACTCCTCCCCCCCCCGAGTCGGCCGTGGAGACGACCCCCGCTCTCCCCCCCGGCGGGGGTCGTCGCATGTCCGGATGGGTTTCTTCGCTCATTCCATGACCTGGGCCCCGCACCGCACCGGTGCGGGGCCCAGGTTCTTTCATGCCCTTGCTCGACTACGCAGTGTAGTTGCCGGACTGCTCTGCGGGAGTCGCACGCTGGATGGAGCGGGGCAGGTCAAGGCTCACCGGTTCGAGTGAGTCGATATTCACAACCGTCGAGTTGTCCACAGTTTTTGACCAAGATCCACACGATTTCCCGGATCGCTGCACCGTGATTCCCATGCGTCCGGGCCGTGCCGAGTTCCATGGCCGGATCTGTTTGCCGGACGCGTGATGCGGACCGCTCGTGCGAAGACCTGATTCCGGTTCTTCGGGCGGCCGCATATCGCGGGTCGCGGAGGCCGCGCGAGAGACCACGAGACACAGGGCGCGACCGCGGGAGCCGCGCCGAAGGGGGAAAGGCCATGACCGGAACCATCACGCACGACCCGCCGCCCACCGCCGGAGGACGGCACGGCACACCTCTCATCGTCACTGAGGACACGGAGCTCCTCGACGACCTGCTGCGCCTGTGCGCGGCCGCGGGCGCCACACCGGAGGTGCACCACTCGGTGCCCATGACGCTTCCTTCGACGCCTTCGGCACTGACCGATGCGGCGACGTCCCCGGCACCCCGGGCGTCCGGGCGGCGGACCGGATGGGAGACCGCGCCCTTGGTCCTCGTCGGGGACGACGTGGCCCGGCGCGTGCGCGGAGCGGTGCGGAGAAGGGGCGTCGTCCTCGTGGGCCGCGATCAGGACGACTCGGGTATCTGGCAGCGAGCCGTCGAGATCGGCGCCGACCACGTCCTGATGCTCCCCGACGGTGAGCAGTGGCTGGTCGACCGCATCGCCGACGTCGCCGAGGGCGTCGGCCGTCCGGCCCTCACCGTCGGCGTCATCGGCGGCCGGGGCGGCGCCGGAGCGTCCACGCTGGCCTGCGCGCTCGCCGTCACCTCCGCGCGGGAGGGACTGCGCAGTCTGCTGGTGGACGCCGATCCCATGGGCGGCGGCCTCGACGTCCTCCTCGGCGGCGAGACGGCCGACGGGCTGAGGTGGCCGGCGTTCGCGGCCTCGCGCGGGCGGGTCGGCGGTGGCGCCCTGGAGGAGTCGCTGCCCGAGCTGCATTCGCTACGGGTGCTCAGCTGGGACCGGGGCGACTGTGTCGCGGTACCGGCACAGGCCGTGCGCGCGGTGCTCGCGGCGGCCCGGCGAAGGGGCGGCACGGTCGTCGTGGACCTGCCGCGCCGCATCGACGACGGTGTCGCCGAAGTCCTCGCGCAGCTCGACATCGGGATCCTCGTGGTCCCCGCCGAGCTGCGGGCCGTCGCGGCGGCGGGCCGGGTGGCGGCCGCGGTCGGCATGGTCCTGCGCGATCTGCGGGTCGCGGTGCGCGGACCCTACGCTTCCGGACTCGACGACCGTGAGGTGGCTCGGTTGCTCGGCCTGCCCCTGGTCGGTGAGGTGCCGGTCGAGTCCGGGCTCCTGCGTGCCACCGAGAGCAAACGCCCCCCGGGCACACCCGCGCGCGGCCCGCTGGCGCGCTTTTGCCGGGGGTTCTGGGAACGGGCGCTGGCGGAGGCGGACGGACGGGGCGGGAGCGGCTCATGAGGTACGTGACGGCGGGGCCCGTCGTGAGCGGTGGAAGGCGGGCAGAGGTGGACGTGGCGGACGCGCGGGAGCGGGGCGGGGCTTCGGGCACGCCCGCCGGACCGGCTCCAGGTCGGGGAAAGTGCGGCCCGAGCCCGGGGACGTCCGAGGGGCCGACCGTGCGGGTGGTGCCGGGCTGGGCAGTCCGGCAGTCCGTCGGATCGCCTGAGGGATCGACTGCCGGAGAGGCAGCACGCCGGACCGCCGGGGCACCGCTGGGATCGGCATCGCAGGGATCGGCACCGCTGGGACCGGCGTCCGCCGGACCGCCGCGCGCAGCCTCCGGACAGGTACGGACGCGGACAAGGAGTTCCGTGCAGCCCTCGCTGACGGTCGCGCAGAGCGGCCCGGGCGCCGCGCCCGGAATGCTCGACGGTGTGCGGCGTTGGCTCGCCGAGAGCGGGGCGGAGCCGACGCCCGCGCGTGTGGCGCAGGCACTGCGGGAGCAGGGGCGGGTGCTGGGGGACGCCGAGGTGCTCGGTGCCGCCCAACAGCTCAGGTCGGAGCTGGTCGGCAGCGGGCCGCTCGAGCCGCTGCTCGCCGATCCCTCGGTGACCGACGTACTGGTGTCGGCCCCGGACCGGGTCTGGGTGGACCGGGGCAGTGGCCTGGAGCTGGCGCCGGTCTCCTTCCCCGACGCGGGTGCGGTACGGCGGCTCGCGCAGCGCCTCGCTACCGTCGCCGGGCGCCGCCTCGACGACGCCCGGCCCTGGGTGGACGCCAGGCTGCCGGACGGCACCCGGTTGCACGCGGTGCTGCCACCGGTCGCCGTCGACTGCACCTGCCTGTCGCTGCGGGTGGTACGGCCGCGCGCGTTCACCCTCGACGAGCTGACGGCGGCGGGCACCGTGCCGCCCGGCGGTGACCGCGTGCTGCGCGCTCTGCTGCGGGCCCGGCTGTCCTTCCTCGTCAGCGGCGGTACCGGCAGCGGCAAGACGACGTTGCTCAGCGCCCTGCTGGGGCTCGTCGGACCGGACGAGCGCATCGTGCTGGCCGAGGACTCGGCGGAGCTGCGACCCGACCATCCGCACGTCGTCCGTCTGGAGACCAGACCGGCGAACCAGGAGGCCGCGGGTCTGGTCACCTTGGAGGACCTGGTGCGTCAGGCGCTGCGCATGCGGCCGGACCGGCTGGTCGTGGGCGAGGTACGCGGTCCCGAAGTGGTCCATCTGCTTGCCGCCTTGAACACGGGTCACGAAGGCGGGTGCGGCACGGTGCACGCCAATGCGGCCGTTGACGTACCGGCCCGTCTGGAGGCGCTCGGCACGGTCGCGGGCCTGGACCGTGCGGCTCTGCACAGCCAGCTCGCGGCGGCCCTCTCGGTCGTCCTCCACCTGGTCCGTGACCGCGCGGGACGGCGCCGGATCGCCGAGGTGCACGTACTGGAGCGGGACCCGTCGGGGCTGGTGCGGACGGTGCCGGCGCTGCGATGGGGCGCGGAGTCCTTCGTGGCCGAACGCGGCTGGCAGCGGCTGCGCGAGCTGCTGCGCGGTACGGGGTTCGAGGAGCGGGCCGTCGGACGGGAGGCGCAGGGGTGCTGAACGCGACGGTGGTGGGCGTGCCGGGGGCGGGTGAGCTGTTGATGGGTGCGGCTCTGGTGTGCCTGGGAGCGGTCGGCTGGCTGGCCGGTGGGTGGCACTCCGGCGTACGGCGGGCGCGGATGGTGCTCGCCGAAGGCCGAACGGGCGGAAAGAGCGGAACGGGAGGGACTGACGGGACTGACGGTTCTAGGGGAGCGGGCAGTGCCGGACGGCCCCCGCCGCGCCGGATGACGGACGGGTTGCGGCGGGTCCGTGGCCGGCTGAGGCCCGAGTGGTGGTCACCAGCGGCCGGGCTGGTGCTGGCGCTCCTGGGCAACTCGGTGCTGCCGATCGTCGCGGGGGCGGCCGGCGTGCCGGTGCTGCGGCGGGCGCGGCTGGCCGCCAGGGAGCGACGGACCCGGGAACATCGGCAGGACGCCGTGATCGCCCTGTGCGGGACGCTCGCCGGTGAGGTGCGGGCGGGGCGGCAACCGGGCGAGGCGCTCCTGTGCGCCGTCCACGACTCCGGCGGCCTCGGAGACGGGCAGGCGGCGGTGCTGGCGGCGGCCCGGTTCGGCGGGGACGTCCCCGCGGCGCTGGCGGCGGCGGCCGGACAGCCCGGCGCCGAGGGACTGCGCGGACTCGCGGCGTGCTGGCGGGTCGCCGTCGACCAGGGGGCGGGACTCGCGGCCGGTCTCGACCGGCTGGAGGGCGCGCTGCGCGCCGAGCGGGACCAGCGCTCCGACCTGCGCGCCCAATTGGCCGGCGCTCGGGCCACCGCCGTGATGCTCGCCGGCCTGCCGGTCCTCGGCCTCCTGCTAGGCGTCGCCCTCGGGTCCGACCCGTTGCGCGTGCTGCTGCACACCGGAGCCGGGCTGGGCTGTCTGCTGGCCGGTGGGGTTCTGGAGAGCGTGGGCGTGTGGTGGGTGGCGCGGATCGTAAGGGGAGCGGAGGCGGCGTCGTGAGCGGCGACGTTGTCCACAGGCTGGGGGCGGTGGTGGGGACGGTGCTGGTCGCCGGCTGGCTGGCGCGCGGTCTCGCAGCCGCACGGCGGAAGCGGGTGGTGCGCAGACGGCTCACCGGCCTGCTCGCACTACAACCGGCCCGTCCCGCCGCGCGACGCGCCGAAGTGCTGAGCACCGTCCGCCCGTGGTTGCCGCCGGTCGGCACGGTGGGCGTCGGTTGGGCCGTGGTCGGTGGAACGGCCGGGATCCTGGTCGGACTGGTCGGCGCGGCCGCGCTGTGGCGTTGGAGTGCCCGGCGTTCGGCGGCCGGTACGTCGGCGGCGGAGGCCGCGGCGGCGGAGGCCGCCCGCCAACTGCCGTTGGCCGCCGACCTGCTGGCCGCCTGTGTCGCGGCGGGTGCGAGCCCGGTCGCCGCGGCGAGGGCGGTCGGCGAAGCCCTGGGCGGACCGGTCGGGGACGCGCTGGGGCGCGGCGCCGCGGAGGTACGGCTCGGCGGCGAACCGGACGGCGCCTGGAGTGGGTTGGCGGCCATCGCGGGGGCCGTTCCCCTGGCGCGGCTGCTGGAGCGGGCCGAGGTCTCCGGTCTGCCCGCGGCGGGTCCGGCCGCCCGGCTTGCCGCCCAGGCCCGTGCCGACTGGGCCCGCACCACGACGGCCCGGGCCCGCCGAGCGGCCGTCATGGTCACCGCGCCGGTGGGGCTGTGCTTTCTGCCGGCGTTCATCGCGGTGGGCGTCCTGCCGGTGATCATCGGGCTGGCCGGCGGGGTGCTGGGCCGTGGGGGAGGAGGTGGCTGACGGATCGGGTCGGGCCGGCGGCAGGGCCGGCGAGTGAGTGTCCGGCGCACGAGCGACGGATCGGCAAGTGAGCAATGGGATCGAGCCTTACGGGGGTTGCGATGTATCAGGTGGTACGGGCACGGCTGTGTGCCCTGGTGTGCGCAGTGGGTACGGCGTTGCGGAGGCGGGCCGGGCGGCAGGCACTTCGGCGGGACGCCGGAATGGTCACGTCCGAGTACGCGATGGGGATCGTCGCCGCGGTGGCCTTCGCCGTCGTCCTCTACAAGGTCGTGACGAGCGGCGCGGTCAGCGCGGAGTTGCAGGGCATCGTGAAGGGGGCGCTCGATGCGCGCATGTGAGCGGGCGGCGAGGACGAGGGCACGGGCCCCCGGCGGCGGACCGGACGGCGGCTTTGTGACGGCGGAGGCGGCCGTGGTGCTGCCCGTGCTGGTGGTGTTCGCGATGGCGCTGGTGTGGGGGCTGCTCGTGGTGGCCGCCCAGATCCAGTGTGTGGACGCGGCACGGACGGGCGCCCGTGCGGCGGCACGACAGGACCCGGTCGACGCGGTTGTGGAGGTCGCCCGCGAGGCGGCCCCGCGCGGGGCGCGGGTCACGGTCAGCCGGGAGGCGGGGCTGGTCCGCGTGATCGTGGTGGCCGACCCGCCGGCGCTGCACGGACTGCCCTTCGAGGTACGGGAGGAGGCCGTGGCTTCGGCGGAGCAGGCGCCAGGGGCGGGACCGGCGGCTGAGGGACAGGCGGCCGCGGAACCCGCGGTCGCGGAACCGGTGCGGGGGGAGCCGTGACGGGCGGGCCCCCCGCGGGTGGGGCCCGTGTGGGTGGGGCCCCGCTCCGGTCGGCAACCGGCCGGGGCGGCACCGGAGCGGGTACCGGCCCCGCCTCTGCGGGCGGCCACAATCAAGCCCCCGCCCCCGCCCCCGTGCCTGCCACCGCCCTCGCACCCGCCCCCGTGCCTGCCACCGTTCTCGCACCCGCCCCCGCGTCTGACTCCGAACCGGCGCCCGACTCCGCCCGCCCACCCGCGCAGGGCACCGCTCCTGTGCCCGCCTCGGCCCGCGCTCCCGCGCCTGTCCTCCGCACCGCCTCCGACCGAGGCTCGGCGACCGTGTGGAGTGTTGCCGCCATCGCCGTTCTGTGTGTGGTGTTCGGCGTCGTGCTGGCCCTGGGGCAGGCCGTCATGGCACGCCACCGCGCGGCAGGCGGCGCCGATCTGGCCGCGCTGGCGGCGGCGGACCACTGGGCACGGGGCGGCACGGCGGCGTGCGACAGCGCGAGCCGGGTCGCGCGGGCGCAGGGGGCGCGGTTGGTGAGGTGCGTGGTCACCGGCCAGGTCTCGGACGTGACGGCGGCGTCGGGCAGGGGACCGTTCACGGCGGAGGTCCGGGCGAGGGCGGGCCCGGCCCCGCTCACGTCACCCGCACCGGTCCCACCGCCCCTCCCCTCGCCCTCCGCACCGCCTGCTACGCCCCCGTCTGCCCTGCCTCCGTCGCCCCCCGCAACAGCACCGTGAGGAGGCGTACCGCTCCCCGCTTGTGCAGCGGATCGTTGCCGTTGCCGCACTTGGGGGACTGGATGCAGGACGGACAGCCCGCGTCGCACTCGCAGGAGGCGATGGCCTCCCGGGTGGCCGTCAGCCAGTCGCGGGCGGTGTGGAAGGCACGCTCGGCGAAGCCCGCGCCACCGGGGTGTCCGTCGTACACGAAGACCGTCGGCAGCAGGGTGTCCGGGTGCAGGGGGACCGACACGCCGCCGATGTCCCAGCGGTCGCAGGTCGCGAACAGGGGCAGCATGCCGATCGAGGCGTGCTCGGCGGCGTGCAGGGCCCCGCCGAGGATCTCCGGGTTGATCCGGGCCGCGTCCAGCTGGTCCTCGGTGACCGTCCACCACACCGCGCGCGTGCGCAGGGTCCGGGGAGGGAGGTCGAGCTTCGTCTCGCCCAGGACCTCGCCGGTGATCAGGCGCCGGCGCAGGAAGGAGACCACTTGGTTGGTGACCTCGACGGAGCCGTAGCAGAGGCGCCCGTCGCCCCAGGGGACCTCGATGTCGGTCTCCAGGACGGAGATCGCCGTCGTGTCGCGGGCCACGGTCGAGTAGGCGGGCGTGGCCTGCTCGACCAGCGCGACGGAGTCCTCCAGGTCGAGGGAGCGGACGAGGTACGTGCGCCCCTGGTGGAGGTGGACGGCGCCCTCGTGGACGGTCGTGTGGGCGGCACCGGCGTCCACGGTGCCCAGCAGCCGTCCCGTGCCCTCCTCGACGACCTGGACCGGACGTCCGCCCTCGCCGCGGATGTCCGTCAGGTCGGCGGCCCGCTCACGGCGTGTCCAGTGCCAGGCCCGGGTACGCCGGCGCAGCAGCTTCGCCGCCTCCAGCTGGGGCAGCAGCTCCTCGCACGCGGGGCCGAAGAGCTTCAGGTCCTCCTCCGTCAGGGGGAGTTCCGCCGCCGCCGCGCACAGGTGGGGGGCGAGGACGTACGGGTTGTCGGGGTCGAGGACCGTGGACTCCACCGGCTGGTCGAACAGGGCCTCCGGGTGGTGGACGAGGAAGGTGTCCAGCGGGTCGTCACGGGCGACCAGCACGGCCAGCGCCCCCTGCCCTGCCCGGCCCGCCCGGCCCGCCTGCTGCCACAGCGAGGCCCGTGTGCCCGGGTACCCGGCGATCACCACGGCGTCCAGGCCGGAGATGTCGAGGCCGAGTTCCAGGGCGTTCGTCGCCGCGAGGCCGAGGAGGTCGCCGGAGTGCAGGGCGCGTTCCAGGGCGCGGCGCTCCTCGGGGAGGTAGCCGCCGCGGTACGCCGCCACGCGCCGGACCAGGGAGCGGTCGACCTCGGCCAGGCGTTCCTGGGCGATCACGGAGATCAGCTCCGCGCCCCGCCGGGACCGTACGAAGGTGATCGAGCGCATGCCCTGCACGGTGAGGTCGGTGAGCAGGTCGGCGGCCTCGGCGGTGGCCGTGCGGCGGACCGGTGCGCCCTTCTCGCCCTCCAGTTCGGTCAGCGGAGGTTCCCACAGGGCGAACACCAGTTCACCGCGCGGGGAGGCGTCGTCGGCGACATCGGTCACCGGGAGCCCGGTGAGCCGGCGGGCCGCCACCGCGGGCTCGGCGGCGGTGGCGGAGGCGAGCAGGAACACGGGCGACGCGCCGTAGCGGGCACACAGTCTGCGCAGTCTGCGCACCACCTGGGCGACGTGGGAGCCGAAGACGCCCCGGTAGGTGTGGCACTCGTCGATGACGACGTACTTCAGCGCCTTCAGGAACGACGACCAGCGGGGGTGGGAGGGCAGGATGCCGCGGTGCAGCATGTCCGGGTTGGTCAGGACGTACGTGCCGTACTGGCGGATCCACTCGCGTTCCTCGAACGGGGTGTCGCCGTCGTAGACCGCGGCCCGGACGGAAGTGCCGAGAGGTTGTGAAAGTTCCTTCACCGACCGGCACTGGTCGGCGGCCAGCGCCTTGGTGGGGGCCAGGTACAGGGTGGTGGCGCCGCGCCCGTTCGGCGCCTCGGCGCCGTCCACGAGGGCCGACAGGACCGGCACCAGATAAGCCAGGGACTTGCCCGACGCGGTGCCGGTGGCGACGACCACCGAGTCGCCGTCCAGGGCGTGCTCGGCCACACGTGCCTGGTGGGCCCAGGGGCGTTCGATGCCCGCGGCCCGCACCGCGGCCACCACCTCCGGTCGAATCCGGTCCGGCCAGACGGCATGACGGCCCGCACGTGGGGGCAAGTGCTCCGTATGAGTGATGCGCGCAGCCCGGCTCGGTCCCGCGGCGAGCCGGTCCAGGAGCATGCCCGGTTCCGGCCGGGAGCCGGGCTCCGCCGGGGATCGATCGGGTCGGTGATTCTTGGCCATCGGCACCGAGTCTGTCACTGGCGTGACGGACAATGGGACCAAGGCGTCGTGCACGCCTGCCGGTAAGTGATTGAATGCCATCGCGGCTGGCGAACCGTCCTGGGGGCTTCAAGCCGAGGTGTCCCGAGGGACGACCGCTCGATAGCAAGGTGCTGGAGGATCCGTGGACCTGTCCCTGTCGACCCGTACTGTCGGCGATCGTACGGTCGTCGAGGTCGGTGGCGAAATTGACGTATACACCGCGCCCAAGCTGCGTGAGCAGCTGGTCGAGCTCGTGAACGACGGGAGTTTCCACCTCGTCGTCGACATGGAGGGCGTGGACTTCCTCGACTCCACAGGGCTCGGCGTACTGGTGGGTGGACTGAAGCGGGTGCGTGCCCATGAGGGCTCGCTGCGGCTGGTCTGCAACCAGGAGCGCATTCTCAAGATCTTCCGTATCACCGGCCTCACCAAGGTGTTCCCCATTCACACCTCGGTCGAGGAAGCGGTGGCGGCCACCGACTGACGACCGGTCCCGGGCCTCTGAGGGGGGCCCGGGACAGCAAGCAGAACGAGGGGGGTCCGGGCTGTCGGCGGCCCGGACCCTCGAAAGCACGCCCGTAGTTCCGAGGGGGATGCATGGCCACCGTCGAACTCCGCTTCAGCGCGCTGCCCGAGCACGTCCGCACCGCCCGTCTGGTGGCGGCCGCGGTGGCGCGCAGGGCCGGAGTGGACGAGGCCGTCCTCGACGAGGTCCGGCTCGCCGTCGGAGAGGCCTGTACCCGCGCCGTGGGCCTGCATCAGCACGTCGGCATCACGGCGCCGGTCAAGGTGGCGCTGATCGAGGAGGAGAAGCAGTTCTCCATCGAGGTCGGCGACGAGGCGCCGCACGCGGTCCCCGGGATGAAGACCTCGGGGGACGCCGCCGACGAGCTGGAGGCCGAGGAGGACCAGATGGGCCTCGCGGTCATCA
Source organism: Streptomyces sp. NPDC042336 (assembly GCF_055581985.1). Classification (NCBI taxonomy): domain Bacteria; kingdom Bacillati; phylum Actinomycetota; class Actinomycetes; order Kitasatosporales; family Streptomycetaceae; genus Streptomyces; species Streptomyces sp. NPDC042336. The sequence continues at coordinate 116,918 of NZ_JBVJEA010000021.1, read as the reverse complement.
GCGGACTCGTCGACGACGTGGAGGTCACGGCCGGCGAGGGCGGCGGGCTGATCCGCATGACCTGGCCGACCGCGCCGGCGGTGCTGCCGCCGGTCTGACTCCCGCCGTACCACCCCGTGTCACCCGAAGGGCCCCACCTGGTGGGGTCCTTCGTCATGTGCGGACCTACATTGGGCTCGTGCGGGCGTCAAGTGAATTCATTCACGATCAATCGCACAAGAATTGATCAATGAACGGATCACCAAGCAGTTCACGAGCAGATCGCCGAACGGATCACGACATTAATGCCGAAGGGGCATTACTACTTCCCGGCCCCTTGCGGTTGACAGGTCAATTCCATTTGTCGTGCACTGTTTTGATCAGGTTCCGGTACCTACAATCCCGTCCACATCTTGAGCTCAGCCCAAGCGTCAAGGAGGACGAATGGCGGAGCTTTCCTCTCCTCATCAGTTGGGCGATCCCTCCCACCTCGCAGCCGCCGTGCTGACCGACACGAACCGCGCCCTGGTCGCGGTCATCGCGGTCGTCGCCTTGGCCGCGCTGGTGCTCGCCGGAGTCCTGGTGCGCCAGGTGCTCGCGGCGGGCGAGGGAACCGACAGCATGAAGAAGATCGCGGCGGCCGTCCAGGAAGGCGCGAACGCCTATCTGGCCCGGCAGTTGCGCACGCTCGGCGTATTCGCCGTCGTCGTGTTCTTCCTGCTCATGCTGCTGCCCGCGGACGACTGGAATCAACGTGCCGGACGTTCGATCTTCTTTCTGATCGGCGCGGCGTTCTCGGCGGCCACCGGCTATATCGGTATGTGGCTCGCCGTACGCAGCAATGTGCGCGTCGCCGCGGCGGCGCGGGAAGCGACACCGGCCCCCGGTGAACCGGAAAAGGATCTCACTCTCGTCTCGCACAAAGCGACGAAGATCGCGTTCCGTACGGGCGGCGTCGTCGGCATGTTCACGGTGGGGCTCGGCCTGCTGGGCGCCTGCTGCGTGGTGCTGGTGTACGCGGCCGACGCGCCGAAGGTCCTGGAGGGCTTCGGGCTCGGTGCCGCGCTGATCGCGATGTTCATGCGGGTCGGCGGCGGCATCTTCACCAAGGCCGCCGACGTCGGCGCCGACCTGGTCGGAAAGGTCGAGCAGGGCATTCCGGAGGACGATCCGCGCAATGCCGCGACCATCGCCGACAACGTGGGCGACAACGTCGGCGACTGCGCGGGCATGGCGGCCGACCTCTTCGAGTCGTACGCGGTCACCCTGGTGGCCGCGCTGATCCTCGGCAAGGTGGCCTTCGGCGACTCCGGGCTGGCGTTCCCGCTGCTGGTGCCGGCGATCGGCGTGCTCACCGCCATGATCGGCATCTTCGCGGTGGCCCCCCGGCGGTCCGACCGCAGCGGCATGAGCGCGATCAACCGGGGATTCTTCATCTCCGCGGTGATCTCGCTGGTGCTGGTGGCGGTCGCCGTCTACGTCTATCTGCCCGGAAAGTATTCCGACCTGGACGGTGTCACCGACGCGGCGATCGCGGGCAAGAGCGGCGACCCGCGGATCCTCGCGCTGGTCGCGGTCGCGATCGGCATCGTGCTCGCCGCCCTGATCCAGCAGCTCACCGGCTACTTCACCGAGACCACCAGGCGCCCCGTCAAGGACATCGGCAAGACCTCGCTCACCGGGCCCGCCACCGTCGTCCTCGCCGGGATCTCGCTCGGCCTCGAATCCGCCGTCTACACCGCCCTGCTGATCGGCCTCGGCGTCTACGGGGCCTTCCTGCTCGGCGGCGCGTCGATCATGCTGGCGCTGTTCGCGGTGGCGCTGGCCGGCACCGGCCTGCTCACCACGGTCGGCGTGATCGTCGCCATGGACACCTTCGGGCCGGTCTCCGACAACGCGCAGGGCATCGCCGAGATGTCCGGCGACGTCGAGGGAGCCGGCGCCCAGGTGCTCACCGACCTGGACGCCGTCGGCAACACCACCAAGGCCATCACCAAGGGCATCGCCATCGCCACCGCCGTCCTCGCGGCGGCGGCCCTGTTCGGGTCGTACCGCGACGCCATCACCACCGGCGCGGCGGACGTGGGCGAGAAACTCAGCGGCGAGGGCGCGCCGATGAGCCTGATGATGGACATTTCGCAGCCCAACAACCTCGTCGGGCTCATCGCCGGAGCGGCGGTCGTCTTCCTCTTCTCGGGACTGGCGATCAACGCGGTGTCGCGGTCGGCGGGCGCGGTGGTCTTCGAGGTGCGCCGGCAGTTCCGGGAACGGCCCGGAATCATGGACTACAGCGAGAAACCCGAGTACGGCAAGGTCGTCGACATCTGCACCAGGGACGCCCTGCGGGAACTCGCCACGCCCGGGCTGCTCGCCGTGCTGGCGCCCGTCTTCATCGGGTTCACGCTCGGCGTGGGTGCGCTCGGCGCGTTCCTGGCGGGCGCGATCGGCGCCGGCACGCTGATGGCGGTGTTCCTCGCCAACTCCGGTGGTGCCTGGGACAACGCCAAGAAACTCGTCGAGGACGGTCACCACGGCGGCAAGGGCAGCGAGGCCCACGCCGCCACCGTGATCGGCGACACGGTCGGCGACCCGTTCAAGGACACCGCGGGGCCGGCGATCAACCCGCTGCTGAAGGTCATGAACCTGGTGGCGCTGATCATCGCCCCCGCGGTCATCAAGTTCTCGTACGGGGCCGACAAGAGCATCGGTGTACGGGTGCTGATCGCCGTCGTCGCGTTCGCCGTCATCGCGGGGGCGGTCTACGTGTCCAAGCGGCGCGGGATCGCCATGGGTGACGAGGACGACGAGGACGAGGAGCCCAAGTCGGCCGACCCGGCGGTGGTTTCGTAGCCGACACCCCCGGGGTCACCGTCCGGCCCCCTGTGAGGCCCGCTTCAAAGGAGGGGCGGACGGCGCGTGTTGACGCGTCGTCCGCCCGTTCCGCGCCTGTGCGCACCCGTCACCGTGAGCCTTCTCTCTCTTGGTGCAAATGGCTTCAATACCGTCATAACGGATGTTCGTCCGGTCGGTGTCCTCCATCCGGCGTGTATGTTCCGGGGCCGAGAGCCATGGAAGGGACCAATCCGGTGAACAAGAAGCTCGCGGCCGCACTGTCCGGCGGTGCGGTACTGGTACTGGCGCTGACGGGATGCAGCAGCAGCGACGACAACGAGAAGCTGGACTCCTGGGCCAAGGACGTCTGCGAGGGCGTGCAGCCGCAGGCCAAGAAGATCGAGGCGGCCAACGCGGCGATCCAGAAGGAGACCTCGGACAACAGCACCCCCGCCGAGGTCCAGAAGACCGACGCGAAGGCGTTCCAGGACATGTCCGACGCCTACAAGGCGATGGGCGCCACCGTCCAGAAGGCCGGGCCCCCGGACGTCGACGACGGCGAGAAGAAGCAGAAGGACGCGGTCACCGAGCTGAACGGCCTCTCCTCGTCGTACGCCTCCCTGCGCAAGCAGGTGGAGGAACTCGACACCAAGGACCAGGCCAAGTTCGCCGACGGCCTCAAGGACATCGCCACCGAGCTGAACAAGCTCAGCAAGAGCGGCAGCAACGCGCTGAAGACCCTGGAGGAGGGCGACGTCGGCAAGGCGATGGCCAAGCAGTCCAGCTGCAAGTCGGCCTCGGTGACGCCGTCGGCCGCCGAGGGCTGACGGGGCCGGCGTCCCCGCGCGGACGCGGGGCGGGCTGGTGACCGCCGGGCCACAATGGGGGTGTGAGTAACGCCAGCCTGTCCCCCCTGCCCTCCACCGACCGCCCCGACGTCACTGCCCGGCTGCGGGACGCCCTGCTCGGGGCGTCCTTCACCGCCGACGGACTGCTGGAGCTGCTCGGCGCCCCCGCGTACGCGGCGCTGTCGCGCAGCGAGACCGTGCCCGCGCTCCGGGCGACCCGCGGCGACACGCCGCTGGAACTGCTCGTACGGCTGTTCCTTCTCCAGCAACCCGTCCCCCGCGCGCGCGTGGCGGACGTCCTGCCCGTCGACGCCTGCCTGGAGAGCGGATGGCTCGACCGCGCGGGCGACGACGAGGTCGCGGCCACCGTGGACGTACGGCCGTACGGCGGGGCCGACGGCGAGGACTGGTTCATCGTCTCCGACCTCGGCTGCGCGGTCGGCGGCGCCGGTGGCATCGGCCGCCACGCCCGGGGCGTCGTCCTCGGCGTCGGCGGCGCCTCCACGACCCTGGCGGGCCTCACCGTCCGTACGCCCGTCTCCGCCGCCCTCGACCTCGGTACCGGCTCCGGCATCCAGGCGCTGCACGCCGCCGCGCACGCCACGCGCGTGACCGCCACCGACGTCAACCCGCGCGCGCTGCACATCACCGCGCTCACCCTCGCCCTGTCCGGAGCCCCGGCCGCCGACCTGCGCGAGGGCTCCCTCTACGAACCGGTCGCCGACGACGAGACGTACGACCTCATCGTCTCCAACCCGCCGTTCGTGATCTCGCCCGGTGCCCGACTCACCTACCGCGACGGCGGGATGGGCGGGGACGATCTGTGCCGCTCGCTCGTTCAGCAGACGGGGGAGCGCCTGAACGAGGGCGGGTTCGCGCACTTCCTCGCCAACTGGCAGCACGTGGAGGGGGAGGACTGGACGGACCGGCTGCGCTCCTGGGTGCCGCGCGGCTGCGACGCCTGGATCGTGCAGCGCGAGGTGCAGGACATCACCCAGTACGCCGAGCTGTGGCTCAGGGACGCGGGCGACCACCGCGGCGACCCGGCCGACTACGAGGCGCGGTACGACGCGTGGCTGGACGAGTTCGAGGCACGCAAGGTCAAGGCCGTCGGCTTCGGCTGGATCACGCTGCGCCGGACCGGGGCCGCCGAGCCCTCGGTCGTCGCCGAGGAGTGGCCGCACCCGGTCGAGCAGCCGCTCGGTGAGACCGTGCGCGCCCACTTCGACCGCGTCGACTACCTGCGCTCCCACGACGACGCGGCCCTGCTGGCGGCGCACTTCGCGCTGGCCGGTGAGGTCGTCCAGGAGCAGGTCGGGCTGCCCGGCGCCGAGGACCCGGAGCACGTCGTCCTGCGCCAGAACCGCGGCATGCGCCGGGCCACCCGGGTCGACACGGTCGGCGCCGGCTTCGCGGGGGTCTGCGACGGCACCATGAGCGCGGGCCGCATCCTGGACGCCATCGCCCAGCTGGTCGGCGAGGACCCGGTGGCCCTGCGCGACCGGACGCCCGCGCAGATCCGGCTGCTGGTGGAGCAGGGCTTCCTCGAACCGGCGTAGCGCGGTCCGGTCGCCGGGCGTGGGTGCGCGCACCCAATTCTTTTTCCGCGGCGGGTCACGCCGCCCGCGCCGCCGGGCGTACGGGGAACCGGTCCTGCCCGACGACACCGGGCGGGCCCGTCGGCTCCCCGTTCACCCAGGGTTCGCCTGCCCGCCGTCCGCGCGTGACAGCCTCCCGGAGGCTGGACACGCGCGGGCTGGAGAAAAGAGGCACGGGGACCATGGAGAGCGGGCCGGCGATCTTCGCGGGATTGGTGTTCGCCCTGTTCGGGGCCGGTCTGCTGGTGTGGACCACGACGCGGGTGCGGCACGGCCGGCCCGTCGCGCACGGTGTGAGCCCGGTCGCATCGGCGACCGTCGCGACCGTCGCCGCCGTGGTCGCGCTGGGCCTCGGGGCCTGGTGCCTCACCCAGGTGTGAGCGGCCGGTTCCGGACCCCGGGCGGAGCGCGGCCCGGGTAATCGGGGGATCGCGCTCCGGATACGCGCGTCGGGGCAGGTGGGCACTCCGGGCGGCAGGAACAGGGTTCGTCGGGTTACCGTTCGAGTGGCCGTTGCGGGCTTTTCCCGTTTGACACGGGGGCGGGAGGTACCGTCACACTCCGCAGCGTCACGATCGAAACACAGAACGACCCGACCCCGGGAGCACTGCCTGGGTCAGGCCCCAGCGTCGACCGGAGAGAAGAGCGAAGTTGTCCCCGACCAGCGAGACCGCGAAGGGCGGCCGACGACTCGTCATCGTCGAGTCGCCTGCCAAGGCGAAGACGATCAAGGGCTATCTCGGCCCTGGCTACGTCGTCGAGGCGAGCGTCGGGCACATTCGCGACCTTCCCAGCGGCGCGGCGGAGGTACCGGAGAAGTACACCGGCGAGGTCCGCCGCCTCGGGGTGGACGTCGAACACGACTTCCAGCCCATCTATGTGGTCAACGCCGACAAGAAGTCCCAGGTCAAGAAGCTCAAGGACCTGCTGAAGGACTCCGACGAACTCTTCCTCGCCACCGATGAGGACCGCGAGGGCGAGGCCATCGCCTGGCACCTCCAGGAAGTCCTCAAGCCGAAGATCCCGGTCAAGCGGATGGTCTTCCACGAGATCACCAAGGACGCGATCCGCGCCGCCGTCGCCAACCCGCGCGAGCTGAACCAGAAGCTCGTCGACGCCCAGGAGACCCGGCGCATCCTCGACCGCCTCTACGGCTACGAGGTCTCGCCGGTCCTGTGGAAGAAGGTCATGCCGCGCCTGTCGGCCGGCCGCGTCCAGTCCGTCGCCACCCGGCTCGTCGTCGAGCGGGAACGCGAGCGCATGGCGTTCCGCTCCGCCGAGTACTGGGACCTCACCGGGACGTTCGCCACCGGCCGCGCGGGAGACGCCTCCGACCCGTCGTCGCTGGTCGCCCGTCTCCAGACGGTAGACGGACGGCGTGTCGCGCAGGGCCGCGACTTCGACTCCCTGGGACAGATCAAGAGCGCGAACACCCTCCACCTCGACGAGGCGAACGCCCGCGCGCTCGCCGCCGCGCTGGAGAACACCCGGTTCGCCGTCCGCTCCGTCGAGTCCAAGCCGTACCGCCGCTCGCCGTACGCCCCGTTCCGTACGACGACGCTGCAGCAGGAGGCCTCGCGCAAGCTCGGCTTCGGCGCGAAGTCGACCATGCAGGTCGCCCAGAAGCTGTACGAGAACGGCTACATCACCTATATGCGTACGGACTCCACGACCCTGAGCGACACGGCGATCACCGCCGCCCGCGCCCAGGTGACGCAGCTGTACGGCGCCGACTACCTGCCGCCCCAGCCGCGTACGTACGCCGGCAAGGTCAAGAACGCGCAGGAGGCGCACGAGGCGATCCGCCCCTCAGGCGACCGCTTCCGCACGCCCGCCGAGACCGGACTGACCGGCGACCAGTTCAAGCTGTACGAGCTGATCTGGAAGCGGACCGTCGCCTCCCAGATGAAGGACGCGACCGGGAACAGCGTCACCGTGAAGATCGGCGGCGCGGCCTCCGACGGCCGGGACGTCGAGTTCAGCGCCTCCGGCAAGACCATCACCTTCCACGGCTTCCTCAAGGCCTACGTCGAGGGCGCCGACGACCCGAACGCGGAGCTGGACGACCGCGAGCGCCGGCTGCCGCAGGTCGCCGAGGGCGACGCGCTGACGGCCGAGGAGATCACGGTCGACGGCCACGCCACCAAGCCCCCGGCCCGCTACACCGAGGCGTCGCTGGTCAAGGAGCTGGAAGAGCGCGAGATCGGACGGCCGTCGACGTACGCGTCGATCATCGGCACCATCCTGGACCGCGGCTACGTCTTCAAGAAGGGCACGGCACTCGTCCCGTCCTTCCTCTCCTTCGCCGTGGTCAACCTCCTGGAGAAGCACTTCGGGCGGCTCGTCGACTACGACTTCACCGCCAAGATGGAGGACGACCTCGACGCCATCGCCCGTGGCGAGGCCCAGGCGGTGCCGTGGCTGCGCCGCTTCTACTTCGGCGAGGGCGGCGGCGCGGGAGGCGGCGGCGCGGCCGACGCGGGCAACGGCGACGGGGACCACCTCGGCGGCCTCAAGGAACTGGTCACCGACCTCGGCGCGATCGACGCCCGCGAGGTGTCCTCCTTCCCGGTCGGCAACGACATCGTGCTGCGCGTCGGGCGCTACGGCCCCTACGTGGAGCGCGGCGAGAAGGACTCCGAGAACCACCAGCGCGCCGACGTCCCCGAGGACCTGGCACCCGACGAGCTGTCCGTGGAGCTGGCGGAGGAGCTGCTCGCCAAGCCGAGCGGCGACTTCGAGCTGGGCACCGACCCGGCCACCGGCCACGCCATCGTCGCCAAGGACGGCCGCTACGGCCCGTACGTCACCGAGGTGCTTCCCGAGGGCACCCCGAAGACCGGCAAGAACGCCGTGAAGCCGCGCACCGCCTCGCTGTTCAAGTCGATGTCCCTGGACACGGTGACCCTCGACGACGCCCTGAGGCTCATGTCGCTGCCGCGGGTCGTCGGCACCGACGCGGAGGGCGTGGAGATCACCGCGCAGAACGGCCGCTACGGCCCGTACCTGAAGAAGGGCACGGACTCGCGGTCCCTCCAGACCGAGGAGCAGCTCTTCGAGATCACGCTGGAGGAGGCGCTGGCGATCTACGCCCAGCCCAAGCAGCGTGGCCGGGCCGCGGCCAAGCCGCCGCTGAAGGAGCTGGGCACCGACCCGGTCAGCGAGAAGCCCGTCGTCGTCAAGGACGGCCGCTTCGGCCCGTACGTCACCGACGGCGAGACCAACGCGACCCTGCGCTCCGGCGACAGTGTCGAGGAGATCACGCCCGAGCGGGGCTACGAGCTGCTGGCCGAGAAGCGCGCCAAGGCTCCGGCCAAGAAGACGGCGAAGAAGACCGTGAAGAAGACGGCTGCCAAGAAGGCCCCCGCCAAGAAGGCGGCGGCGACCAAGAAGACGGCCGCCGCGAAGACCACGGCCGCCAAGAAGGCCGCGGCCAAGAGCACGGCGAAGAAGACCGTCACCAAGAAGGCGACCGCGTCGAAGGGGTCGGAGGACTGAGTCCGGCTCAGAAACGCCCGAACCGCTGAGCGGCGCCCCTTCGGCGCCGTGCACGCTCTTCGCAAAACGAACGCCCCGGCATCATTTCGGTGTCGGGGCGTGCGTACGTTCGGCCGGGCACACCGGACTGTCGGCGGCGACCGATAGGCTGAACGCATGACGCGAGCCGAGCAGCCAACGGCCCCTCACCCGGCCCCGGACGACGCACTGGTCGCGGACTCCCGCGAGCGCGCCGTCCGCGCCCTGCTGCGCCGTCCGCAGCTGAGGCGTTTGTGGAGCGCACAGCTCGTGGGGGGTGTCGGCGACATCCTCGCCCTGCTGGTGCTGGTCCTCCTCGCCGTCCAGGCCGCGATCGGCGCGGGCTCGTTCGGCGGGGGCTACCGGGGCGTGGCGTTCGCAGTGGCGACCGTTTTCGGCGTCCGCATCCTGGCGACGCTGCTCTTCGGGGCCGTGCTGCTCGGGCCCCTGACCTCACTCACCTCGCAGGACGGCCCGCTCGACCGGCGCTGGACCATGGTCGGCGCCGACGGGCTGCGGGCCGCGCTGCTGATCGTCGCGCCGCTGTGGATCGACTGGACGCCCGACGACGCGCTCGCCGTCCTCCTGGTGACCGCCTTCGTCACCGGCGTCGCCGAGCGCTTCTGGACGGTGTGCCGGGAGGGCGCCGCCCCCGCGCTGCTGCCCGCCCCGCCCCTGGAGGGCGCGACGGTACGGCCGCTGCCGGACCACATGGGCGCCCTGCGCCGCCTGTCGCTGCGCACGAGCTTCGTGGCGATCCCCCTCGCGGCCGCCGCGCTGGTCGTCGCCGGGCTCCTGAACAACCTGCTGGGCGCCGGCGTCGACTGGTTCGCCGAGCACCAGGCGGCGCTCGGCTCGTACGTGGCGGCCGGACTGTTCGCCGCGTCCCTGTCCGTGCTGAGCTTCCTGGAGCTGCCCGGAGTGCGCACCCCGCGCGCGCGGTCGCCGCTGGAGGGCCTGCGCCGTCCCAGGAGCGGCGGCGGCGTCGACCGGGGCCGTACCGGGGCGCTCCCGCTGCTGGTGTTCGCCTGCGCCGCGGTCGCCGCGGTGGTGGCCGCCACGGTCGCCGTGGCGGTGCTGCACGCCAAGGACCTGGGCGGCGGCCCGGTGCTGTACGGACTGGCGGTGGGCGCGCTGACCGGCGGCGTCGTCGTCGGCATCCGCACCGCCCCCGCCCTGCTGCCCTCCCTGTCCCGCCGGCGGCTGCTCGCCCTGGCCATCGCCTTCGTCGGCGTCACCCTGCTGGCCGCCGGACTCGTCCCGGACGACACCACGGTGCTGCTGCTCCTCGCGCTGGCCGGAGTCGGCGCGGGCGTGGCCGCGAACACCGGGCACGCGCTGCTCGACCAGGAGACCGAGGACCACCGCCGGGCCCGGACCACCGAGCATCTGCACGCGGTCGTCCGGGTCTACGTGGCGCTCGGCGCGGTCGTCGGACCGGTCGTGGCCGCGGCGATCGGACCGCACCGGCTGGAGAACGGCAAGTTCGTCTTCGCCCACGGCGGCGCCGCGTTCGTCCTGATGCTGCTCGGCGCCCTGCTGCTGCCGCTGGCCGCGCTGGTGCTGGCCAAGGTCGACGACCGCTCCGGCGTGCCGCTGCGGCACGACCTGCGGGACGCGCTGCTCGGCGGCGACGACCCGGTGCCGACGCCCGCCGGGACCGGTTTCTTCATCGCTCTGGAGGGCGGCGACGGCGCCGGCAAGTCCACCCAGGCCGAGGCCCTCGCCGAGTGGATCCGCGGCAAGGGGCACGAGGTCGTGCTCACGCGCGAGCCGGGGGCGACCCCGGTGGGCAAGCGCCTGCGCTCCATCCTGCTGGACGTCTCCAGCGCCGGACTGTCCCACCGCGCGGAGGCGCTGCTGTACGCCGCCGACCGCGCGGAGCACGTCGACACCGTGGTCCGGCCCGCCCTGGAGCGCGGCGCCGTGGTCATCTCCGACCGCTACATCGACTCCTCGGTCGCCTACCAGGGCGCCGGACGCGACCTGTCGCCGACCGAGATCGCCCGCATCAACCGCTGGGCCACCAACGGGCTCGTACCGCACCTGACCGTCCTGCTGGACGTGTCGCCGGAGGCCGCGCGCGAGCGGTTCACCGAGGCGCCGGACCGGCTGGAGTCGGAGCCCGCCGAGTTCCACGCGCGCGTGCGCTCCGGTTTCCTCACCCTGGCCGCCGCCGACCCCGGGCGCTACCTGGTCGTGGACGCCGGCCAGGAGCCGGAGGCCGTTACCACCGTCGTACGCCACCGGCTCGACCAGGTGCTGCCGCTGTCCGAGGCCGAGATCAAGGCCCAGGAGGAGGCGCGTCGCAAGGCGGAGGAGGAAGCCCGCCGCAAGGCCGAGGAAGAGGCCGCCCGCAAGGCGGAGGAGGAGCGCCTGGAGCGCGAGCGCCTCGAGGAGGAGGCGCGGGTGCGCGCCGAGGAGGAGGAGCGCAAGCGCCGCGAGCTGGAGGAGGCGCAGCGGCGCGAGGCCGAGCGGCAGGCCGAGGAGGCCAGGAGGCGGGCCGAGGAGGCCCGCCGCAAGGCCGAGGAGGAGCGGGCACGGCTCCTCGCGGAGGAGAAGGCGCGCGCCGAGGAGGAAGCGCGGCTGCGGGCCGAGGAGGAGCGGCGCCGCAAGCAGGCCGAGGAGGAGGAGCGGCTGCGCGCCGAGGCCGAGGCCCGGCGCCTGGAGAAGCAGCGCAAGGCCGAGGAGGCCCTGCTGCGGGCCGAGGAGGCACGCCGGGCGGCGGAGCAGGCGGCGGCAGCGGCCGCGGCCGGTCCCAGGTCGGCGGCCCCCGCGGCGGCGGACGCGCCCCGCCCGAAGCCGGCCGCCTCGACCCCCACCGACGCGGCGACGGTGCCGACCCCGATCGTGACCCCGACCAACGCCTCCGGCGGCCCGGTGGAGGACACGGCCGTACTGCGGCCGGTCCGGGACACGCCCGACGACGGCCGGGCCGACGATGCGCAGGACGGCGGCCGGGCGTCCGGCGAGTCCGAGTCCGAGGTGACGACCGAGCTGCCCAAGCCGCCGGTGCCGTCCGGCGCGGCGGACGAGACGGCTGTGCTCCCGGCGGTGGAGCCGCGGGACCCCGAGGAGACGGCGGTCCTGCCGCCCGTGACGCCGCCGGGAGCCGCCGACGAGACGGCCGTCCTGCCTCCCGTACGCGGGGACGACCCCGCCGACCGGGTCCCGCCGGGCTACTTCCGGGAGGAGGGCCCGGCCGAGGACGCCCAGGACCGCACGCGTGAGCTGCCCCAGATCGACCCGGACCAGGAGCCGCCCCGCAGGCGCCGCTCCGACTGGGCCGAGGAGACCCCGCTGGACGATCTGCCGACGCTGGCGGACGAGCTGCTGGGGCCGCACGACGAGGCCGAGGGCGGCCCCGACGACGACGGCCGCGGTGGCCGGGGCCGGGGCAGGGGACGGCGCTGAGCACCGGGACCGCGGGTGGCCGTGCGTGCCCCGGCGGCCCCGCCGCGTTGTCAGTGGCGACCCGCACAATGGAGGACGCGGCGCGGACCGGCGCGGCGACTCGGTGTGACGGCTCCGTGTGACGGCTCGGTGACGGCTCGGTGTGACGGAAGGACGGCGTGACCCATGACCGTGTGGGACGACCTCGTCGGGCAGGAGAAGGTGTGCGAGCCGCTCGCCGCCGCTGCCCGGGATGCCGACGCCTTCGTCACCGCCGCCGCGGCCGCGGGCCCGCTGCCGCAGTCGACGAGCATGACGCACGCCTGGCTGTTCACCGGCCCGCCCGGCTCCGGCGTGGCACAGACGGCCCGGGCCTTCGCCGCCGCACTGCAGTGCGTGAGCCCCGACCGTGCCCTCGGCGGCGTCCCCGGCTGCGGCTTCTGCGACGGCTGCCACACGGCGCTGGTCGGCACCCACGCGGACGTCAGCACCGTGGTCGCCATGGGCGCCGAGATCCGCGCCCAGGACATGCGGGACACCGTCCGCAAGTCGTTCACCTCGCCCGCGAACGGCCGCTGGCAGATCATCCTCGTCGAAGAGGCCGAGCGGCTGAACGAGAAGTCGGCCAACGCCGTGCTGAAGGCCGTGGAGGAACCGGCGCCGCGGACGGTCTGGCTGCTGTGCGCCCCCTCGGTCGAGGACGTCCTGCCGACCATCCGCTCCCGCTGCCGCCACCTGAACCTGCGCACGCCGTCGGTCGAGGCCGTCGCCGACATGCTCGTACGGCGCGAGGGCGTCGAACCCGGCATCGCCGCCGCGGCGGCCCGCGCCACCCAGGGCCACATCGACCGCGCCCGCCGCCTGGCCACGGACCAGGCCGCCCGGGACCGCCGGGCCGCCGTGCTGAAGCTGCCGCTGCGGGTGGAGGACGTCGGCGGCGCCCTCAAGGCGGCCCAGGAGCTGGTCGACGCCGCGGCGGAGGACGCCAAGCAGCTCGCCGAGGAGATGGACGCCAAGGAGACCGAGGAGCTGAAGGCGGCGCTGGGCGCGGCCCAGGGCGGCCGGCTCCCGCGCGGCACGGCCGGCGTGATCAAGGACCTGGAGGCCGACCAGAAACGCCGCAAGGCGCGCACCCAGCGCAACAGCCTCGACCTGGCCCTGAGCGAGCTGACCGGCTTCTACCGCGACGTCCTCGCGCTCCAGCTCGGCTCCCGCGTGGCGATCGCCAACGCCGACGCGCAGGACGCCCTGGAGCGGCTGGCCCGCGGCAGCACGCCCGAGTCCACGCTGCGCCGCATCGAGGCGGTTGCCGCCTGCGGGGAGGCCCTGGACCGCAACGTGCCCCCGCTGCTGGCGGTGGAGGCGATGACCATGGCGCTCAGATCCGGCTGAGCGCGGCCCGCCCGAGTCCGTCCCGGTCGGTTGCCGCGCCGCGCCCGGTTGACGCCGTAACACGTACGGGGCACGTGAACCACGCAGCGCAATGGTGCCGTCGCGGAGAGTTACGCTCGCTGAATGCACACTAGGCGCACTCACCGCAGGACCCGCACCGGCAGCACCCGTTTCCGAGCGGCGCTGCTCACCGCCGCGCTGCTCGCCACCGCCTGCTCGGCCGGGGGCGCGTCGACGTCCGCCGGATCCCCCGCGGCGGAGGCGGTCGGCTCGACGCAGGCGGCGACGGCGACCCTGACCCCCCTGCCGAAGACCACGCCCTCCGAGCTGTCGCCGTACTACGAGCAGAAGGTCGGCTGGCGCGACTGCGGTGTCCCCGGCTTCCAGTGCGCCACCATGAAGGCCCCGCTCGACTACGCCAAGCCCGCCGAGGGCGACGTCCGGCTCGCGGTGGCCCGCAAGAAGGCCACGGGACCGGGCAAGCGGCTCGGTTCGCTGCTGGTCAACCCGGGCGGGCCGGGCGGCTCGGCGATCGGCTACCTCCAGCAGTACGCGGGCATCGGCTACCCGGCGAAGGTCCGCGCCCAGTACGACATGGTGGCCGTCGACCCGCGGGGTGTGGCCCGCAGCGAGCCCGTCGAGTGCCTCGACGGCCGTGAGATGGACGCGTACACGCAGACCGACGTCACGCCGGACGACACGGGCGAGGCGAACAAGCTGGTCGATGCCTACAAGGAGTTCGCCGAGGGCTGCGGAGCCGACGCGCCGAAGCTGCTGCGCCACGTCTCGACGGTCGAGGCGGCGCGCGACATGGACGTACTGCGCGCGGTGCTCGGCGACGAGAAGCTGAACTACGTCGGAGCGTCGTACGGCACGTTCCTGGGCGCGACCTATGCCGGCCTGTTCCCGGACCGGGCGGGCCGCCTGGTCCTGGACGGCGCGATGGACCCCTCCCTGCCCGCCCGCCGCCTGAACCTGGAGCAGACGGAGGGCTTCGAGACGGCGTTCCAGTCCTTCGCGAAGGACTGCGTACGGCAGCCGGACTGCCCCCTCGGCGACAAGGGAACCACCCCCGGCCAGGTCGGCAAGAACCTCAAGTCCTTCTTCGACGACCTGGACGCGAAACCCCTCTCCGCAGGAGACGCCGACGGCCGCAAGCTCACCGAGTCCCTCGCCACCACGGGCGTGATCGCGGCGATGTACGACGAGGGCGCCTGGCAGCAGCTGCGCGAGGCGCTGACCTCGGCGATGAAGGAGAAGGACGGCGCCGGCCTGCTGGTCCTGTCCGACAGCTACTACGAGCGCGAGGCCGACGGCGGCTACAGCAACCTCATGTTCGCCAACGCCGCCGTGAACTGCCTCGACCTCCCCGCCGCCTTCTCCTCCCCGGACGAGGTGCGCGACGCCCTCCCCGAGTTCGAGAAGGCGTCCCCGGTCTTCGGCGAGGGCCTCGCCTGGTCCTCCCTGAACTGCGCGTACTGGCCGGTGAGGCCCACGGGGGAGCCGCACCGCATCGAGGCGGCCGGCGCCACCCCGATCGTCGTGGTCGGCACCACCCGCGACCCGGCCACCCCGTACCGCTGGGCCGAGGCCCTGTCCGGCCAGCTCTCCTCCGGCCACCTCCTCACCTACGAGGGCGACGGCCACACCGCCTACGGCCGCGGCAGCACCTGCATCGACTCGGCGATCAACACCTACCTGCTGCGCGGCACCGCCCCGGAGGACGGCAAGCGCTGCTCGTAGCCCCCGCCCGGCGCCCCGCCCGCCCCGGCGCCCACGCCTCCGGGGCGGGTTCGGAGCACCCCGGGAAACTGTGTAGACTTACCGACGTTGCTGATCGCACCATGGGTGCACAGCGCGCCGCCTTAGCTCAGATGGCCAGAGCAACGCACTCGTAATGCGTAGGTCTCGGGTTCGAATCCCGAAGGCGGCTCCACTTTTGAGACCCGTAGGTCGGACATCCGGCCTGCGGGTTTTCTGCGTTCTCCTCTTCGCTCGTGGCCCTCCTTCGTGCTTGCGGTTCCGCTCCGTGGGCCGATCGGACCGGGAGTCTGGCCGGTCGGCAGGCGCGGGGGCGGGGCGGGGGTGCCTAGCGTCGTCCGGGTAGTCCAGACCGCCGCAGTGAGGAGATGTTCGATGGGGCAGCGAGGGACGACGGCAGACCTGGCCGGGCTCGGGATGACCGTGGAGTTCGAGCCGGACGTCATGGAGGTGCTCGTCTCGACGGTGCGCCGGGCGGTGCGGAGCGAGCCGGCGTTCGCGGGGACGGACACCCTGCTGGGGGAGCTGGTGATGGGTGACTCGGAGGCGGGTGCGGCGATCGCTCCGGGGATGCGGAGGTCCGGTGGGCTCAGTGGCTTCATCCGGGCTCGGGCGGGCCTGGGCTGGGTCAGCGAGGACGAGGCGAGCGGTGGGCCGGGTGCGCAGGCCGACGAGGTCGAGGTCGAGGCCGCCTGGCGTGAGGCGTGGTGGCGGTTCGGGCAGGGGACGCGGGAGGCGGTCCCGGCCGGGCCGCCCGCGATGAGCGGGGCGCTGCGGAGCTGTCTGCTGCACGCGTCGGCGTCCGCGCGTGCCGAGGGCACGGTCTCCGTGCGCTGCCGGCATGTGGCCAGGGCGCTGCTCGAACTGCCGGACAGCAGGGCGAGGGAGGCGCTGCTGCTTCGGCGGCTGGACACGGCCGAGGCGGTGACCCGGCTGGACCGGCTGGACGCCGAGGCCGCGGGGGCCGCCGAGGAGAGCGAGCGGCCGGAGTCGTACGGTGTGCTGTTGCTGCGCCGGGCGGGGACGCTGGGCAGGAGTGGCAACCCGCTGACGCGTGCCTTCACTTCGTGGACCGCGCAGTCCGGGCTGAACGGTTCGCCGGTCCTGTTCGCCGTGAACGTCGAGGCCACGCGTCAGGCGGTGCGGTGCGGGCGGGACGTGGCGGAACCGGTGGATCTGCTGCTGGGGGTGCTGGCCCTGGACCGGGCGTTGGCCGTGGCGGGGCGTGCGCTTCCGGAAGGGCTGGCCGACGCCAATGCCGCGGCCGCCGTCCTGCGCCGCCACGGGGTACGGCAGGGCCCTCTCGTCGCCTCGGCCGTCGCTCCGGAGTCGGCCGTGTCGGCCGACGGTGGTGCCGACCGGGCCGAGGGGGAGCGGGCCAGGCTGTCCGGCGCTGCCGAACGTGCCCTCGCGGTCGCCCGGCTGCGGGCCGCCGAGCGGGAGTCGCCCACCGTCGGCACCGTCCATCTGGTGGCCGCGCTGCTCGACGACGCCGGCGTGGCGGAGCTGCTGGCCGCCGAGCAGGTCGACGTGGCCATGTTGCGGGGCGAGCTGGACGGCCTGCCGGGTGCGTGAGGGCGGGGGCGGCCGGGCGGATAGCGTTCCGGGGGTGCGGGTGCGTAGCGGTGGTCAGGAGTACGGCGGCACGGGCGCGCCTCGGCCGTCCGGGCGGGTGCGGCGCGCGGCGGCCGGTGTGCCGCACCGGGTGCGGCGGGAGGCGGTCGCAGGGTGGGCCGCGGTGCGTGGTGCCGGGCGTCGCACGGTCGTCGCCGAGGGGCTGCTCTGTCTCCTCACGGCCGCCTTCGGGCTGGTGCCGCTGTTGCTGGTGGTGCCCGCGCGGCCGGGGCTCGCCGTGCTGGAGGCCGTGTGGGCGGTGCTGCTCGTTGCCGTGCGCCGTGGCCGGCCGGTCGCCGCCGTGCTGGGGGCCTCCGTGCTGGTCGTGGGGGTCAACGTGTGGACGCTGGCGGTGGCGCCGCTCGTCGTGATGTCCGCGACGCGGCGCATCGCGCCGACCCGGCGTGCGTGGCAGGTCGTCGGGGCGGCGTCGGCCGTGGTCGGTGTGCTGACCGTCGTCACCGCCCCGTTCCGGACCGAGCGCCTCGCGTTCCAGGTGGTGGGCAACGCGGTCTCCTTGGTGCTGCTCCTGGTGCTTCCCGCCCTGGCCGGGACGCTGCTCGGCCAACGTCGGCCGCTCGTCAGCCTGTTGCGCGAACGCAACGCCTACCTGGAGCGGGCCCGCGCCCTGACCGCCGAGGCGGCCCGGACGGAGGAACGGAACCGGATCGCGGGCGAGATGCACGACCTCCTGGGCCACCGGCTGAGCCTGATATCCGTGCACGCGGGAGCTCTCGAACTGGCGGCGGCACGGCAGGCGCCGGCCCTCGCCGGACAGACCGAGCTGCTGCGTACGACCGCCGGTACGGCGATGGAGGAACTGCGGGAGATCCTGGGCGTCCTGCGCCACGCCGACCTGGCCGGCCCGGAGGACGACCGGTCCGGGAACGGCGGGTCCGGGAGCGGGCGGGGGACGCGGGAGGACATCGCCGCGCTGGTGGACGAGTCGCGGCGGACCGGCAGCGCCGTCGAGCTGGACTGGTCCGTCCCCGACGGGGCGGAGCCGGGGCCGCGGACGCGGAACGCCATTCACCGGGTGGTCCGCGAAGGACTCACCAACGTGCTGAAACACGCGTCCGGGGCGCCCACCTGGGTGCGGGTGGGGAGCGTCGGCGGGGAGATCGAGGTGTCCGTCACCAACGCCCCGCCGCCCGTGGCCGGGCCCTCCCGCGGGGGCAGTCACAGCGGACTGGCCGGGTGTGCGGAGCGGGTCGGGCTGCTCGGCGGCACGTTCGAGGCGGGCGCCCTGGTGAACGGCGGCTTCCGCGTCGCCGCCCGGCTGCCCGGGACATCGGCCGCCGGGCAGTCGGCTGCCGGTCACTCGTCCCCCGGTCGCCCCTCTTCTCCTCACCCGCCCGTCCGTCGTCCCGGTCCGGAGGGAGCCCGTGCTCCGCTGCCGGACGAGATCCTGACCTGGCCGCGCGTCCTCGGCTCGGGCTGCGCGGCGCTGGTCGTGGTGCTGCCCACGGCGGGCTTCCTCGTCGTCCTGCTGGTGCTGGCGGCCCTGGGATGAGCTGAAGACGAGCCGATGACCGGCAGTCCTAGGATGAGCCGATGATCCGAGTCCTGGTCGCCGACGACGAGGCGCTGATGCGCGCCGGAATCCGGCTCATCCTGGAGAACGCCGACGACATCGAGGTGGTCGCCGAGGCGGGCGACGGCAGGGAAGCCGCCGCGGTCTGTCGCGACCAGGACGTCGACGTCGCCCTGGTCGACGTCCAGATGCCGGTCCGGGACGGTATCGCCGCGGCCGAGGACATCTCCCGTCTCTCGCCCCGCACCTGTGTCGTGATGCTGACGGCCTTCGGGCAGGACGCGCACGTGACGCGGGCCCTGCGGGCCGGGGCGAGCGGCTTCCTCCTCAAGGACACCGGCCCCGCCGACCTGATCCGCGCCGTCCAACTCGCCGCCAAGGGCGAACCGGTGCTGGCCCCCCGGATCACCCGGCAGCTGCTGGAACGGCATGTGCGGTCCGGCCGGGACACCGAGGCCGCGCTGCGCCGGATCGACGAACTGTCCCCGGCCGAACGGGACGTGCTGCGCCTGCTCGCCACCGGACTGTCCAACGGGGAGATCGCCGACCGGCTGTATCTGAGCGCCGGTACGGTCAAGGCGCACATCAGCCGCATCCTCACCCGCACCGGCTGCGCCAACCGCGTCCAGGCCGCCGTCCTCGCCCACGACGCGGGGCTCCTCGACGAGCCGTAGGCCACTGCGCGTCCGCCTGCCACCCGCTGGTTTCCGTCCGCCTGCCGCCCGCTCGCTTCGCTTGCCCCTGCCACCCGCTCACTTCGCGTCCGCGTAGCACTCCACCACCGCCGTCGTGAACGGGAACCGCACCGGCGTCGGCCCGAACGTCAGCCGTCCCGCCAGCTCCGCCGCGTCCCGGATCGCCGCGACGACGGTGTCGGCCTCCTCCTCGGGACAGTGCACGATCACCTCGTCGTGCTGGAAGAAGACCAGCTCGGCCGCCATGTCCGCGCAGGTCCGGCGCAGTGCGGCGAGCAGCAGCAGGGCCCAGTCGGCGGCGCTGCCCTGGACGACGAAGTTGCGGGCGAAGCGGCCCCGCGCGCGGGCGTTGGAGGACGCGTAGCCCGGCAACCACTCCTGCGGGCGGTCCCCGGAGCCGGCGGAGTCGGCAGCGCCGGAGGGGTCGTCCTGCGGCAGCCCCGCCTCCTCCGTGCCGTCGGCAGCGCCGGCCGCGGGCGGGCAGGTGCGGCCCAGCCAGGTGCGCACCAGCCGCCCCTCCTCGCCCGCGCGGGCCGCGTCGTCGACGTAGGCCACGGCCCTGGGGAAGCGGCGTCTGAGCGCGGCGAGGTTCTTCAGGCCGTCGCCGGAGGTCTGGCCGTAGACCGCGCCGAGCACGGCGAGCTTGGCCTGGGCTCGGTCGCCGGAGAAGGCGCGGTCGGAGACGGACTGGTAGAGGTCGGTCTCGCGGCCGGCCACCTCCATCAGGCCGGGGTCGCGGGAGATCGCCGCCAGCACGCGCGGCTCCATCTGGTCGGCGTCGGCGACGACCAGCCGCCAGCCCGGGTCGGCGACGACGGCCCGCCGGATCACCTTGGGGATCTGCAGCCCGCCCCCGCCGTTGGTGACCCAGCGTCCGGTGACGGTGCCGCCGGCCAGGAACTCGGGGCGGAACCGGCCGTCGCGCACCCAGTCCTGGAGCCAGGACCAGCCGTGGGCGACCCAGATGCGGTACAGCCTCTTGTACTCGATCAGCGGCTTCACGGCCGGGTGGTCCAGCGACTCCAGCTCCCAGCGGCGGGTGGAGGCGACCTTCACGCCCGCCTGCCCGAAGGCCTTGACCACGTCCGCGGGCAGGTCGGGCCGAACCCGGCGGCCGAACGCGGCCGACACCTCCTCGGCCAGCTCGGCCAGGCGGCGCGGCTCGCCCCCGCCCGCGTACCGCTCGCCCAGCAGGTCGTGCAGGACCTGGCGGTGCACGTCGGCCCGCCAGGGCAGCCCCGCGCGGTTCATCTCGGCGGCCACCAGCATCCCCGCGGACTCGGCGGCGGTCAGCAGCCGCAGCCGGTCGGGGTGCGCCGAGCGGTCGTGGCGGCGCTGCTGCCCGGCGTAGACGGCGAGCAGGTCGGACAGGGGGAGGCGGACGGCCTGCGGTTCGAACAGCGGGGACTGCGCGCCCGGCTCGGCGGAGCGCTGCGGCGGGTCGGGCGGTACGGGGCCGCCGTGCAGCCGGGCCAGGGCGGCCGCGGCCGAGCGCGGCTCCCCGTACCGCCCCTCGTGGCCGAGCAGGAGGGTCTCGGCGGCCTCCACGTCGTAGCACCGCTCCACTCGCACCCCTGCGGCGAGCAGGCGCGGCGCGATCTCGGCGGTGGACCGCCACACCCAGCGCGTCACCTCCGGTCTGGCCCGCACGGCCTCGGCGGGGCCGGGTTCCCGGCGCACCGGTCCGGCGGGCAGCCCGTCGGGGCCGAGGGCGGCGACCTCCACGCCACCGTCCTCGGCCACCGCGAGCGCCCACCTCTCGGCCATGTCGCGAGTGTCGCAGGCGGGTATGACAGTCACCTCGCGACGGACGGCCCGCGGCACCCACTCAGGACGCCTTCAGCACGCCCTCACCACGTCTCATCCCTCCGCCGCCGCGGACCCGGCCGCCCCGGTCTGCCCCGTCTCCTCCTCGGTCTTCCCCCCGGTGATCCGGATGTACTCCGCCAGCGCGTCGACGACGTAGCGCTCGGTGGCCTCCTTGCCGAGACCGAGTCCACTGAGCACACCTTCGCCGTGCTCGTGCTCCAGCAGGGCGAGCAGGATGTGTTCCGTGCCGATGTAGTTGTGACCCAGGCGCAGGGCCTCGCGGAAGGTGAGTTCGAGGACCTTCTTGGCAGCGGGGCCGTAGGGCACCAGTTCCGGGACCTCGGCGGCGGCGGGCGGGAGCGCGGCGGTCGCCGCCGCGCGGATCGCGTCCAGGGTCACGCCCTGCGCGGCGATCGCCTTGGCGGAGAGGCTCTCGCGCTCGGTGATCAGGCCGAGGACGAGGTGTTCGGGCAGGCCCTCGGCGTTGCCGACGGCCTTGGCCGCGTTGTGGGCGGCCATGACGGCGCTGCGCGCGCGGTCCGTGTAGCGGCTGAAGCCCTGGCTCGCGTCGAGGTCGGCCGACTCCTTGGGGACGAAGCGCTTCTGCGCCGCCTGCCGGGTGACGCCCATGCTCTTGCCGATGTCCGTCCAGGACGCGCCCGAACGCCGGGCCTGGTCAACGAAGTGGCCGATGAGGTGGTCGGCCACCTCTCCCAGGTGCTCGCCGGCGATGACGGCGTCCTGGAGCTGCGCCAGGGGCTCCGGATGCACCTTCTTGATCGCGGTGATGAGTTCGTCGAGACGTACGGATGACGTGATGCTCGGGTTCGTCGTCATGTGTCAACCGTAGGTTGCGCCCTGGCGACTGTCAACCACGGGTTGACAGTCGCTGCGTGGACAGCGTCCTGGCAGGCCGTGGCACCATCGCCGGGTGAGTACGCCCAGCACCGTCGACCGTGCCTTCCAGACCGCCCTGTACGACACCGCCGACGACGCCCTCGACACCGCCGCCTCGCTGCTCGCGGCCGATCCGGCGGCGGACGCGGAACTGGCCCGGCGCGGCGACGAGTTCGTGGCCGCGGCCTGGCGGCGCGGCTGGGAGCCCGCCGACCTCGTACGGATTGTGCGACGCGAACTGGACGACGTGCACGTACGGGTGGTGGCCGCGCTGATCCGCGCCCGGGCGCCGCACGACCGTGCGCGCGGTCCCCGCTGGGCCGCGCAGCTCGACGACGTACCGGACGCGGGCGGGACGGCGCCCTCCCGCACCGACCGCTTCTCGCACGCCACCGCGGTACTGGAGCTGTACCGCCTGCTGGTGCGGCTGCCCGGCCTCGAGCCCCTGGAGGCGGGGGAGGCGCCGCGTCGGGGCCGGGAGGCACGGCCGGAGTCCCGTGCCCTCGCCCGCATCCGCGCGCTGCTCGCCAAGGCGGAGGCGACGGGGTATCCCGAAGAGGCGGAGGCGCTGAGCGCGAAGGCGCAGGAGCTGATGGCGCGGCACAGCGTCGACGAGGCGCTGCTGGCCGCGCACGCGCCTTCGCCCGACACACCGGGCGCTCGCCGCATCGGAGTGGAGCCGCCGTACGAGCAGGCCAAGGCGGTGCTGCTGGACGCGGTGGCCGGCGCCAACCACTGCCGGGCGGTGTGGAACGAGCCCTTCGGCTTCTCCACCGTCGTCGGTTTCGAGGCCGACCTGGAGGCGGTGGAGCTCCTCTACACCTCCCTGCTGGTGCAGGCCGAGGCCGCGATGACGAAGGCGGAGGCCGGACAGCGGGCCGGCGGGCGCAAGCGCACCAAGACCTTCCGGCAGTCGTTCCTCGCCGCCTACGCCCACCGCGCGGGCACCAGGCTGCGGGCCGCGGCGGACGCGGCCACGGACGCGGCGGCGGACGCGGACCTGCTGCCGGTACTCGCCTCCCGCGAGGTCGCGGTCAGCGACCGCACGGAGCGCATGTTCCCGGAGACGACCACCACCCGTCTGCGCGGCGCCGCGGACACGGCCGGCTGGACGGAGGGCACCCGAGCCGCCGACGAGGCCCGCGTGGGCCACCACAGCCCACTGAAACGGAGCTGAGGCTCAGCCGGCCCCGACCGTCCGGCCCCGCTCAGGAACCGATGCCCGTGGTCGGCAGGCCAGGTGGCAGGGAGCCGCCCTCCGACCTGGTGTACGTCTCCTCGCCGAGGTCGCCCTCCCAGGCCACCGTGAGCGACTCGGCGTCGACCGCCCCGACCTTGCCGGTGGTCCGGTCGTCGCTGCCGTCGGTGCACTTCAGGTGGATCGTCCGGGTGCCGGAGGTCTCCGCCGTCGTGCCGCTGCACACGGTCCCGCCGGTGGCGAACAGGGCCGCCTTGTCGCCGGTCACCATCAGGGCGACGGCCTGGCCGTCGGTGGTCGCCAGCCAGCTGCCCTCCAGCTCGCCGGCGGCACCGGCGGACGGCGATCCGCCTGCGTCGCCGCCCGCCTCCGCGCTCGCCGACGCGCTGGGGGCCGCCGACGGGTTGTCGCCGCCGCCCGAGCCGCCGTCGGAGCCCCCGTCGTCGGTGCACGCGGTCAGGGCCAGCGCGCCCGCCAGCCCGAGACCGAGCGCCACGGCCCGCACGGACCGGCGCGCCCGGCGGCGCGGGACCCCGCCGGGCGGGACGTCCGTACGCGCCACGGCCGCCCCATCCGCCCCATCCGCCGCGTCCGCCGCGCTCGCCGCGTCCGCCGCGCTCGCCGCGTCCGCCGCGCTCGCCGCGTCCGCCGCGCTCGCCGCGGTCGACGGACCCGTTCCCCGCGCCGCGAGCGCCGTGTTCTCCGTGCTCGCCGTGTTCTCCGCAGTCACCCACGTCACCGGAAGCTCCAAGCTGTAGCCGGACGGCCGTGCGGCCCCGAACAGCCGCAAGCTACCAGGAGGACTTGCGCACCCCGGGAAGATGCCCGGCATGCGCCTGCTCGCGCAGTTTCACCCGGGAGAGTCCGAAGACCCGGAAGTACCCGCGCGGGCGCCCGTCGACCTGATCGCGGTTGCGCACCCGCGTGGGGCTCGCGTCGCGCGGCTGCCGTCGCAGTTCCCGCTGGGCGGCGAGCCGTTCGGCCTCCGTCGACGAGGGCCGGCGGACGATCTCCTTCAGTTCGGCCCGGCGCGCCGCGTAGCGCTCGACGGTCGCCCGCCGCTGCTCGTTCTTCGCGATCTTGCTCTTCTTCGCCATCAGATCCTCACTCCCCGGGCACGGATGCGCGCCACGGCCGCCTCGACGCCGATCGAGTCGACCGTCCTGATCCCCTTCGTGCTCAGCCGCAGCCGCACGTGCCGGTTCTCGCTCGGCAGCCAGTCGCGCCTGGTCTGGATGTTGGGGTCGAAGCGGCGCGAGGTGCGCCGGTGGGAGTGCGAGACGCGGTTGCCGAAACCGGGCCGGGCCCCGGTCAGCATGCAGTGGGCGGACACGGTGACGTACCTCTCCTCCGGACCGGACGGGCCCTAGCTGTTAATGGAATTCATTTTCAGTAAGATAGCAGCATGGCACGCAACGAACTCCGCCCGGTCATCAAGCTCCGGTCCACCGCCGGGACCGGCTACACCTACGTCACCCGCAAGAACCGCCGCAACGACCCGGACCGGCTGACCCTGCGCAAGTACGACCCGATGGCCGGCCGCCACGTCGACTTCCGAGAGGAGCGCTGAGACGCCGTGCGCAAGGGAATCCACCCCGAGTACCGCCCCGTCGTCTTCCGCGACCGGGCCGCGGACTACGCCTTCCTCACCCGCTCGACCATGACCGGCGAGCGCACGGTCGAGTGGGAGGACGGCCACACCTACCCGGTCGTCGACGTCGAGATCTCCCACGTCAGCCACCCCTTCTACACCGGCACCGCCCGCGTCCTGGACACCGCCGGACGCGTGGAGCGCTTCGAGCGCCGGTACGGCAAGCAGGACGGGGCATGAGCGGGCCGGGCCGCTTTCCCGAACCGCCGGTGGTGATCGTCGGCGGGCTGCACGCCGACGCGCGCCGGGCGGCCGTGGCCCGGCTGCTCGCCGACGTGCCCGGCAGCGTCGTCCTCCACCACGACCTGGCGACGGCCACCGCCGGCACGGTCGTACGGACCGTGCGGGACGCCACCGGCATCCTCGCCGCGGGCGAGGCGCCCCTGGTCAACGACTGCGCGTGCTGCGCGCTGCGCGAGGACCTCGTCCCCGAGCTGGTCCGGCTCGCCCAGGCGGGCGGCACCCCGCTGGCGGTCGTCGAGTTGTGGGACTCCGTCGAGCCCAAGGCGATGGCGGAGGTGGTCACGGCCGGCGGCTTCACCGTCGCCGGCGTGATCACCGCCGTCGACCCCGCCCTGGTGCTGCCGTACCTCGGCAACGGCGACGACCTCGCCGAGGGCGGCCTCGCGGCGGCGGCCACCGACCGGCGCACCGTCGCCGACACCTTCGCGCGGCAGCTGGAGTACGCCTCCGTCCTCGCGCTCGCCGAGTCCCTGCCCGGCTCTCCGGAGCCCGACGACGAGGACCGCGAGCTGCTGGCCCAGCTGCACCCGACGGCCCGCCGGGTCCCGATCGGCCGCGGGAACCCGGCGGGCGCACCGTCCGCGACCCCGGAACTGGCGCGGGCCGCCCTCGCCGGGTTCGACGTGGAGGCCGCGGCCGCGGCCCAGCACCCGGCCTGCGCCCTGCTGCCCGCGGAGGCCGACGCACACGGTGTCGCCACCCTGGTCTGGCACCGCCGCCGCCCCTTCCACCCGGAGCGGCTGTATGCCGCGCTGGAGGACCTGACCTGTGCCGCGGCCCGCAGCCGGGGGCGGTTCTGGCTCGCCGGCAAGGGGGACACGCTGCTGCACTGGGACGCCGCGGGCGGTGCCCTGTGCGTGGAGAGCGCGGGACCGTGGCTCGCCTCGCTCCCCGACGCCGCCTGGGAACTGGTGCCTCCCGTGCGCCGCGCCGCCGCCGCACTGGACTGGCACCCCGAGCACGGCGACCGCTGCCAGCACCTGGTCTTCACGTCCCCCGGCCTCGACCGCGACGGCCTGGAACGGCTCCTGGAGTCCTGCCTGCTGACCGACGCCGAGTACGCCGCGGGGCAGGCCGCCTGGGACCGGCTGGCGCCCGCCTTCGACACCCTCCTGGAGGTCTGACCCCATGCCCGGCCCCCGCAAGAACGACCGCACGCCCGCGCGGCAGCGCCCCAACCCGCTGGATCAGGCCGGAGTGACGTACGTCGACTACAAGGACACCGAGTTGCTGCGGAAGTTCATCTCCGACCGAGGCAAGATCCGCAGCCGCCGCGTCACCCGCGTGACGTCCCAGCAGCAGCGGCAGCTGGCCAGGGCGATCAAGAACGCACGCGAGATGGCGCTGCTGCCGTACGGCACGCGCTGACCCGCCCGCCGCACCTCGCGCACCGGTGACGACACCGGGGCCCGCTCGTCACGAGGGCCCCGGTGTTGTCGCATGTTGTTGCATATTCTTCGAATTCGGGGGCACATGCGGGAACGACTCTCCGGGTCTCGGCGTCGTAGTGGGCAGGGCTCGGTAAAGCGGTCGTCAAAGCTGTAACCGCGGGAACACCGCGCGTGCACGTGCATTTGCTCATGCATCTGCACGTGAACAGGGTTATGATCCGGATCAGTTGACCACTGCATCAATGGCCACATCAGCCAGTGCACACCGGGGAGCGACCTGTGGACCACGAGGTGTACGACGTGTACAACGGCATGGCCGCCACGCAGTTGCACAATGCGGCCTGGCAGAAGAGCCGACGCAGCAACTCGCAGGGTTCGTGCGTGGAGTTCGCCCGCCTGCCCGACGGCGCGGTGGCGGTGCGCAACTCCCGCTTCCCCGACGGCCCCGCGCTCGTCTACACGCGTGCCGAGATCGAGGCCATGCTGCTGGGCGTCAAGGACGGCGAGTTCGACCACCTGATCGCGAGCTGATCCCGTCGGCCGGCCGGCCGCTCAGCCGCTAGACGCGGAACAGCGCCCAGACCACCTTGCCGTTGAGTGTTCCGGCGAGCGGGTGCCAGCCCCAGCTGTCGCTGAAGGAGTCGACGAGGAACAGGCCCCGGCCCGACTCCGCCGAGAAATCGTCCGTCTCACGGGCCACCGGGCTCTCGTGGCTGGGGTCGCGCACCGCGCACACCAGCCGCTCGGTCCAGCGCATCAGGTGCAGCCGGACGGGACCGTGCCGCTCGTCGTGGCGCGGGGTGTCGGCGGGCAGTGCGTGCCGCAGGGCGTTGGTGACGAGTTCCGAGACCACCAGGCAGACGTCGTCGAAGCGGTCGCCCGTGTCCCAGCCGTCGAGCGTCCTGCGGGTGAACCTCCGGGCCTCGCGCACCGCTTCGAAGCGGGGTGGCAGGGCGCAGGACGCGGCGTTGGACACGGCTGCGGGGTCGAGTGGCGGAAGGCCCTGCCGTAACGGCTCGAGCATGGTCGATCCATTCGTCCCCATGCGAGGCACTCCCGGGAGTTCGCGGTCGTAGCGATGCGGCGCGGTGGTGCGGGGACCATGGTTTCGGATGCGTACCTCAGATGCAAGGGCAGATGCACGTGCACGTGACCGAAATGGACCTGCCCGTACCGCTTGTTGGTCAATTTTTCCGTCATCTTCGCCTCCCCTTCATCTCCTCCAACGGCCGGTTCCTGCCCACCGCGTGCTTGGTCCTGCACGTTTCCTTTGGCTCGATTCCGTTTCCGTAACCGGACGAGTACTGCTCGGAGTGTTTTAGTGGCAGACTGCGGCCCCTGAAGACGGTTGGGGAGGCTGGCGAACGTGAGCGCGGGAGAGCCCGGATCGGTGGTGCGGCGCATGCTGCTCGGATCACAACTCAGGCGACTGCGTGAGACGCGGGGGATCACTCGAGAGGCCGCGGGCTACTCGATCCGCGCCTCGGAGTCGAAGATCAGCCGGATGGAGCTGGGCCGGGTGAGCTTCAAGACCAGGGACGTCGAGGACCTGCTGACGCTGTACGGCATCACGGACGAGCAGGAGCGCGCCTCCCTGCTCTCCCTGGCCAAGGAGGCCAACGTCGCGGGCTGGTGGCACAGTTACTCCGACGTGCTGCCCAGCTGGTTCCCCACCTACGTGGGTCTGGAGGGCGCCGCCTCGCTGATCCGGGCCTACGAGGTGCAGTTCGTGCACGGCCTGCTCCAGACCGAGGAGTACGCCCGCGCGGTCGTCCGGCGCGGCATGAAGGGCGCCGGCGAGGCGGACGTCGAACGGCGGGTGGCGCTGCGACTGGAGCGGCAGAAGCACCTGGTCGCGGAGAGCGCCCCCGAGTTCCACATCGTGCTCGACGAGGCCGCCCTGCGCCGCCCGTACGGCGACCGCGAGGTGATGCGCGGCCAGCTCCAGCACCTGATCGAGGTGTCCGAACGCCCCAATGTGCGGCTCCAGATCATGCCGTTCGGCTTCGGCGGGCACTCCGGCGAGAGTGGCGCGTTCACGCTCCTCAGCTTCCCCGAGTCCGACCTCTCGGACGTCGTCTACCTGGAGCAGCTCACCAGCGCGCTGTACCTGGACAAGCACGAGGACGTCACCCAGTACGAGACGGCGCTGAAGGAACTCCAGCAGGACAGTCCGGGGCCGGACGAGAGCCGGGACCTTCTCCGGGGCCTCCTTCAACTCTCCTGAAACGTCAGTACGATGACGCCCAGTCAGGCGGCTCGCTCGCGGCGGCTGCGGCAGCTAAGGGGATTGAGGGAACACATGTCGTCGTACTTCACCGACCTCGCCCAGCAGTACATCGACGGCGAGTGGCGGCCGGGCACCGGCTCCTGGGACATCATCGACTTCAACCCGTACGACAACGAGAAGCTCGCCTCGATCACCATAGCCACGGTCGACGAGGTCGACGCCGCCTACCGGGCCGCCGAGCGCGCGCAGAAGCAGTGGGCCGCGACCAACCCGTACGCGCGCCGCGCGGTGTTCGAGAAGGCCCTGCGCCTGGTGGAGGAGCGGGAGGCGGAGATCAGCGACGCGATCGTCGCCGAGCTGGGCGGCACCCGCCTCAAGGCCGCCTTCGAGCTGCACCTCGCCAAGGAGTTCCTGCGCGAGGCGGTCCACCTGGCGCTGCGCCCCGAGGGCCGGATCATCCCCTCTCCGGTCGACGGCAAGGAGAACCGCGTCTACCGGGTGCCGGTCGGCGTCGTGGGCGTCATCAGCCCCTTCAACTTCCCCTTCCTGCTCTCCCTGAAGTCGGTCGCCCCGGCCCTCGCCCTGGGCAACGGCGTGGTCCTCAAGCCGCACCAGAACACGCCGATCGTCGGCGGGACCCTGGTCGCGAAGATCCTTCAGGACGCGGGACTGCCGGGCGGCCTGCTCAACGTCGTGGTGACCGACATAGCGGAGATCGGCGACGCCTTCCTGGAGCACCCGGTCCCCAAGGTCATCTCCTTCACCGGCTCCGACAAGGTCGGCCGCCACGTGGCCACGGTCTGCGCCGCGAACTTCAAGCGCTCGGTCCTCGAACTGGGCGGCAACAGCGCGCTGGTGGTCCTCGACGACGCCGATGTCGACTACGCGGTCGACGCCGCCGTCTTCAGCCGCTACGTCCACCAGGGCCAGGTCTGCATGGCCGCCAACCGCGTGCTGGTCGACCGTACGGTGGCCGACGAGTTCACCGAGAAGTTCGTCGCCAAGGTGAAGACCCTCAAGGCCGGTGACCCGCGCGACCCGTCGACCGTCATCGGTCCGGTGATCAACTCCTCGCAGGCGGACGCGGTCTCCGGTGTCGTCGAGCAGGCCCTCGCCGAGGGCGCGACCGCCCTGGTGCGCGGCTCGGTCACGGACAACCTCGTCGAGCCGTCGGTCCTGACCGGCCTGCCCGCCGACTCCGCGCTGCTGCGGCAGGAGGTCTTCGGCCCGGTCGCCTTCCTCGTCCCCTTCGACGGCGAGGAGGAGGCCGTGCGCCTCGTCAACGACACGCCGTACGGGCTGAGCGGTGCCGTGCACACCGGGGACATCGAGCGCGGCGTCGACTTCGCCAAGCGGATCGACACCGGCATGTTCCACGTGAACGACGGGACCGTGCACGACGAGCCCATCGTGCCCTTCGGCGGCGAGAAGCACTCCGGCATCGGCCGGCTCAACGGCGACACCATGCTGGACGCCTTCACCACGCAGAAGTGGATCTCGGTGCAGCACGGGCGCAGCGGCTTCCCGTTCTGAGGGGCGTGAGGTTTCCGAGGGTCCCGGCGGGCGGACCGCGGCGCCGGATCTAGGCTGGTCCCCATGTCAGCGATCCGTCTCCTCGTGCTCGGCGCGGTCCGCCAGCACGGGCGGGCCCACGGCTACCAGGTGCGCAACGACCTGGAGTACTGGGGCGCGCACGAGTGGTCCAACGCCAAGCCCGGTTCGATCTACCACGCGCTGAAGCAGATGGCCAAACAGGGGTTGCTCCGCGCGCACGAGATCGCGCCGTCCACGGTGGGCGGGCCGCCGCGGGTGGAGTACGAGATCACCGAGCAGGGCACCGAGGAGTACCTCACCCTGCTCCGCGCCTACCTCACCGCCTACGACCAGCGGCCGGACGTGCTCACCGCGGCCATCGGCTTCATGGTCGACCTCCCGCGCGAGGAGGTCCTCGCGCTCCTGGAGGAGCGGGTGCGGAAGATCGGGCAGTGGCGTGCCGCCGTCACGGAGCACTACAGGCCGGCGCAGGGACCCGGCCAGTACGGGCACATCGGCGAGATCATGAACTACTGGGTCCACTCGGCCGACTCGGGCGCCGAGTGGACCCGCGGCCTCATCGAACGCGTCCGGGGCGGCGCGTACACCTTCGCCGGCGAGGGCGAGCCGTTCGTCGGGGTGCTGGCGGACGGCGAGGAGAACCCCTTCGCGGCCGGCCCGCTGCACTACGGGGACGCTCGCCATTAGGCGGCCCAGCCTTCGGGGGCGGGCGGCCCCCGGTCGCCCGCACCGACGTACAGATCCGCCTACGCGCGCACGTCGGCCGGGCTGACGCGAAGGAGAGGGCGGGAGAGGGGTCAGTGGTGGAACCCGGTCGCCGCCGCCTTGTCCCGGGTCAGGGGGCCCGACTGGCGGCGCAGCTCAGGCAGCAGGCGCTCCAGGTCGGCCAGGAGCAGGTCCGCCATGTCGGTCGAGAAGCCGTTGCGGCACACCACCCGCAGCACGGAGAGGTCCTCGCGGTTCGGCGGGAAGGTGTACGCCGGCACCAGCCAGCCGCCCTCGCGCAGCCGCCGGGACACGTCGAAGACGTCGTACGCCGTCACGTCGTCGGCCGTCGTGAAGGCGAACACGGGCAGCTGGTCGCCGCGCGTCAGCAGCCGGAAGTCGCCGAGCGCCGCCACCCGGTCGGCGATCGAGCCCGCGATGTCCCGCGCGGACTGCTGCACGGCCCGGTACCCCTCGCGGCCCAACCGCAGGAACGTGTAGTACTGCGCGACCACCTGCGCGCCGGGCCGGGAGAAGTTCAGCGCGAAGGTCGGCATGTCGCCGCCAAGGTAGTTGACCCGGAACACCAGCTCCTCCGGAAGCGCCTCCGCGTCCCGCCACAGCGCCCAGCCCACTCCGGGGTAGACCAGCCCGTACTTGTGCCCCGAGGTGTTGATCGAGGCGACCCGCGGCAGCCGGAAGTCCCACACCAGGTCCTCGTCCAGGAAGGGCGCGACCATGCCGCCGGAGGCCCCGTCGACGTGCACCGGGATGTCGAGTCCGGTCCGCTCCTGGAGGGCGTCCAGGGCGGCGCACAGGTCGGCGATCGGCTCGTAGGAACCGTCGAAGGTGGAGCCGAGGATGCCGACGACCCCGATGGTGTTCTCGTCGCACAGCTCGACGGCGGCCTGCGGATCAAGGTGGAAGCGGTCGCCCTCCATCGGGACCTGGCGGGCCTCCACCTCCCAGAAGTTGCAGAACTTGTCCCAGCAGACCTGGACGTTCACGCCCATCACCAGATTGGGCCGCACGTCCTTCGATGGGTACCGGCCGGCGTTGCGGATCGCCCAGCGCCGCTTCAGCGCCATGCCCGCCAGCATGCACGCCTCGCTCGACCCGGTCGTCGAGCAGCCCACGACCGCCGACGGATCGGGGGCGTGCCACAGGTCGGCGAGCATCGCCACGCAGCGCCGCTCCAGCTCGGCGGTGCGCGGGTACTCGTCCTTGTCGATCATGTTCTTGTCCCGGCACTCACTCATCAGCACCCCGGCCTGCGGCTCCATCCAGGTGGTGACGAAGGTGGCCAGGTTCAGCCGGGCGTTGCCGTCCAGCATCAGCTCGTCGTGGACCAGCCGGTACGCGCTCTCCGGCGGCAGCGGGGAGTCCGGCAGCCGGTGGGAGGGCGGGGCCTCGGTCATGCCGCCGAGCGGGTTCGCCGCCGCGTGGAAGGGGTTCACGGCGAGCCGGCGCCGGCCGCGGTCGTCGTCGTGGGGCGGGCGGGGACCCTTGTGCAGTGACATGCGACCGACGGTAGGCCGGGGTCCGGTGTCCCGCACCCGGGGACGGGCCGGGCGCCCCCGGACCGCACCGGGCTTGCACCTCACGTCGCGTGAGGCGGCAGCGTGGAGGGCGGCAGAGAAAGGAGCGGAAGTGAGCTACTCCGTGGGACAGGTGGCCGGCTTCGCCGCAGTGACGGTGCGCACGCTGCACCACTACGACGACATCGGCCTGCTCGTACCCAGCGAGCGCAGCCACGCGGGCCACCGGCGCTACAGCGACGCCGACCTCGACCGGCTGCAGCAGATCCTGTTCTACCGGGAGCTGGGCTTCCCGCTCGACGAGGTCGCCGCCCTGCTCGACGACCCGGCCGCGGACCCGCGCGCGCACCTGCGCCGCCAGCACGAGCTGCTGACCGCCCGGATCGAGAAGCTGCGCAAGATGGCGGCGGCCGTGGAGCAGGCCATGGAGGCACGCAGCATGGGAATCAACCTCACGCCCGAGGAGAAGTTCGAGGTCTTCGGCGACTTCGACCCCGACCAGTACGAGGAGGAGGTCCAGGAGCGCTGGGGCGACACCGACGCCTACCGCCAGTCCAAGGAGAAGACCGCCTCCTACACCAAGGAGGACTGGCAGCGCATCCAGGACGAGGCCGACGAGCTCACCCGGCTTTTCGTCGCCCTGATGGACGCGGGTGAGCCCGCCGACTCCGAGGGGGCCATGGACGTGGCCGAGGACCACCGGCAGGGCATCGTCCGCAACCACTACGACTGCGGGTACGAGATGCACACCTGCCTGGGGGAGATGTACGTGTCCGACGAACGTTTCACGCGGAACATCGACGCGGCCAAGCCGGGCCTCGCCGCCTACATGCGCGACGCGATCCTCGCCAACGCCGTCCGGCACACCGCCTGAGCGGTGGTCGTGACCCGGGTCTCACTCCCGGGTCACGACCACCGCCGTGCCGTACGCGCACACCTCGGTGCCCACGTCCGCCGCCTCCGTCACGTCGAAGCGGAAGGACAGCACCGCGTTGGCCCCGCGCGCGCGTGCCTGCTCGACCAGCCGCTCCATCGCCTGGTTGCGGGTCTCGACCAGCGTCTTGGTGAGGCCGCGCAGCTCACCGCCGACCAGCGACTTCAGCCCGGCACCGATCTGGCTCCCCAGGTGCCGGGAGCGCACGGTCAGCCCGAAGACCTCCCCGAGCACCTCCTGCACGCGGTGTCCCGGCAGATCGTTCGTGGTCACCACGAGCACGTCGGGCTGCGGACCCTGGCCGCCGCCGTATTCTTCAATACCCATGGTTCCCAGGTTTCCCCGCGGAACGTCACAGTGCACCCCAAGAAGCCCCGTGGAACCTGGGACCCCGCGGCTGCGTTGTACGTTTGGGCAGCCAGGTCCAGCCCGCCTCCCCCCAGCAGCAGGAGCCACAATCCCGTGACCACCCTTGCGCTCGGTCCCGAGTGGATCAGCCCGGACTACCTGATCGAGACGTTCAGTCTGCCCGGCATCCTGCTCATCGTCTTCGCCGAGTCAGGACTCTTCGCGTTCCTGCCCGGCGACTCGCTGCTGTTCACCGCGGGCCTGTTCGTCGCCCAGGGCGAGTTCATCAGCCAGCCGCTGTGGCTGGTGTGCACCCTGATCGTGGCCGCCGCCGTCCTCGGCGACCAAGTCGGTTACATGATCGGCAAGTTCTTCGGCCCGAGGCTCTTCAGCCGCCCCAACTCCAAGCTCTTCAAACAGGAGAACCTGGAGAAGGCGCACGAGTTCATGGACAAGTACGGCCCCAAGGCGATCGTCCTGGCCCGCTTCGTGCCCATCGTGCGCACCTTCGCCCCCATCGTGGCGGGCGCCGGCCGCATGAAGTACCGCACCTTCCTCACGTACAACGTGATCGGCGGCGTAACCTGGGGCACCGGCGTCACCCTCGCGGGCTACTGGCTCGGCCAGATCGAGTTCATCCGGACCAACGTCGAGGCCATCCTCGTCCTGATCGTCCTGGTGTCCGTCGTCCCGATCGCCGTCGAGTACCTGCGCGAGCGCAAGAAGAAGCAGCGCGCCGCCGCGGCCGCACCGACCCCGCCGGCGGCCCACCAGCCCCAGCCCCCGTACCCGGTCATGGACGACGCCACGACCCAGCTCCGCCGGGTGGACCCGTACGACCAGCCGCAGCAGCAGTACGACCAGGGCTACGGCAACCAGCCCTACGGCAACCAGCCCTACGGCGGCCAGCAGCCCCCGCAGCAGCCGTACGCCCAGCAGTACCCGCAGGGCTACGGCGACCAGCCTCAGCAGTACGGCGACCAGTACCCGTACGACCAGGGCCGCTAGAACCCCCGCGTCCGCTTGGCCGCCCGGCGTCCCGCCGCACTCGCGGCGCCGGGCACCTTCAGGAACAGCCGCGAGATCTCCCCGCCCAGGTTCACCCCGATCGCGATGGCCATCGCCAGCGCCACCGCCTTGGACAGCGACAGCAGCCCCGCGTCCACCTCGCTCTGCGCGATCGCCAGCAGACCGAAGTACGTCGCCGAACCGGGCAGCAGCGGCCCGATCGCCGCGGTCGTGTACGGCAGCGCCGAGGCGAACCGGTACCGGGACATCAGCTGCCCGAACAGGCCCACCAGCCCCGCCGCGGCGGCCGTGGAGGCCACCGGTGAGATGTCGCCGGCGTAGCGCATGGCGCCGTACACGCACCAGGCGACGCCGCCGTTCAGGGTGACCGCCAGCACGGTGGAGCGTTCCTGCTGGAGCAGGATCGCGAAGGCCAGCGACAGCAGCATCGAGGCGAAGATCTGCACGAACGGTTCGTCGCCCGTGCCCAGCGCGGCGTCCGGGTTGAGCTTGGCGCCCAGCTGGACGCCGAAGTACAGCACCACCAGCACCCCGGCGACGATGCTGACGAAGAAGTACATGACCTCCAGCAGGCGTGCCGCCGCGGTGATGTAGAAGCCGGTCAGGCCGTCCTGTACGCCCGCGACCAGCGCCCGTCCGGGCAGCAGCGCGAACAGCCCACCGGTGATGACCGCGGACGCCTTCACGTCGACGTGGGTCAGCGTCAGCGCGATGCCGATCGCGGCCGGCGGCATCGCGGCCACCGCGAACTGGTAGAACTCGGGCAGCCCGCGCCCCGCGCACAGCCACGCCAGCCGGTCGCCGAGCATCGCGCCGAACATCGCCGCGAAGAACACGATCACGTCACCGCCGACCAGCAGCGAGGCCCCGCCCGCGAGCGCACCGCTCGCCGTGGTCAGCACCCAGGTGGGGTACGGGTGCCGGTTGCGGCGGATCTCCGCGAGGCGCCGGTAGGCCTCCTCCAGCGAGATGTTCGTCTCGGGGTCGCTGAGGTCGTCCACCAGCTGGAAGACGGCCGCGAGGCGGGTGTAGTCCGTACCCCGGCGGCGTACCGTGCGCGAGGCCGTCACCGGGTCCTCGACCAGGGACGGCTGGTGGGAGATCGACAGCAGGGTGAAGGTGACGTTGGGCTCGCAGCGGTCCAGGCCGTAGGACCGGCAGACGGCGAACATGGCCGCCTCCACGTCCTCGGCCCCCTCACCGCCCGCCAGCAGCAGCTCCCCGATACGCAGCGTCAGGTCCAGCACGCGCGGCACGGCGGGGCCGGTCTCGTCGTCGTGCTTCTGCGAGGGCTCGGGCGCGGGCCGCTCGGCCACCGGCATGCGCAGCATGGCGCGCATCCGGTCCTGCCAGGGCACGTCCGTCAGGTTCACCGCTGGGAAACCGCTCGCCGGGGTGAAGGCGGCCGGTGCTGACCAGGCGCTGTGGGTGCTCGGCATGGTGAACGCCGAGCCCTCGGCGTCCGCGGACGTGGCGGCCGGCGCCTCCAGGCCGTCGGGGAGCGAGAACTCCGAGGTCGTCTCGGACTCGGTGGCGGTGTGCCGGGGGACGGCGAGTCCCTGCGGGATCTCGAACTCGGACGTCGTCGACGACTCGCCGTCGATCGACGCCGTGATGCCACCGGGCTGCCGGAAGGCACTGCGGGCCTCGTCCGGCTGCGGCTTGGGGTCCTCCTCCGTCACCTGCGCAACGCTCCCTGGTACGAACTCACCCTCCTCATGACCTCAGTATGGCCACTCAAACGCAAACGGGCCGCACGCGTGTGCGTGCGGCCCGTTACGGGAGGGGCGCCTGATCAGTGGCCGCCCTGGTCCTTGAAGCGCTTGTACGACCGCTCGATCTCGGCCTCGGCGTCGGTGCGGCCCACCCAGTCGGCGCCCTCGACGGACTTGCCGGGCTCCAGGTCCTTGTAGACCTCGAAGAAGTGCTGGATCTCCAGGCGGTCGAACTCCGAGACGTGGTGGATGTCACGCAGGTGCTCCACACGCGGGTCGGTCGACGGCACGCACAGCAGCTTGTCGTCGCCGCCGGCCTCGTCCGTCATCCGGAACATGCCGATCGCGCGGCAGCGGATGAGGCAGCCCGGGAAGGTCGGCTCGTCCAGGATGACCAGCGCGTCCAGCGGGTCGCCGTCCTCGCCGAGGGTGTTCTCGACGAAGCCGTAGTCGGTCGGGTAGGCGGTCGAGGTGAACAGTCGGCGGTCCAGGCGGATACGACCGGTCTCGTGGTCCACCTCGTACTTGTTCCGCGAACCCTTCGGGATCTCGATCGTGACGTCGAACTCCACCGGACGCTCCTCCATGATCAGCACATAGTTCTGGTGGTTAAGTGTCCCTCACGCAGGTGTGTGATCGCGAAAGGGGCTGGTGACGGTGCCGGAGCTGAGGCCTTGGCGGGCCGCGGGACCGCACATGGCGCGGGCCGCGCGTGCCGTTCGTCCCCGTCTGGCACGCT
The DNA here is from genome assembly GCF_055581985.1 of Streptomyces sp. NPDC042336. Taxonomy (NCBI): domain Bacteria; kingdom Bacillati; phylum Actinomycetota; class Actinomycetes; order Kitasatosporales; family Streptomycetaceae; genus Streptomyces; species Streptomyces sp. NPDC042336. Next base: position 79,775 of record NZ_JBVJEA010000021.1, on the reverse strand, counting down.
TCGCCAGGACCGCCGGACCGCGGGTCGCGCGGTCCGCACGGGCCACGGCTCCGCAGCTCGCCCGGATCACGCGGCCGAAGACCTGGCAGTACACCGCCGGTGCCGCCACCGCCGGGCTGGCACTGGCCGCCGGTGTGGTGACCGCCGCCGGCCCCTGGGACTCCACGGGTCAGCGTACGGCCGAGCGGGACCGGGCCGTCGCCCTGGACCACACGGGTGGCGCAGATCACGGCAGCGGACCCGGGGCCTCCGGTACGGCGTCCGGCTCGCCCCGCCCCGCGCCCAGCGCCGGAGCCGTACTGGCCGGCCTCGGCGGCACCGCCACCCCCGGGGGCGTCAAGGCGGCACCCGGCGACAAGGACCTCGCCGGCCTCCTCGACCCCCTGCTGAAGGACGACCCCGCGCTGGGCGGGCGCCGCGCGGCGGCCGTCGTCGACCTCACCACCGGCAAGCGCCTGTACGGCCTCGGCGTCGGTGCCCCGCTCGTCCCCGCCTCCACCACCAAGATCGCCACCGCCGTCGCCGCCCTCACCGCCCTCGGGCCCGACCACCGCCTCACCACCCGCACCGCCCTGGAGGACGACACCGGCGAACTGGTCCTGGTCGGCGGCGGCGACCCCACCCTCACCGCGCGCGAGGACACCCGCGGCCTCGCCGACCTGCGCGCCCTCGCCGAGAAGACCGCCGCCGCCCTGAAGAAGCGCGACGTGCGCAAGGTGACGCTGTCGTACGACACGACGCTCTACGCCGGTACGGAGATGCACCCGATCGGGGTCAACGAGAACCTCGCCCGCGTCACCGCCCTGATGACCGACGAGGGCCGCACCGACGACTCCACCAGCGGCCCCGCCCCGCGCGTGGCCGACCCGGCCGCCGACGCCGCCCGCACCTTCGCCGGCCTCCTGAAGCGGCACGGCATCGTCGCGTCGGCCCCCGGCCCCTCCAAGGCCACGGCCCGCGCCGACACCCTCGCCGCGGTCTCCTCGCCCCCGCTGTCGGCCCTCGTCGAGCGGATGCTGACCAACAGCGACAACGACCTCGCCGAGGCCCTGGCCCGCCACACCGCCGTGGCGACCGGCAAGCGCGCCGACTTCGACGGGGCCGGCGCCGCCGTCACCGCCCGTCTGAAGCAGCTGGGCCTGCCGGTGCGGGGCGCGCGGTTCCACGACGGAAGCGGCCTGGACCGGACCGACCTGATCGGCGCCGACCTGCTCACCGCCCTGCTGGCCGAGGCGGCGGACCCGGCCCGCCCCCAGCTGCGCCCGGTGCTCACCGGCCTGCCCGTCGCCCACTTCACCGGCACCCTGGCCGGCCGTTACACGGACGGAGCAGCGGGGCTCGTCCGCGCCAAGACCGGCACCCTCACCGGCGTGAACACCCTCGCCGGCACGGTGACCACCCCCGACGGCCGCCTCCTGGGCTTCGCCTTCCTGGCCAACGACACGACGGACGCCTGGGCCGCCCAGTCGGCCCTGGACCGAGCGGCGACGGCGTTGGCGTCCCGGACGCCCTAGCCGCGGGCAGTCGCACCCACCGCCCGCACGACTGCCCCCAGCGGCAGCGCTCCCGTACCGTTGACGCATGACGAGCATCGGCGCAAATTCCGGCATGGTCGACTGGAACCTCGCGGTGGCGACCGCGACCCGGCTCGTACGGCCGGGCCCCGAGGTGAGCCGCGACGAGGCCCGGGCCGTCGTCGCCGAGCTCCGCCGCCATGCCAAGTCCTCGGAGGAGCACGTCCGCGGCTTCACCCGGATGGGCACCGAGGAGACCCATGACACCCCCGTCCTGGTGGTCGACCGGCCGGGCTGGGTCCGGGCCAACGTCGCCGGGTTCCGGGAGATCCTCAAACCCCTGCTGGAGAAGATGCAGGAGCGGCGCGGCGGCGGCGCGGGCAACGCGGTCCTCGGCGCCGTCGGCGGCAAGGTCACCGGCGTGGAGCTGGGCATGCTGCTGTCGTTCCTGTCCTCCCGCGTCCTCGGCCAGTACGAGACGTTCGCCCCCGCCACCCGGGAACTGCCCGCCGGCGCGAACGGCGGCGGACGGCTGCTCCTGGTCGCGCCGAACATCGTGCACGTGGAGCGCGAACTCGACGTGGAGCCGCACGACTTCCGCCTGTGGGTGACCCTGCACGAGGAGACGCACCGCACCCAGTTCACCGCCGTGCCCTGGCTGCGTGACCACCTCGAGGGCGAAATCCAGTCGTTCCTGGCCGAGACCGACGTCGACCCCATGACCGTGCTCGAACGCGTCCGCGAGGCCGCCCAGTCCCTCGCCGGGGGCCGTCCCGACGCGGAGGAGGACGACGGCGGCCGCTCGCTCGTCGAACTGGTGCAGACCCCGGCCCAGCGGGAGGTCCTCGGCCGCCTCACCGCCGTGATGTCCCTCCTGGAGGGGCACGCCGACTTCGTGATGGACGGCGTCGGACCCGCGGTCGTGCCGAGCGTCGGCGAGATCCGGGAGAAGTTCCAGCAGCGCCGCGCCAAGGGCGCCTCCCGCCTCGACATGGCGCTGCGCAAGCTGCTCGGCCTGGACGCCAAGCTCCGCCAGTACCGGGACGGCGAACGGTTCGTACGGGCCGTCGTCGACGAGTGCGGCATGGACGGCTTCAACCGCGTCTGGACCTCGCCCAACACGCTCCCCACCAAGTCGGAGATCGCCAAACCGGCGGACTGGATCGCGCGGGTGCACCGCAAGCCGGAGGCGTGAGCCGCGCGGGCGGGGCGTGAACGATTTCGGCCGACGGCAGGCGAACGACCCTCCAATCACCCGTCCGAGGGACCGTGAGCCTTCGGCAGGCGTGCGATGCTCGGAGAACGGCCCGTTTCTGTCACCATCTACACACTCTGCGTGACCGAACCTCGGGCTCACCCCCGACAACTTCATGAAGGGCACCGGACATGGGTCCCCATCCTGCGGTCGCGGCGATACGCCTGGCGGTCCGCCGCGTCCTCCACGACATCCTCACCGAACTGAACACTCCGGCCGGCGTACCCGCCGCGACGGCCGTCGAGCGTACGCCCGAGCGCGCGCCCGCGCTTCCGACGGCACCGCTCGTGCTCGTGGCGTGCTCCGGCGGTGCCGACTCCATGGCGCTCGCCTCCGCCCTCGCCTTCGAGGCCCCCCGGCTCGGCGTCCGCGCCGGCGGTGTCACCGTCGACCACGGCCTCCAGAGCGGCTCCGACCTGCGCGCCGAAGAGGTCGTCCTGCGCCTGCGCGAACTGGGCCTCGACCCCGTGGAGGCCACCGCTGTGACCGTCGGCCGCGCCGGCGGGCCGGAAGCCGCCGCCCGGGACGCACGCTATGCCGCGCTGGACGCCGCCGCCGCCCGTCACGGCGCCGCCGCCGTCCTGCTCGGCCACACCCGCGACGACCAGGCCGAGACCGTCCTGCTGGGCCTCGCCCGCGGCTCCGGCATCCGCTCCCTGTCGGGCATGGCCGCGGTCTCGGGGGCCGGCGGCCGTTACCGGCGCCCCTTCCTCCAGGTCGACCGCCAGACCGCCCGCAAGGCCTGTATGGCCCAGTCCCTCCCCGTCTGGGACGACCCGCACAACACCGACCCCGCCTACACCCGCTCCCGGCTGCGCCACGAGGGCCTGCCCGCCCTGGAGAAGGCGCTCGGCAAGGGCGTCGTCGAGGCCCTCGCCCGTACGGCCCAACTCTCCCGGGACGACGCCGACGCCCTCGACACCTGGGCCCGCCAGGCCGAGGCCGGTGTCCGCGACGCCACCGGCGGACTGGAGTGCGCCAAGCTCTACGCCCTGCCGCCCGCCGTACGCCGCCGGATCCTGCGCCGCGCCGCCCTGGAGGCCGGTGCTCCCGGGGGTGCCCTGTTCGCCCGCCACATCGAGGAAGTCGACCGGCTGATCACCGGCTGGCGCGGTCAGGGGGCCATCAACCTCCCCGGCAAAGTCGTCGCCCGGCGGCAGGGTGGCAGACTGGTGATTCGGCAAGGCTGAATCCGGACCCTCCCACCGATCCGCACACGGATCGGCGGACGCTCCGGAGCGGCCGGTGGGACGGACGACCGAAAGTGATGCGGGTGGACGCGAACGACATGGGTGCCGACCTCGAGAAGGTACTCATCACCAAGGAAGAGATCGACGCGAAGCTGGCCGAGCTGGCCGCGAAGATCGACGCGGAGTACGCGGGCAAGGACCTGCTCATCGTCGGCGTCCTCAAGGGCGCCGTGATGGTCATGGCCGACCTGGCGCGCACGCTGTCCACCCCCGTCACGATGGACTGGATGGCGGTGTCCTCCTACGGCGCGGGCACCCAGTCCTCCGGTGTGGTGCGGATCCTCAAGGACCTCGACACCGACATCAAGGGCCGTCACGTCCTGATCGTCGAGGACATCATCGACTCCGGCCTGACCCTGTCCTGGCTGATCTCCAACCTCGGCTCGCGCGAGCCCGCCTCCCTCAAGGTGTGCACGCTGCTGCGCAAGCCCGACGCCGCGAAGGTCGCCATCGACGTGGAGTGGGTCGGCTTCGACATCCCCAACGAGTTCGTCGTCGGCTACGGCCTCGACTACGCCGAGAAGTACCGCAACCTCCCGTTCGTCGGTACGCTCGCGCCCCACGTGTACGGCGGCTGACGCGGCCCTGTAACGGGCTTCACGGCGTTTCGGCGGGCCACCCGGGAACCCCTCGGGACCTCGCGCCGTTGGAGCATGCAGACGGGACGTCGGCCCGCCCGTGCGGCTGACGGCCGCCACGCTGGGGTACCGTCAGAAGAACTGTCTTATCAAACTCACTATGGCAGGAGGGACGGGGCGGCACCGCTCCGTGTGGATGGACGTGAAGCGATACTTCCGTGGGCCGGTCATGTGGATCGTGCTGGCCGTCCTTGCCGTGGTCGTGTTGATGCAGGTCGTCGGCTCGTCCGGCGGCTACAAGACGGTGGACACTGGCCAGGTCGTCCAGGCGATCAACGACAACAGGGTCGAGTCGGCCAAGCTGACCACCGGTGACGAGCAGACCATCAAGGTCCAGCTCAAGGACGGCCAGAAGGTCGAGGGCAGCTCGAAGATCCAGGCGAGCTACATCGGCGACCAGGGCGTGACCCTCGCCAACACACTTCAGAACAAGTACCAGGACAAGCAGATCCCCGACGGCTACACCGTGTCGCCGTCGAAGCAGAACCCGTTCGTCGGGATTCTGCTCTCCCTGCTCCCGTTCGTCCTCATCGTGGTCGTCTTCCTGTTCCTGATGAATCAGATGCAGGGCGGCGGCTCCCGGGTCATGAACTTCGGCAAGTCCAAGGCCAAGCTCATCACCAAGGACACCCCCAAGACGACGTTCTCCGACGTCGCCGGGTCCGACGAGGCCGTCGAGGAGCTCCACGAGATCAAGGAGTTCCTCCAGGAGCCGGCCAAGTTCCAGGCCGTCGGCGCCAAGATCCCCAAGGGCGTGCTGCTGTACGGCCCGCCCGGCACCGGCAAGACCCTGCTCGCGCGTGCCGTCGCGGGCGAGGCGGGCGTGCCGTTCTACTCGATCTCCGGTTCCGACTTCGTCGAGATGTTCGTCGGTGTCGGTGCCTCCCGAGTGCGCGACCTGTTCGAGCAGGCCAAGGCGAACGCCCCGGCCATCGTCTTCGTCGACGAGATCGACGCGGTCGGCCGCCACCGCGGCGCCGGCCTCGGCGGCGGTCACGACGAGCGAGAGCAGACCCTGAACCAGCTGCTCGTCGAGATGGACGGCTTCGACGTCAAGGGCGGCGTGATCCTCATCGCCGCGACGAACCGGCCCGACATCCTCGACCCGGCGCTGCTGCGCCCCGGCCGCTTCGACCGGCAGATCGCGGTCGACCGTCCGGACATGCAGGGCCGTCTGGAGATCCTCAAGGTCCACCAGAAGGGCAAGCCGGTCGCGCCCGACGTCGACCTGTCGGCCGTCGCCCGCCGTACGCCCGGCATGACCGGTGCCGATCTGGCCAACGTGCTGAACGAGGCCGCCCTGCTGACGGCCCGCAGCGACCAGAAGCTGATCGACAACCACATGCTGGACGAGGCGATCGACCGCGTGGTCGCGGGCCCGCAGAAGCGGACCCGGATCATGTCGGACAAGGAGAAGAAGATCACCGCGTACCACGAGGGCGGTCACGCCCTGGTCGCGGCGGCCTCACCGAACTCCGACCCGGTCCACAAGATCACGATCCTGTCCAGAGGCCGGGCCCTCGGCTACACGATGGTGCTCCCGGACGAGGACAAGTACTCGACCACGCGCAACGAGATGCTCGACCAGCTCGCCTACATGCTGGGCGGCCGTGCGGCCGAGGAACTGGTCTTCCACGACCCGACGACCGGCGCGGCCAACGACATCGAGAAGGCCACCGGTCTGGCCCGGGCGATGGTCACGCAGTACGGCATGACCGAGCGCCTCGGCGCGATCAAGTTCGGCGGCGACAACAGCGAGCCGTTCCTCGGGCGCGAGATGGCCCACCAGCGCGACTACTCGGAAGAGGTCGCCGCGCTGGTCGACGAGGAGGTCAAGAAGCTCATCGAGACGGCGCACAACGAGGCCTGGGAGATCCTGGTCGAGAACCGCGACGTCCTCGACAACCTCGTCCTCGCGCTGCTGGAGAAGGAGACGCTGGGCAAGGAGGAGATCGCCGAGGTCTTCTCCCAGATCGTCAAGCGCCCGGCCCGGCCCGCCTGGACCGGCTCCTCCCGCCGTACGCCCTCGACCCGTCCGCCGGTGCTCTCCCCCAAGGAGCTCGCCCTGACGAACGGTGCGAACGGCGCGACGGCGGCGATCTCCACCGCCAAGAGCACCACGGTGGAGCCCGCTCCGGCACCGGAACGGGCACCGGAGGACCGCCCGGAGAGCTGACCCGGTCCCTCCCGGACCGCCCCCGGCGGCCCGATCAGGCCCGGAATGTATGCCGCACCCCCCAGGTTCTAGCCTGGGGGGTGCGGCATTTTCGTATGCCGACCGCAGGACGGATCAGGAACGAGGCATCAGATGACCGACCCCGTGACGTTGGACGGCGAGGGCGAGATCGGCGAGTTCGACGAGAAGCGGGCCGAGAACGCCGTACGCGAACTGCTGATCGCGGTCGGTGAGGACCCGGACCGCGAGGGCCTCAGGGAGACCCCGGCGCGCGTGGCGCGGGCGTACAAGGAGATATTCGCCGGCCTGTGGCAGGAGCCGCAGGACGTGCTGACGACGACGTTCGACCTCGGGCACGACGAGATGGTCCTGGTGAAGGACATCGAGGTGTTCTCGACCTGTGAGCATCATCTTGTGCCGTTCCGCGGTGTGGCGCACGTCGGCTACATCCCCTCCACCAGCGGGAAGATCACCGGTCTGTCCAAGCTGGCCCGTCTCGTCGACGTCTACGCGCGCCGCCCGCAGGTGCAGGAACGTCTCACCACGCAGATCGCCGACTCGCTGATGGAGATCCTCGAACCGCGCGGGGTGATCGTCGTGGTCGAGTGCGAGCACATGTGCATGTCCATGCGGGGCATCCGCAAGCCCGGCGCGAAGACGCTCACCTCGGCCGTGCGGGGTCAGCTGCGGGATGTGGCGACGCGCAACGAGGCGATGAGTCTGATCATGGCTCGCTGAGGAGGGCTTGCCGGGGCGTGGTGTGGGGTGCGGTGCCGTGCGTCACGCGGCTGTCGCTGTGCCCGGGTGGTCGTCGTCCTCGTCTTCCGGGAGTTTGCAGACCCGCTCCAGGAAGAGGGCGGCCGCTATCACGGCGATACCCGCCACGACCGAGGCACCCGCGTAGATGGACTGGTCGCGGCGGGCCGGGATGTCGAGGTACTCCAGGAGGAAGACGCCCGTGCCGCCGTACATGCCGGAGACGAGGGCGGCCACCAGGGCGCTGGCCTGGCCGAAGACCACGGCGCGGGCCGCCATCATCGGGTCGACGCCCTTGGCGCCGGGGACGCGCTCCCGCTGGGCCTTGAGGCGGGCGCGGATCGAGAGCGCCGTGGCCAGCAGGATCACCGCGATCAGGGCGAGGACGACGGGGGCGGCCAGCGGGACGCTCGGGAGGGTCCCCACCGAGTTCCACAGGCGGGCACCGGCCCAGGACAGCACTCCGGCGATGACGAACACGGCGGCCAGCACCCTGACGCGCAACTCTTTCACGGTGTTCCGGTGTCCCTTCGGCTCCCCGGCGCGGTCGTCATGACCTCGTCGTCCTCGTCGACCTTAACGACTACTCGGGCAGCCGGAGTTCCAGGTCGGCACGGGGCGCGACGCCGTCCCGGGTGACGGCCGCCAGGAGGTCCGCGACCCTGCCCTGCCCGGGCAGCGCGGCCTCGGGGTCCACGTCCAGCCAGGGGGCCAGCACGAAGGCCCGTTCGTGGGCGCGCGGGTGGGGGAGGGTGAGCTGCGGGTCGTCGGAGACGACCTCGGCGTAGGCGACGATGTCGACGTCCAGGGTGCGCGGGCCCCAGCGCTCGTCGCGGACCCGGTGGAAGGCCTCCTCGACCGCGTGCGCCCGCTCCAGGAGGGAGGACGGGGGCAGCGTCGTCTTCACGATCACGACCGCGTTGAAGTACGAGGGCTGGCTGTCGGGTGCGACGCCCCACGGCTCCGTCTCGTAGACGGGCGAGACGCCTTTGACGCGTACGCCCGGGGTGTCCTCCAGGGCGTCGATCGCGCCCTGAAGGGTCTCCAGGCGGTTGCCGAGGTTGGCGCCGAGGGCGATCACCGCGCGCTTGGGGTTGGACAGGGTGGTGTCCGCGGCGTCGACCTGCTCGATGACGGAGGCGGGCACGGGCTGTACGGTCGGGTCGCTCGGACCCTGGGCGAAGGGGGCGCTCATACACGGCTCCGGATGATGGTGACGGTCACGTCGTCGAAGGGGACGGTGATCGGCGCGTCCGGCTTGTGGACGCAGACCTCGACCTCCTGGACCCCTTCGTGCTTCAGACAGACCTGGGCGATGCGTTCGGCGAGGGTCTCGACGAGGTTGACCGGCTCGCCCTCCACGACGGCCACGACCTCCTCGGCCACGATGCCGTAGTGCACGGTCTTCGCCAGGTCGTCGTCGGCCGCGGCCGGGCGGGTGTCCAGGCCAAGGACGATGTCCACGAGGAAGGTCTGGCCGTCCTCGCGCTCCTTGGGGAACACACCGTGGTGCCCACGGGCCTTCAGGCCGCGCAGCGCGACACGATCCACGCGAATCACTCCTGCAGTCGTCGGTCTCGGCCGGTCGCACCACGTGCGGGTGGTACGGCGGCCCCAGTCGAATCTACCCGCGTGCACCGACAGCGCCGGGCCACGGGGTGCGGGGCGGGGTGGGGAGGCGGCTGTTTTCACCGGGCGTTTTCCCTGGCGGTCCCGGTGGATCACGGGTTGGTAGCCGCCCCTACCCGTCGGGCCGTGATTCCAACCACTTCTTGGTCGCTGTGGTCGGCGGCGGACGCCGGCGATGGGCGGCGGTGGGCGGCGGCGGTCGGGTCAGGGGGGTGTGTCCTCGCCGTCCTCGTCCTCGGTCTCCGCGAGTACGGGGGAGGCGTGGTGCGACCAGAGTTTCCAGCCGGCTGGGGTGCGGCGGAACGTGTTGGTGGCGACCACGAGCTGGCCGACGAGCGGGCCCAGCTCCTCGCCGCCGTCGGGTGCGGGGCCGCCGCTGAGGATGTTCTCGGTGCAGGTGACCAGGGCGGTGTCGCCGGTGACGGAGACGTGCACGTCGGTGAGGAAGAACTGGATGTAGTCCGTGTTCGCCATGATCAGGGCGTAGGACCGCAGGACCTCGCCGCGGCCGGTGAGCACCGGCCAGCCGGGGTGCACGCAGGAGACCACGCCGGCGTCGGCCGGGTCGTGGTACGACTCGTCGATGCCCAGGTCGGACGGGGTGAGCCAGAACTCCGAGACCTTCTCGAAGTCACCCTCCTCCAGGGCCTCGTAGAAGGCGGTGTTGGCGGCCTCGACCTGTTCGACGTCGAGGTGCGGGGTGCTCACCGGGCTCCTTCGACCGCACGCGCGACGCGGACGGCGTCGGCCGTGGCGCGGACCTCGTGGACGCGTACCGCCCACGCGCCGGCGTGCGCGGCGAGCGCGGAGACCGCGGCGGTGGCCGCGTCGCGCTCGCGCGCGGGGGGCGGGGCGGCTTCCGGGCCGGCGAGGACCCGGCCGAGGAAGCGTTTGCGGGAAGCGGCGACCAGGAGGGGGTGGCCGAGGGTGAGGAGGCGGTCGAGGTGGGCGAGGAGGACGAGGTCGTGCTCGGCGTCCTTGGAGAAGCCAAGGCCGGGGTCCACGACGATGCGGTCGGGGGCGATGCCGCCGTCGAGGACGGCCTCCACGCGTGCGTGCAGTTCGTCCACGACCTCGGTGACGACGTCGGTGTAGGTGCCCCGGACGTTTCCGCCCTCCAGGAGGCCGCGCCAGTGCATGACGACGAAGGGGGCGCCCGCGTCGGCGACGACGGGGATCATCCGGGGGTCGGCCAAGCCGCCGCTGACGTCGTTGACCAGGGCGGCGCCGGCCGCGAGTGCCTGCTCGGCGACGGAGGCGCGCATGGTGTCGACGGAGATCGTGACGCCCTCGGAGGCGAGGCCGCGTACGACCGGGACCACGCGCCTCAGCTCCTCGTCCTCGTCCACGCGGGTCGCGCCGGGGCGGGTGGACTCGCCGCCGACGTCCACCAGGTCGGCGCCCTCGGCGACCAGGTCGAGGCCGTGTTTGATGGCGGCCGTGGTGTCGAAGAAGCGGCCGCCGTCGGAGAAGGAGTCGGGGGTTACGTTGACGACTCCCATGACCGCGCAGCGGTCCCATGCGGTCAGTCCCGCGAGATGGCGTCGGCGGCCGGTCTGCTTGCTCATGTGTTCAGCGTATGCGGTGGGCTGCGGGGGGCGCGGGGTGCCTGCGGCGCCTGTGCGGTGGTGGGTGCGGGGTGCCTGCGGCGCCTGTGCGGGTTCGGTGGGGGTTCGCGGTGCGGGGTGCCTGCGGCGCCTGTGCGGGGTGGTGGGGGTTCGCGGTGCGCGGTGGGTTCGGTGGGTGGGTCGGGGCCGTGCCGGGGGGTGTCCGTCCTCGGAACGGCGCGGAATCGGTCGGCCACAGAAGTGGAACTCCGTTGACGCGCCAACCGCTGCGGGCGGACACCCCCCGACACGACCCCTTCTCGCCGTACGCGACTGCGGCCCGCCAACGCCGCCCTGCCCCGGCCCGCCGTACGCGGCTGCGGGCCGCCAACGCCGCCCTGCCCCGGCCCGCCGTACGCGGCTGCGGGCCGCCAACGCCCGCGCTGCCCCAGCCCGCCGTACGCGGCTCTCCCGCCGCGTCGCCACGCCGCCCCGGCTGCCGGCCGTCGCCCTCGCCGCGGGCCGTCGTGCCGCTGGGGCGACGGGGGTCCCCCCGCTCGAGCGAAGCCGAGAGTGGGGGAGGGTGGGCGCAGCGGCGCCCCGTTGCGCCGGGCCGCGCTCCTCTCGCGGCCACACCCGCGCCGGGTGCCAAGGGGACGCCGGACCACCGGTCCTCATGCCGCCCGCGCCGGTGCCTGGTGTGTGCAGGGGCGGCGCGTGGGGGTCCGGCGCTGGAGGAAGCGCGGGAGGGGGAACGTGAGGAAGCCCTCCGCCTGCATCGCCGCGAAGCCGATGCGGGGGAGGTCGGCTGAGCGGCGGTAGACGACGAAGCGCGGCTCCCACCGGGGCCGGAACTTCGCGTTGAACTTGTACAGGGACTCGATCTGGAACCAGCGGGAGAGGAAGACCAGCAGTCCCCGCCAGGCCCGGAGGACCGGACCCGCGCCGATCTTCTCGCCGCGCGCGAGCGCCGCGCGGAACATGGCGAAGTTCAGCGACACCCGCGCGATGCCCAGCTTCGGGGCGGCCTGGAGCGCGGCCACGATCAGGAGTTCGTTCATGCCGGGGTCGGCCGCGCGGTCGCGGCGCATGAGGTCGAGGGACACCCCGTCCGTGCCCCACGGCACGAAGTGCAGGATCGCCTTGAGGTCGCCGTACTCGCCGGGCTCGGTGTCCTGCTTGTGGGCCGTCGCTATCAGGCAGTCCCCGTCGGACGGGTCGCCGACGCGGCCCAGGGCCATGGAGAAGCCGCGCTCGGTGTCCGTGCCGCGCCACGCGTCGGCGGCGCGGCGGACGCGGTCCAGTTCGGCGGCCGACAGGTCAGCCACGCGCCGTACCCGGGTCTCGTAACCGGCCCGCTCGATGCGCTTGACCATCTGACGCACGTTGCGCATCGCACGGCCGGCGAGGGAGAAATCCGCCACGTCCACCACCGCCTCGTCGCCCAGTTCGAGGGCGTCGAGGCCCGTCTCGCGGGTCCAGACCTCGCCTCCGGTCTCGGAGCAGCCCATGACGGCCGGGGTCCAGGAGTGCGAGCGGGCCTCGTCCATGAAGCGTTCGATGGCGCCCGGCCAGGCCTCGACGTCACCGATCGGGTCGCCGCTGGCCAGCATCACGCCGGAGACGACGCGGTAGGTGACGGCGGCCTTGCCGCTGGGGGAGAAGACGACGGCCTTGTCGCGGCGCAGCGCGAAGTGGCCGAGCGAGTCGCGGCCGCCGTGCCGGGCGAGGAGGGCGCGCAGGCGGGTCTCGTCGTCCTCGGTGAGGCGGGCCGCGGGGTGTTCGGGGCGGAAGGCCAGGTAGATGGTGGTGATGGCGGTCAGGAGGCCGAGGGCACCGAGGGAGAAGGCGACCGTCCAGGAGGTGTTGCCCCGGTAGTCGACCGGGCCCTCGACGCCGAACAGGCCGTACAGGACCTGGGTGAGGCGGTCGGCCAGGCTCGGGTCGCCGAGCATGCGGTGCGGGTGGGCGTTGACGACGAGCAGGCCGAGCAGGACGGAACCCGCGCTCATGAGGACGAAGTTGGCCAGTGCCCGCCAGCGGCTGCGGGGGTCGGGAAGGGCGGCGAACTCGTCGCGGTGGCGCAGGAGGAGGGTCAGCAGGATCAGGGAGATCAGTACGCCGAGGAGGGAGTGGCGGTAGGTGAACTGGGCGGCGGCGCCGAGGGGGAGGAGGGCCACGGCCGCTCGCCAGGCCCGGCGCTTGCGGCGTTTGAGGCCGTGGGCGAGCAGGAGGAGCAGGACGCCGGCGCTGAGGGAGAGGGCCGCGGCGAAGGGGCCGAAGGCGCCGGGGAGGACTTCGGCGAGGGCGTGCATGCGGCTGTGCCGGAAGCGCGGGAAGGAGCCGGCCGCGATGTCCAGCAGGCCGACGAGCACACAGGCGCGGCCTACGAGGAGGGGGACCTGCTCCGGGCGGGGGCCGCGCAGTGCGCGGCGCATGCGGGTGGGTCCCGTCGGAACCGCGCCCGACATTTCCTCATCTGTCCTGACAGACATCGCACCTGTTTGTTCTGCGAGAGAGCGTGGATCCGGGCCCGTTTCGGGCATCCGGCGACATTGCGCCCTCTAGGACGGTGTCTCGGAGGGAGAGGTTCACTCCCCTGATCACAAAGCCCGGACGGACGGGCGTACGAAAGCGCGGGCAGGTAGCAAGGCATGGGGCTCACGAGCGACAAGGTGCTGGTGCTGGTGGTGGCGGCCGGTGTGCTGCTGTTCGCCGCGACGGTGTGGCTGTGGCCACGGCTGGCCCGGCGGAGCGTGCGGGCCGTTCTGGGGAGGATCGGTCTGCTGTTCGCCACCCAGGCGGCGGTCTTCGCGGCGGTGGGGCTGGTCGCCAACCAGTCCTTCGGGTTCTACGGCAGCTGGGCCGACCTGTTCGGGCGGGAGGACGGTCAGGGCGTGGTCGTGGACCACTCCGCCGGTGCGGGCGGTGGGCCGCTGCGGGTCGTCGGTGAGCGGGGGGTGACGCCCGGGGGCGGGGCGCGGCCGGAGGTCTCCGGGCGGGTCGAGGAGATACGGGTCGTCGGGCGTGCCTCTCGGATCGCGTCTCCCGCGTTCGTCTATCTGCCGCCGGAGTACTTCCAGGCGGGGCACCGTGGTCGTACGTTTCCCGCGGCCGTCGTCCTGACCGGTTATCCGGGCACCGCCGAGGCGTTGGTGGACAAACTCCATTACCCGCGTACGGCGCTGGAACTGGCGAAGACCGGTCGGATGCGGCCGATGATCCTGGTGATGCTGCGGCCCACGGTGGCGCCGCCGCGCGACACGGAGTGCGTGGACGTACCGGGCGGACCGCAGACCGAGACGTTCTTCGCCAAGGATCTTCCCGAGGCGGTGAGCGCCCACTACCGGGTGGACAAGGGGCCGCGGAGCTGGGGCGTCGTCGGCAACTCGACCGGCGGCTACTGCGCCCTCAAACTCGCCGCGCACCATCCCGAGGTGTACGCCGCCGGGGCCGGGCTGTCCGCGTACTACGACGCGCCGAGCGACCCCACCACGGGCGACCTGTTCCAGGGGGACAAGGGACTCGAGGAGCGGGCGAGTCTGTGGTGGTACCTCAAGAACGCGGCCGCTCCCGACACTTCACTGCTCGTCACCAGCAGCAGGGCCGGTGAGACGAACTACAAGGACACGCTGAAGTTCATCGAACTGGTGAAGGGCAAGAAGCCGACGCGGATCTCGTCGATCATCCTGGAAAGCGGCGGGCACAACTTCAATACCTGGCGGCGGGAGATTCCCGCGACGCTGCGGTGGCTGGATGAGCGGCTGGGCGGCGGACGGGAGGCATAAATGATCTTGAGGTCCCGGCGTAATTCGCCCGTCTTCGGGGATGTGGATTCCCGGTTCCCTGTGAACACGGGGGAGATGGCCGTGTTTTTGCGGGCCGGGGCGCCAAGATTCGCCTACGCGCGGTAAGTTTCTGGCCATGCCACGTGGACGTCACCGCCATTCCCCGCCTCTGCACAGGCTGCTTCCTCCGTCGGCGATCGCAGGCGTTTCGGTCGTCTGCGCCCTCGGGCCCTGGTTGTTCAGCGAGACCATGATCCTTCGCGTCCTGGCCGCGGCCGCCGCGGTGACGGCCGTGGTCGGCGCGGTCGTCATGCGGCACTGGGACGCGCAGGCGGGGCGGCAGGTCGCCGACCTCACGCGCGCGCGTGCGAGCGACGAGTGGCGCTTCGAGGAACGGGTCGCCGAACTGGAGTCCGACCTGGAGGAGTCGCGCGAGCTGCGGCAGAAGCTGGAGCACCGGCTGCGGGCCAAGCGCACCGAGCTTGCGGGGCTGCGCAACGAGCACGCCTCGCTGCTGCGGCGCTACGCCACGGCGGAGACCGAGCGCGCCAGCGCGCTGGAGGGCCGCCGGCTGCTGGAGATAGAGGCCGCGCCGCAGGCACCCGCGCTGCCGGCGGCACGATCCGCCCCGGCACAGGAGAGCCCGGAGAAGGAGACGCCGGAGGAGACGGCCCGGCAGGAGGTTTCGGCCGAGGAGAGCGGGGGCGACGAAGAGGTCTCCGCCCCCGCGGTCTTCTCGCCCGAGGGCTCCCGGCTGTTCCTGCGCGCGAACGCGGCGCTGGCCCGCCTCGTCGGGGACACGCCCGCCGACCCGGACGGTGGCGACCGGGGCGGCCGCGGCGAGGCCTCCGACGACTCCGAAGGTGATGGCGGCGGGGACGGCGGCGGGGACGGCGGCGGTGGCGAGGGCGCGGCGGCCGACGCGGGGCAGGACGGCGAGACGCAGGGGCAGCCCGAGGCGGCCGACGGCCACGAGCGCACCGCCGCCGCCTCCCCGATGGCCACCTCCGACGAGCCGCCCGCGCAGCCCACCCAGTCCACCCGGCGGACCGACGGGCACTTCGCGGTGCCGACCGCGGTGGCCGTCGTACCGCCGGCTCCGGCGCGGCGTCCGGTGGTCGAGGGCGGCTTCGACTTCTTCGGCACCAAGGCCCCCGAGGGCTCGGTGGACGGGGCGGCGGCCGCGTCCGACGCCGCTCTGGAGACCGTCCAGAACGAGGATCTCGCCGACGTGGTCGGCCAGGAAGCGCTCGCCCTGCACAAGGCCGAGGCCGAGGTCTCCTTCAAGCAGGCCGGTGAGGAGTCCCGGGGCGTGGGCCAGGTGATCGACCTGACGGCCCACGACGAGACCGAGCAGATCGACGTACAGGGGCTGCGCAGCGCGGTCTCCTGATCGCCGCGGACGCCGCGGGCGCCTCGGATCTGTGGCCTCAGGCCATCCAGCGGTCCGGCGGGGCGTCCCGGCGCCCGGTCCGGGACCGTTCCGCCTGGCTCCGCAGCAGTTCCGCGGCCTCGCCCGCGTCGCGCAGGCGGGCCGTCACGGTCTTGTTCGCCCCCGTGTCCACGTGGACGTCGGCCAGGCGCAGGGCGCGCCGCCAGGGGCCCTGGGTCAGGCGGACGCTCTGGACCTTGGCGTGCGGCACGAGCGCCAGGCTGCGGCGCAGCAGGCCGTACCGAGCGGTGAAGACCGCGTCGGTGACGGCGAGTCCGTGGCCGCGCCACCACAGCGGTCTGCACCGCGCCGCCCGCCGCGGCGGGCGCGACAGCTCCCCAGCCGTCGGTACGGTCACCCCGGGCAGCACGCGCGCGACGACCGACTCGGCGATCTCGCGCGGGGCGACCGGCAGCAGCACCGAGTTCGACGACCCGGCCACGTCCAGCTCCACCCGCACCCAGCGGCGGCGCCGCCACAGCAGCGGCTCCACGAGGCGCACGGTCTGCACCCGGCCCGGCGGCACCGTCTCGTGGGCGCGGTCCAGCAGGCCGTGGTCGATGCGGAGCCCGTCCGGGGACTCGGCCACCGTCCAGTCGTACTCACCCACGAACCGGCCCGCGCTGCGCGCGCCCGCGGCGCCCACCAGCGGCAGGGCGGTCGCCAGCACGGTCCACAGGTTGTGGGTGGCCAGCCACAGCAGTGTCGGTACGACCACGGCAGCGAGCAGCGTCCCCCAGGTCGCGCCGGTCAGCAGGAGGGAGATGGCGAGGACGCCGGGCGGTACCCGCAGCAGCCGGCGTGCGGGGGCCTCGCCGACCTGGTGTGCCGTCTCGGGTGCGAAGCCCGCCGCGCGCGCGAGCAGCTCGGCCCGCAGCGCGCTCGCCTCGTCGGCGCCCAGGAAGGCCAGTTCGTCCTTCTTGCCGGTGCCTATGACGTCCAGCTTGAGCTTGGCGACCCCCGCGACCCGGGCCAGCAGGGGCTGGGTGACGTCGATCGCCTGGATGCGTTCGAGGCGGATGTGCGCGGTGCGCCGGAACAGCAGTCCGGTGCGGATGCGCAGCTCGGTGTCGGTCACCGCGTAGTGGGTGAACCACCAGGTGAGGAAGCCGTACAGGGCGGCGGCCGGGATCAGTACGGCGAGGCCGATCAGCAGGTGCGTCGTGGTCAGCCGGGTCAGCTGGCGCTGTGCCTGGTCGGGATCGTGCACGGCCCAGCCGACTAGCACGGCGACCGGCGCCCACGCCCGCCGCAGGGGCGTGACGGGGTGCAGGCGCCGCTCTGCGACGTCGTCCGCGGACGGGAGCGCGCCGGTACCGGCGCCGGGTTCGGCGGCGTCGGCGCTGTCCGCGGCTTCTGTGACCGGGTCCGGCCCGGCGGCGGGGGCGCTGTCCGGGCGTCCGTCCGCGGTGTCTCCCGTCACCGGCTTCCCGCCGATCTCTGCGCCCGGTGCGTCGGGAGCGGTGGCGTCGGGTGTGGCGTTTGTCGTACCGGCAGGTGGGCCAGGCCTGTGGTCCGGGGGCTTGGTGGTGTCGTGTCCGGGGGGCCTCAGGGGAGCGTCCCCGTGACCGGCGAGGGCTGCCGGGCGGGGGTTGCCCGCGCTGTCCGCATGCCCCGTCGTGCCGTCCTCGGCCGTGTTCTCGCCGGCCCCGGTCCCGGTCACAGTCCCGCCGATCGGGCCTCGCCCAGCTCGGTGAGGCGGTCGCGGAGGCGTTCCGCCTCGGCCGGGTCGAGGCCGGGGATGGTGGCGTCGGTCGCGGCGGCGGCCGTGTGCAGCTGCACGCTGGCCAGGCCGAAGTGCCGCTCGACCGGCCCGGAGGTCACCTCGACCAGCTGCATGCGCCCGTACGGGACGACGGTCTCCTCCCGCCACAGCACGCCCCGGCTGATCAGCAGGTCGTCGGCGCGCTCGGCGTACCGCCAGGAGCGCCAGTTGCGTCCCAGCATCACCCAGCCCCAGGCCGTCAGGGCCAGCGGCAGGAGCGCCAGGGCGGCCCAGAGGGGGGCCAGGAACAGCGCGGGCAGCACACCCGCGGCGAGCGTCAGCAGGCCGAGCCACACCACCAGCAGCAGTCGCCGCATGTGCAGCAGCCCCGGCGGCAGGCCGGTCCACACCGGCTCCTCCCGCACCGGAACCGCCGGACCCGCCGGATTCGCCGGGTCCGCCCGACCCGCCGCTCGCGTTGCCCCCGCCGTACCCGTGTCGTCCGGGCTCCCCGTCTCCATGGGGCCAGCGTACGTAGGGGAGACTGTGTCCATGACTCCTACGACGGAGACCACGGTCGGAATCGGCGGTGCCGCGGAGAGCACCGACATGGTGCTCAACATCGGCCCCCAGCACCCGTCCACCCACGGCGTGCTGCGGCTCAAGCTGGTTCTGGACGGCGAGCGCATCACGAGCGCCGAGCCGGTGATCGGCTACATGCACCGCGGCGCGGAGAAGCTGTTCGAGGCCCGTGACTACCGTCAGATCATCATGCTCGCCAACCGCCACGACTGGCTGTCGGCCTTCTCCAACGAGCTGGGCGTCGTCCTCGCCGTCGAGCGGATGCTCGGCATGGAGGTCCCCACGCGCGCGGTGTGGACGCGGACGCTGCTCGCCGAGCTGAACCGGGTGCTCAACCACCTGATGTTCCTCGGGTCGTACCCGCTGGAGCTGGGCGGCATCACCCCGGTCTTCTACGCCTTCCGGGAGCGGGAGGTCCTCCAGAACGTGATGGAGGAGGTCTCCGGCGGGCGCATGCACTACATGTTCAACCGCGTCGGCGGTCTCAAGGAGGACCTCCCCGCGGGCTGGACCACGCGCGCGCGTGGAGCCGTCGCCGCCGTGCGCTCGCGCATGGACGTCTTCGACGACCTGGTGCTCGGCAACGAGATCTTCCGGGGGCGTACGCGGGGGGTCGGCGCCCTGTCCCCGCAGGCCGTGCACGCCTACGGCGTCAGCGGACCGATCGCCCGCGCCTCCGGCGTCGACTTCGACCTGCGCCGCGACGAGCCGTACCTCGCCTACGGCGAACTCCAGGACACCCTCAAGGTCGTCACCCGTACCGAGGGCGACTGCCTGGCCCGCTTCGAATGCCTCCTGGAGCAGACGCACAACGCCCTCGGCCTCGCCGACGCCTGCCTGGACCGACTCGCCGAGCTGGCGCCGGGACCGGTGAACCAGCGGCTCCCGAAGGTGCTGAAGGCGCCCGAGGGCCACACCTACGCCTGGACCGAGAACCCGCTCGGCATCAACGGCTACTACCTGGTCAGCAAGGGCGAGAAGACCCCGTACCGGCTGAAGCTGCGCTCGGCGTCGTACAACAACATCCAGGCGCTGGCCGACCTGCTGCCGGGGACGCTGGTCGCGGACATGGTGGCGATCCTGGGGTCACTGTTCTTCGTGGTCGGCGACATCGACAAGTAGCGCGGCCGCGTCGAGCTGCCCCACCGGCTGGAGCAGCCACCAGAAGTCGCCCAGGCCGCCCGGTGCGGTCAGCTCGGCGGCCTCGGAGGCGCTCGCGAGGGCGCGCACGTACGCCGCCGGGGCCGTGGAGGCCAGCGCGAGCGGAGGGCGTGCGCCGGTGACACCGAGGGCGTGCAGGGTCTCGCGCTGGGGGCGCACGAGCGCGTCAGGGGGCGCGTGCCCCGGAGCGCACCTCGCGGTGTGGGCGGCCGCGCACGCGTCCAGCGCGACATGCGCGGTGATGTCGCAGGACCCGTCGGGCACAGGTTCGGTCTCCCGTCCCTCCCGGAAGCCCGTGAGCGTCCCGAACGGCGGGCGGGCGGCCGCGGTGTGCGCGTAGTCGGCCGCCACCGCGAGCCCGGCGTCCAGCGCCGCCACGGCCGACGCCCAGGCCTCGTCGCGGGGGAGCCCGATCTCCGCCCGCAGTCCCTCCTCGCCGGTCAGCGGCCACCACCGGGCCAGCCACTCGGCCTCCGCCCCGGCCACCGGCCCGCCGAGCCGCTCGGTCCCGTCGCGCCGGACGAGCACCCGCCGCGGCACGCCCGCCGTGTCCACCTCCGCCACGTCCACCGGTACGTTGTCCAGCCACTCGTTGGCGAACAGCAGCCCGGTGAGACCGCGCGGCGGCCCGGGGAGCCAGCTGACCCGGTGGTCGAGTCCCTCCGGGCGGGCGGCGACCTCGACGGCGTACGCGCGCGTACGCTCGGCCACCTCGGCGGGCAGGGCCGCCAGCACCCCGGTGACCAGCTCGCCCCGGCCGGCCGCCATGTCCACGAAGTCCAGCACCGCGGGCCGGCCCAGCGCCTCGTCGACCCGGCACAGCAGCCGCGCCACGGCCCCCGCGAACAGCGGCGACGCGTGCACGGACGTCCGGAAGTGCCCGGCCGGGCCCGCGGGCCCCGCGCGGTAGAAACCCTCCGGTCCGTAGAGGGCCTCGTGCGTGGCCTCCCGCCAGCCCCGCCATTCCCCGTGCGCCCCCGGAGACCCACTGAGCCCTGCTGTCCCTGCCGTCCCTGGTGTCACAGACCCAGGCTAGGGGCACAGGAGAGCGGAACCTCCACCTTGCGGAGTACGCGCGGACCATGCGGATCGGCCCTCCGGTTGACCCCTGCACCTATTCCACTTCCCTACGCTGGGTTACGTGCAGCGCCTCTACGACTTCCTCCGCAGACACCCGACCGGTGTCGACTCCTTCTGGGCCCTCGTCGTGCTCGGAATCTCCCTGGTCTCCGCGGCGACTCCGGGGACGCGGGCGGACGGGACGGACAACGTGGCGCTGATCGTCCCCTTCGTGGTGCTGCTCAGTGTCGTGATGGCGCTGCGCCAGCGGGCGCCGGAGAGGATGCTGCTGCTCGCCGTCGCACTCGGCGTGGGACAACTGGCGCTCGACGTCGCGACGATGCCCGCCGACTTCGCCTTCCTGGTGATCATCTACACCGTGGCCGCGACCGGCGCCCGCTGGGCCTCCAGGACCGCGCTGGCCACCGGCCTGTGCGCGGCGCCGCTGGCCCAGCTGCGCTGGTCCGACAGCGAGCTGGGCATGGGCACCACCATCGCCGTGACGGTCTTCCAGGCGGTCCCCTTCGCCCTCGCCTGGGTGCTCGGCGACTCCATCCGCACCCGGCGCGCCTACTTCGCGCAGCTGGAGGAGCGCGCGACCCGGCTGGAGAAGGAGCGCGAGGCACAGGCCAAGGTCGCGGTCGCCGCCGAGCGCGCCCGGATCGCGCGCGAGCTGCATGACGTCGTCGCGCACAACGTCTCCGTGATGGTGGTGCAGGCCGACGGCGCCGCCTACGTCCTGGACGCGGCGCCCGACCAGGCGAAGAAGGCCCTGGAGACCATCTCCTCCACCGGCCGGCAGGCGCTCGCCGAGATGCGCCGCCTGCTGGGCGTGCTGCGCACCGGCGAGCACAAGGAGGCCGGGGAGTACGTCCCGCAGCCCGACGTCGAGCAGATCGAGGACCTCGTCGAGCAGTGCCGCACCTCCGGACTGCCGGTCGACTTCAAGGTCGAGGGCACCCCCCGGCAGCTGCCCAGCGGCGTGGAGCTGACCGCGTACCGCATCGTGCAGGAGGCGCTGACCAACACGCGCAAGCACGGTGGCGAGAACGCGGGCGCGAGCGTGCGCCTGGTCTATTTCGACGACGGGCTCGGTCTGCTCATCGAGGACGACGGCAAGGGCGCCCCGCACGAGCTGTACGAGGAGGGCGGCTTCGACGGCCAGGGCCACGGGCTGATCGGCATGCGCGAGCGGATCGGCATGGTCGGCGGAACCCTGGACGCCGGCCCGCGTCCGGGCGGAGGATTCCGCATCAGTGCGCTGCTCCCGCTGAAACCCTCACCGTGACCGCCGCGCCCGTACGCATGTACGGCATTGACACCTGTAAGGCAAAGGAAGAAGAGGCCCGATGGCGATCCGCGTGATGCTCGTCGACGACCAGGTGCTGCTGCGCACCGGGTTCCGGATGGTGCTGGCGGCCCAGCCGGACATGGAGGTCGTCGCGGAGGCGGGCGACGGCGTGGAAGCGCTCCAGGTGCTGCGCTCGACCGCCGTGGACGTCGTCCTGATGGACGTCCGCATGCCCAAGCTCGACGGCGTGGAGACCACCAGCCGGATCTGCGTGGACCCGAACGCGCCGAAGGTGCTGATCCTGACCACGTTCGACCTCGACGAGTACGCGTTCTCGGCGCTGAAGGCGGGTGCCTCCGGCTTCATGCTCAAGGACGTGCCGCCCGGCGAGCTGCTCGCCGCGATCCGCTCCGTGCACAGCGGTGACGCGGTGGTCGCGCCCTCCACCACCCGGCGGCTCCTGGACCGGTTCGCGCCGATGCTGCCGGCCACCGGGCAGGAGCCCCGGCAGAAGGAGCTCCAGCGGCTCACCGAGCGGGAGCGCGAGGTGATGGTGCTGGTGGCACAGGGCATGTCCAACGGCGAGATCGCGGCACGGCTCGTGCTGTCGGAGGCGACCGTCAAGACGCACGTGGGCCGCATCCTGACCAAGCTGGGCCTGCGCGACCGCGTCCAGGTGGTGGTCCTCGCCTACGAGACCGGGCTGGTCCGGGCCGGCGGCGGACAGGGCTGACGGGCCTGCCCGCGCCGCGTGCCGCCGCCCGGGCCGCGGACGCCCGCGGCCGGAGCCCGTCGGCCGGCGACTTCCAGGATCTGGCCTCCTGGCGGCAGGGGCGGGCTAGCGCAGTATCCCCTCCAGGAAGTCGCTGCCCAGCCGGGCCACCACCGTGACGTCCAGCTGGTGCAGGACGTACCGGCCGCGGCGCCGGGTGGTGATCAGTCCGGCCTTCTTCAGCACACCGAGGTGCCGGGATATCTCCGGGGCCGTCATGCCGTGCGCCTGAGCCAGCTCGCTCGTGGTGTACGCGCTGCGGGCCAGGTGCCGGCAGATCCGCATCCGCACCGGGTGGGACAGCGCGGTCATCCGCAGGGTGAGCTGCTCGACCGAGGGCGGTGAGGCCAGCTCGGGGGAGCCCACCGGATAGTGCAGCACCGGCTGCCAGTCGTGCCGGTGCAGGACCATCAGGTGCGGCCAGCCCAGGCTGGTCGGGACCAGCAGCAGGCCGCCGTCCGCCGTCGCCGAACGGCCGTCGCCCAGCTTGTCGACGGTGATCCGGGCGGCGGCCTCGTCCAGCGTCACCGCCGGGGACACGGCGGCCAGCGCCTCGGCGAGGCCCTTGTGGCGCAGCAGGTCCGTCTTGTGACGGGCGTCCGCCGCGAGCTGGATGCGCAGCCGGGACCAGGCCTCCGCGAAGAACGCCTCGTCGCAGTCCCGCGCGAACTGCCGCAGCCAGTCCCGGATCCGCGGCGGATCGGCCAGCAGCCGCTCGCTGAAACGCAGCTGCTGCGGTCCCCGCGCGGCGGCCAGGTCCAGCGCGCGCCGGCGCACCTCGGGGTCGTCCAGCGCCGAGACCCCACCGGTGCTGTACGGCAGCGCGCAGGTGAACTCCAGGGCCGCGTCGACGAACTGCTCGTCGGTCAGCTTGTCGAGCAGGTCCAGGTCTTCGGCGAGGGTGGCGCCGGGCAGGGTGCTGCGGCCCGGCACCCCGGCGAACGGCATGAACAGGTCCGAGAAGGTCGTCCGCCACAGGAAGTCGGCCTCGCACATCCGGTCGGCCAGATGAGAGTCGAGCCGGGCGGTCACGCCCGTCGCCCAGCCCTGCAGCCCCGGGTGGTGCCCCGGCTCGGACAGCGCGTGCAGCGCCATGCCCAGCTCGGCCAGGGGAGAGGGCACGACGGCGACGCTCTCCGGCCGCAGCCCCGTGATGTCGATGCGCACGCTCATGCCCCCATGGTGCACGTCGCCACTGACAACGCCGCCGCCGATTGACCGCCGCCGTCAATCGGCGCGACCGCGGGCACGGGCCGGAGCAGTCTGGGGTCATCGGGGCTGCCGCGGAGCCCGTACTCCACCCCTACGTCTCCATGAGAGGGCGATCCGCCATGAGCATCACGCAGCAGTACCTCCTCGACTCCTACCGTGCCCGGCAGCTCGGCGAGCCCGCGCCGCCCGCGCCCGGCACCCACGACCGGCAGGTCGTACGCGAGTGGCACGACCGCCGCCGGTTCCGGGCCGTGCTCGCCGGCCGCCCGGCGCGGGGCCGGGTACGGCGGGCCCTGCGCCGGTGGTGGTCCCTGTGGCCGCGCGCCCTGGGCTGACCGGCCGGGGCGTTCCCCGTCAGGCCGCCAGCCGGGCGGCGAAGTCGGCGACCGCGGCCCGCACGTCGTCGGCCGTCCACTCCAGGCCCGACTCGCCCACGGAGACCTCGGTGAGGGCGATCCCGGGACCGCCCGCGTCCCAGGACTGGGCGAACAGCATCGTCCCGGTCTCCTCCGCCTGGCGCAGCGCGGCCTCACCCGCGGTCTCGGGGTCGTACGGCAGCCAGACCTGGAACTCGTGCGTGTGCGGCACCTCCGGGTGCACCCGCGCCCACGGCAGCCCGGCCGCCGCGAACCCCTCGCGCAGCGCGGCGGCCACCACGCGCGCGTGGGCCACGTACGCGGGCAGCCGGGGCAGCTCGCGCTCCAGGCCGGCCAGGGCGGACAGCACCGTGGGGAACTGCTGGAACACCTGGCCGCCGTACCGGTGCCGCCATGCCTTCGCCTCCTCGACCAGCGTCCGGGGACCGGCCAGGGCGGCGCCGCCATAGCCCTTGAGGGACTTGTAGAACGAGACGTACACGCTGTCCGCCAGGCCCGCGATCTCGGCCAGCGGGCGGCCGAAGTGGACGGCGCATTCCCACAGGCGGGCACCGTCGAAGTGCACCACCGCGTCGCGCTCCCGGGCGGCCTCGACGACCTCGGTGAGCTCCTCCCAGGTGGGCAGCAGATATCCGGCCTCCCGGAGCGGCAGTTCCAGCATCAGCGCCCCGAACGGCTCCTCGAAGCCGCGCACCTCGTCGGCGGTCGGCTGCCGCGGCGCGTCGGTCAGCCGTACCGGACGCAGTCCGGCGACCCTGCTGAAGGCGCCGCGCTCGTGCACCTCGGGGTGGCCGAGCCCGTGCAGGGCGACGACCGGGTTCCCGGTGCGGCCCGCCCAGCAGCGCAGGGCCACCTGCTGGGCCATGGTCCCGGTCGGGAAGAAGGCGGCGGCCTCGGTGCCGAGCAGGGCGGCGGTCCGCTCCTCCAGCGCCGCCACGACACCGTTGCCGTACAGGTCGGACGGCTCGTCGAGGTCGTACAGCTCGTCGGCCCCGTCCAGCACGGCGAGGCGCTCCCGCAGGGTCGTGACGTAGCCCGGGCGGGCGAGGACGCGGCGCGCACCGCGGAGGGCGGCCACGCGCCGCTCGCGCAGCCGCCTGTGCCGCTGCTCCTCCGGCTCCGCCCGCTCGTCCGGTGCCCGTTCCGCCGGCCCGTCCCGTTCCGCCCGCTCTTCTTGCTCACTCATGCGGGGATCATGTCGCGCGGGGCGGGCGCCGGGCACCCGGTTTCCGCACACGTTCCCACACGCGCGCGGTGTGTGTGCTCCGGTGCCGCACGGAAACC
Organism: Streptomyces sp. NPDC042336; assembly: GCF_055581985.1. Lineage (NCBI taxonomy): Bacteria > Bacillati > Actinomycetota > Actinomycetes > Kitasatosporales > Streptomycetaceae > Streptomyces > Streptomyces sp. NPDC042336. The sequence continues at coordinate 54,347 of NZ_JBVJEA010000021.1, read as the reverse complement.
CACAGCCTGTGGACAACCGGACGTCGCCCGGACCGATCGCGTTAACATGACGAGAAATCGTCCGGTACCCCGAGCGGACTGGAACGGGAAGGCCGTCGTCGCGTGAACACAACCCCACAGCCAGACCCCAAGGACCGCCCCGCGCGGCTCACCGTAGGCGTCGTCGGCGCCGGACGGGTGGGCCCCGCGCTGGCCGCGTCCCTCCAGCTCGCCGGGCACCGCCCGGTGGCCGTCTCGGGGGTCTCCGACGCCTCCAGGAGGCGTGCCGCCGCCCTCCTCCCCGACGTGCCGCTCATGACGCCCGCGGAAGTCCTCCAGCGCGCCGAACTGGTCCTGCTGACCGTCCCCGACGACGCCCTGCCCGGCCTGGTGACCGGGCTCGCCGAGACCGGGGCGGTGCGCCCGGGCCAGCTTCTGGTGCACACCTCCGGGCGGTACGGCGCCAGGGTCCTGGACCCCGCTCTGCGCGCAGGCGCTCTGCCGCTGGCCCTGCACCCGGCGATGACCTTCACCGGCACTCCGGTGGACGTCCAGCGCCTGGCGGGCTGCTCCTTCGGCGTCACCGCGCCCGAGGAACTGAGGCTGGCCGCGGAGGCCCTGGTCATCGAGATGGGCGGCGAGCCGGAGTGGATCGCCGAGGACCGGCGCCCGCTCTACCACGCGGCGCTGGCCCTGGGCTCCAACCACCTGATCACGTTGGTGGCCCAGTCGATGGAGCTGCTGCGCACGGCCGGCGTCGCGGCCCCCGACCGGATGCTCGGCCCGCTGCTCGGCGCCTCCCTCGACAACGCCCTGCGCTCCGGCGACGCGGCCCTGACCGGCCCCGTCGCGCGCGGGGACGCGGGCACGGTCGCCGCCCACATCGTGGAACTGCGCGAACACGCCCCCCAGGCCGTCGCCGGCTACCTGGCGATGGCCCGCGCGACCGCCGACCGCGCGCTGGACCACGGGCTGCTGAAGGCCGAACTCGCCGAGGACCTGCTCGACGTGCTCGCGGACGGAGCCAGGGGCGGCACCGAGGGCCCCGACGGAACCCCAGGCACCGAAGGCCCCGACGGAGGCGCCCGATGACCACCACCCCGCCCGTCCTGCTCCGCACCGCCGACGAGCTGCACGCGCGCGTGCGGCACGGCCGCCGGGCCGTCGTGATGACCATGGGTGCCCTGCACGAGGGCCACGCCACCCTGATCCGCACCGCCCGCGGCCTCGCGGGCCCCGACGGCGAGGTCGTCGTCACGGTCTTCGTGAACCCCCTCCAGTTCGGCGCCGGCGAGGACCTCGACCGCTACCCGCGCACCCTGGACGCCGACCTGGAGATCGCCGGGCGGGCGGGCGCCGACGCCGTCTTCGCCCCCTCCGTCGACGAGGTCTACCCGGGCGGCGAACCCCAGGTGCGCATCACCGCCGGCCCCATGGGAGAACGCCTGGAGGGCGCCTCCCGCCCCGGCCACTTCGACGGCATGCTCACCGTCGTCGCCAAGCTGCTCCACCTCACCCGCCCCGACCTCGCCCTCTACGGCCAGAAGGACGCCCAGCAGCTCGCGCTGATCCGCCGCATGGTCCGCGACCTGAACTTCGGCGTGGAGATCGTCGGCGTCCCCACCGTGCGCGAGGAGGACGGCCTGGCCCTGTCCAGCCGCAACCGCTACCTCTCCGCGGCGGAGCGCCGTACCGCCCTCGCGCTCTCGCAGGCGCTCTTCGCCGGCCAGGACCGGCACGCGGCCCAGGAGGCGCTGTGCGCGCGGGCCCGCGAGGTGCCCGCCACCCGGGCGCGCGCCGAGGCGCTCAGCGCCCTGGGCGAGTCCCGCGCGGCGGCCGACGCGCACGCCGTCGCCACGTCCGCGCCCGGCAGCGCCACGGCCGTCCGGGACGCCGCCCGCCTGGTGCTGGACGACGCCGCCCGCGCCACCCCGCCCCTGGAGCTGGACTACCTCGCCCTGGTCGACCCGGCCGACTTCACCGAGATCGGCGACGACCACACCGGCGAGGCCGTCCTCGCCGTCGCGGCCCGGGTCGGCGCGACCCGCCTGATCGACAACGTCCATCTCACCTTCGGACCCCTCGGAGCCGCCTCGTGACCAGCACAGGCATACGACTGCACGCCCCCGCGCCCGGCTGGGCCATCGCCGCCGACGTGGTGGTCGTCGGCTCCGGCGTCGCGGGCCTCACCGCTGCCCTGCGCTGCGAGGCCGCCGGTCTGCGGACCGTCGTCGTCACCAAGGCCCGCCTGGACGACGGCTCCACCCGGTGGGCGCAGGGCGGCGTCGCCGCGGCCCTCGGCGAGGGCGACACCCCCGAGCAGCACCTGGACGACACCCTGGTGGCCGGCGCCGGCCTGTGCGACGCGGAAGCGGTCCGCATCCTGGCCACCGAGGGCCCCGACGCCGTACGCCGGCTCATCGCGACCGGCGCGCACTTCGACGAGTCCACCGAGGGCGGCCTGGCCCTCACCCGCGAGGGCGGCCACCACCGCCGCCGCATCGCCCACGCGGGCGGCGACGCGACGGGCGCCGAGATCTCCCGCGCCCTGGTGGAGGCGGTACGCGCGCGCGGGCTGCGCACGATCGAGAACGCCCTCGTGCTCGACCTCCTCACGGACGCCGACGGCCGCACCGCCGGCGTCACCCTGCACGTCATGGGCGAGGGCCAGCACGACGGCGTCGGAGCGGTCCACGCCCCCGCGGTCGTCCTCGCCACCGGCGGCATGGGCCAGGTGTTCTCGGCGACGACGAACCCCTCCGTCTCCACGGGCGACGGCGTGGCCCTCGCCCTGCGCGCGGGTGCCGAGGTCAGCGACCTCGAATTCGTCCAGTTCCACCCCACCGTCCTCTTCCTCGGCCCGGACGCCGAGGGCCAGCAGCCCCTGGTCTCCGAGGCGGTGCGCGGCGAGGGCGCCCACCTGGTGGACGCGGACGGCGTGCGCTTCATGCTGGGACAGCACGAACTGGCGGAACTCGCCCCACGGGACATCGTCGCGAAGGCCATCACCCGCCGCATGCAGGAGCGCGACGCCGACCACATGTACCTGGACGCCCGCCACTTCGGCAGGGCGATGTGGGAGCAGCGCTTCCCCACGATCCTCGCCGCCTGCCGCGCCCACGGCATCGACCCGGTCACCGAGCCGGTCCCCGTGGCCCCGGCCGCCCACTACGCCTCGGGCGGCGTGCGCACCGACGCCCACGGCCGTACGACGGTCCCCGGCCTGTACGCCTGCGGCGAGGTCGCCTGCACGGGGGTGCACGGCGCCAACCGCCTGGCGTCCAACTCCCTCCTGGAGGGCCTGGTCTACGCCGAACGCATCGCGGCCGACATCGCGGCCGGGACGGTCCACGCGCGCGTACCGGCTCCCCTTCCGCACCCCCAGCACCCGGAGCACCCCCTCCTCCCGCCCGAGGCCCGCCTCACGATCCAGCGGATCATGTCGGAGGGCGCCGGCGTCCTGCGCTCGGCGGACTCCCTCACGCGCGCGGCCGAGCGGCTGCACGGCCTGCACGCCGAGGCCCGCGAGGCCCTGCACGAGAACGGCAAGACCTCCGAGCCGGGTGTCGACACCTGGGAGGCCACCAACCTCCTGTGCGTGGCCCGGGTCCTGGTCGCCGCGGCGGCCCGGCGCGAGGAGACCCGCGGCTGCCACTGGCGCGAGGACCACGCGGACCGCGACGACACGACGTGGCGCCGCCACATCGTCGTACGGCTGAACCCGGACCGGACGCTCGCCGTGCACACCACGGACACGCCAGAATTCCCCCCTACCGTCCACGGCGCCCAGCCGACGCACCGTCCCCAGGAGCAGTGACAGCAGTGAACCCCTCCGACCCCTCCGAACTCCCCCTCGCCTCCGGCGGAGGCTGCGGCGACGGCTGCGCCTGCGGCGCGGACACCGAAGAAGACACCTACATGGAGTGCGGCCTCGACCCCGCGCTCGCGGCGCTCCTGCTGGACTCAGGACTCGACCCGGTCGAGGTCGAGGACATCGCGAACGTCGCCATCCAGGAGGACCTGGCGGGCGGCGTGGACGTGACGACGGTCGCGACGATCCCCGAGGACGCCGTGGCCACGGCCGACTTCACCGCGCGCGAGGCGGGGGTCGTCGCGGGCCTCCGGGTCGCCGAGGCGGTGCTGTCGATCGTCTGCACCGACGAGTTCGAGGTGGAGCGCCACGTCGAGGACGGCGACCGCGTGGAGGAGGGCCAGAAGCTCCTCTCCGTGACCACCCGCACCCGCGACATCCTGACCGCCGAACGCAGCGCGCTGAACCTCCTGTGCCGCATGTCGGGCATCGCGTCGGCCACGCGCGCGTGGGCGGACGCCCTGGACGGCACGAAGGCCAAGGTCCGCGACACCCGCAAGACCACCCCCGGGCTGCGCAGCCTGGAGAAGTTCGCGGTCCGCTGCGGCGGCGGCGTCAACCACCGCATGTCCCTCTCGGACGCGGCCCTGGTCAAGGACAACCACGTGGTCGCCGCGGGCGGCGTCGCCGAGGCCTTCAACGCCGTGCGCGAGAGCTTCCCCGACGTGCCGATCGAGGTCGAGGTCGACACCCTGCACCAGCTCCGCGAGGTCCTGGACGCCGGAGCCGACCTGATCCTCCTGGACAACTTCACCCCGGACGAGTGCGGGGAAGCCGTCGCCCTGGTCGCCGGCCGGGCCGCCCTGGAGGCCTCGGGCCGCCTGACCCTCGGCAACGCCAAGGCGTACGCGGCCACCGGCGTCGACTACCTGGCCGTGGGCGCCCTCACCCACAGCTCCCCGATCCTGGACATCGGCCTGGACCTGCGAGCGGCGGAGTAGACCATGCTGCTGACGATCGACGTAGGCAACACGCACACCGTCCTCGGCCTCTTCGACGGCGAGGACATCGTCGAGCACTGGCGCATCTCCACGGACTCGCGCCGCACGGCCGACGAGCTGGCGGTCCTCCTCCAGGGACTGATGGGCATGCACCCGCTGCTGGGCGACGAGCTGGGCGACGGCATCGACGGCATCGCCATCTGCGCGACGGTCCCCTCGGTCCTCCACGAACTCCGCGAGGTCACCCGCCGCTACTACGGCGACGTCCCCGCGGTCCTCGTCGAACCGGGCGTCAAGACCGGCGTCCCGATCCTCACCGACCACCCCAAGGAGGTCGGCGCCGACCGCATCATCAACGCGGTCGCCGCGGTCGAGCTGTACGGCGGCCCGGCCATCGTCGTGGACTTCGGTACCGCGACGACGTTCGACGCGGTCAGCGCGCGCGGGGAGTACATCGGCGGCGTCATCGCCCCCGGCATCGAGATCTCGGTCGAGGCGCTCGGCGTCAAGGGCGCCCAGCTCCGCAAGATCGAGGTGGCCCGGCCGCGGAGCGTGATCGGCAAGAACACGGTCGAGGCGATGCAGTCCGGGATCGTGTACGGCTTCGCCGGCCAGGTCGACGGCGTCGTCAACCGCATGGCCCGCGAGCTGGCCGACGACCCGGACGACGTGACGGTCATCGCGACGGGCGGACTGGCGCCGATGGTGCTGGGCGAGTCCTCGGTCATCGACGAGCACGAGCCGTGGCTGACGCTGATGGGGCTGCGACTGGTGTACGAGCGAAACGTGTCACGCATGTAGCCGACACCCGGCGCGGGTGTGGCCGCGGGGGTGGGGAGCGCGGCCCGGCGCAGCGGGGTGCCGCTGCGCCCACCCGTGCCGCCCCAGCGGCACGACGGCCCGCGGCGAGGGCGACGGACGACGGCCCGCAGCTGGAGGATGTGGCGACGCGGCGGGAGAGCCGCGTACGGCGGGCCGGGGCAGGGCGGGCGTCGGCGGGCCGCAGTCGCGTACGGCGAGAAGGGGTCGTGTCGGGGGGTGTCCGCCCGCAGCGGTTGGCGCGTCAACGCCGGGGGAGATCTGTGGCCGACCGATTCCGCGCCGTTCCGAGGACGGACACCCCCCGGCGCGGCCCCGACCCACCCACAACGCACCGCGCACCGCGCACCCCCACCGAACCCGCACAGGCGCCGCAGGCACCCCGCACCCGAACCCGCACAGGCGCCGCAGGCACCCCGCACCCCCCGCAGCCCGCACAGGCGCCGAAGGCACCCGCATCCGGGTGGGCACACGCGCCACACCCACACCCCCTATGCGAAGTTTGTCTGATTAGCGCGTATCGTCGCCACATGCCCACGCCCTACGGACCCCGCGGCGGCATGGCGTTCGGTGCTCAGGAGCTGCGCGTGCTCCGGCGAGCCCTCGCCCTCGCCCTGAACCCCAGCCCGGTCTCGGCCCAGGAGGCCACGGACTGCCTCCAGCTCGCAGAGTCGCTAGACGAGGCGATGCGGGAGGGTGCCCGGCACCGTGCCTTCCTGGTGGCCGACCTGGCCCGGTACCGCGCCGCCCTCCCCGGCACCGCCACCGGCTACCTCACACTCCTGGACGAGGCGCTGAACGCCGGCCACCGCCCCGACGCGGACGACCTCGCCGCCCTGGGCGCCCTGCGCGGCAACCCCGCCGCGGCGGCGCTCCTCGCCCGCTGCCGCCCCACGCTCCCCGCCGCGCGCACCCGCCTGCACGCCCTCCACGCCCTCCCCGGCGGCCGGCAGCCGGACAAGGACCCCGCGCAGAAGCCCGCCCCGAAGCCGTCCCCCCAGCCCGCTCCGGCCACCCCCAAGCGCCCCGTCCCCACCCCAGGCGAGGTCTTCCCCCGCCGCAAGCCCGCCCCGCCGGCGCCGCCCGCCCCGGACTCCCGGCACCACCTCGCGGCGGGCTGACGGCGCCTGGCTACCCTGGTCCCATGGACTACGTCTCCGCGCTCCTGCCCCCGGCCGTGATGGCCGTCTTCTTCATCGGCGTGATCCGGGTGATCGTGAAGACCCAGGGCGGCGCCAACAAGGCCAAGGAGGACGCGGTCGTCGACGCCGCCCTCGCGCGGGCGGAGGGCGCCCGGCAGGCGTCCCCGCCCTCCAAGGCCTGACCGCCACCCCCACGGCCTGAGACCGCCACCCCCTGCGACCTGACGGCCCCCTCCCGTACGGCTCCGCCCAAGGAGCCGTACGCCCCTTTTACGCCCGTTTTCCGGCGAAAGTGCACGTCCGGCACGCGATCGCTCCGATCTCCCACTATCGTTCGAAGCGTGCCTCGCCCATTGGGAGAACTCGAAGACGCGGTCATGACGAGGGTGTGGAAGTGGAACCGCCCCGTGACCGTTCGAGAAGTCCTGGAAGACCTGCAACAGGAACGGTCCATCGCGTACACCACCGTGATGACCGTTTTGGACAATCTCCATCAGAAGGGCTGGGTGCGCCGCGAGTCCGAAGGCCGGGCCTATCGATATGAGGCGGTCTCCACTCGCGCCGCCTACGCCGCCGCCCTCATGAACGACGCCTGGTCCCAGAGCGACAACCCCGCCGCGGCCCTCGTCGCCTTCTTCGGCATGATGAGCGAGGAACAGCGCCAGGCACTCGGAGACGCCATCCGCATCGTGCAGGGACCGGAAACCCCCGCACCGGGACCCGGCGCCGTACCGGACGGCGGCGAGCGATAGCGTCCCCACATGTCAAATGCCATCAGCGTCCGGCGGGCCCGCACCAGCGATGTCCCGGACGTACGCCGGCTCCTCGATGCGTACGTACGTGACCGCATCCTGCTCGACAAAGCGATGGTGACGCTTTACGAGAGCATCCAGGAGTTCTGGGTCGCGGAACGGGACGACAACGCCGAGGTGGTCGGCTGCGGCGCGCTGCACGTGATGTGGGAAGACCTCGCGGAAGTGCGGACTCTCGCGGTGAAGCCCGGCCTGAAGGGCGCGGGTGTCGGCCACAAGCTGCTGGAGAAGTTGCTGGACACGGCGCGCTGGCTCGGTGTTCGCCGCGTTTTCTGCCTCACCTTCGAAGTGGACTTCTTCGGCAAGCACGGCTTCGTGGAGATCGGGGAGACACCGGTCGACACCGATGTGTACGCGGAGCTGCTGCGTTCCTATGACGAGGGCGTTGCGGAGTTCCTGGGGCTCGAACGAGTGAAACCGAACACCTTGGGCAACAGCCGGATGCTTCTGCATCTGTGATCGCCGGGCAGCGCCAGGCGTCCACGGCCCTCGAGGTTTGAGGTTTATTCCACCGACGCACCCTTCACGGGTTCCCTATGTCCGAAACGCGCATGTTTCCGGCCCGGGGCCGGGCTACCGGCCTCCGCCGGGGGTTTGTGTTTTTCCGGCAAAAGCGGTTTGCTTTCCGGCGTACTGCAGTACTGCATATAACAAGGGGCGGCGATACGGCGGACGCCGGCGGACTCCCGACCCTCAAGTTATCGATGAAAGGAAATCCGGTGGCACAGAAGGTTCAGGTCCTTCTTGTCGACGACCTCGACGGCGGCGAGGCAGACGAGACCGTGACGTTCGCACTGGACGGCAAGACCTACGAGATCGACCTCACCACCGCCAACGCGGACAAGCTCCGCGGTCTTCTCGATCCGTACCTGAAGGGTGGCCGTCGTACCGGTGGCCGTGCCTCGGGCGGTCGCGGCAAGGCGCGCGCCGCTTCCGGCGGCAGCCAGGACACCGCGGCGATCCGCGCCTGGGCGAAGGAGAACGGCTGGGACGTCAACGACCGCGGCCGTGTCCCCGCGAAGGTCCGCGAGGCGTACGAGCAGGCCAACGGCTGATCACGCGATCGGTGCCACGGGCCGCGCCCGCGGCGGGCCGCTCGCGGTGAGCCGGACGCGGTGGCAATGCGTGGCCAGTGTGTGGACCAGCCGGGCGAGATCGAGGGCGGTCCCGGTCCGTCCGGGGACCGACATCGCCGGCAGCGAGGACCCCACCTCGCACCCCGGCTCCGGGGGTCGCAGCCAGACGGCGGCCCCTCGCAGGCCGTCGCGCTCCGGGGGACGCGGCGGCAGCCCGGCCGGGCCGGGCTCCGGAGCAAGGGGAGCGTCCACGAGGCCGCCCGCCCCGACAGCCGTCAGGTCGAGTGCCAGCGAGCCCCACTCCAGCCACTCCAGCAGCCCCGGCAGCTCCTCCGCGGCGCCCGCCGCCACGAGCAGCAACATCCGCCCGCCCTGGACGGCCACCGGGAAGCCCGGTGCCGGCGAATCCGCACCGGCCTGTCCGGACCGGCCGGCACGCATCAGCCGGTCCAGCCGCTCCAGCGTCGCGTACCCCGCTTCGGCCGGCACGTCGAGGACGTCGAAGCGCACGCCCGTGCGCAGCCGCACCGGTTCCCCGGGCGCCGTCGGCCACCCGAGCCCGCTCTCGTACCACCACCGCATCCGCTCCGACGCCGAGCCGCCGTTCTGGGTGGGCCGCCGGGGCGACGGCACAACGGGGGACACGGGAGCGACGGGGGAGACGGGGTGCGGGGCGCCAACCATGCCAAGTGCAACCGTCCGAAGAGCCCTCGGGTTACGCTGGGTGTTGATCCGAATGCGCAGAGTGCTGGACGAGGGCGGCAAGAGGGGGCGTGCGGGGGTGCGGGGAGGCGCAAGGTTGTTCGCCCGTAGCGGAGGGAACCGGTGCGCGCGGCATGGAGTGTCCGTCCCAGCGGGTAAGACATCCCTAGTGGGAGGGGGCGACATGCAGATCGGGCCGTCTCGCGTTCGCCATCGGCGTACTGGCGAGTGGGGTAAGTGCCTGGCCTGCGGGAACATCGTCTCGCACCATCGGGTTGTGGCAGATGTCGGCGTCAGGGGTCAGGAGGCCATCGACGGTGTCGGCAGTTGGAATGAGCGGTCCCCGCTTGCGGGACTAAGCTGCGGAAGGACAGGGAGGGGAAGTTCCCCTTACTGCCTGACCGCTCTGAGGAGCGATTAACGATGTTCGAGAGGTTCACCGACCGCGCGCGGCGGGTTGTCGTCCTGGCTCAGGAAGAAGCCCGGATGCTCAACCACAACTACATCGGCACCGAGCACATCCTCCTGGGCCTGATCCACGAGGGTGAGGGTGTCGCCGCCAAGGCCCTTGAGAGCCTCGGGATTTCGCTCGAGGCGGTCCGCCAGCAGGTGGAGGAGATCATCGGCCAGGGCCAGCAGGCCCCGTCCGGCCACATCCCCTTCACCCCCCGTGCCAAGAAGGTTCTGGAGCTGTCGCTCCGCGAGGCCCTCCAGCTGGGCCACAACTACATCGGCACGGAGCACATCCTGCTCGGCCTGATCCGTGAGGGCGAGGGCGTCGCCGCCCAGGTCCTGGTCAAGCTGGGCGCAGATCTGAACCGGGTGCGGCAGCAGGTCATCCAGCTGCTCTCCGGCTACCAGGGCAAGGAGACCGCCACCGCCGGCGGTCCTGCGGAGGGCACCCCCTCCACGTCCCTGGTCCTCGACCAGTTCGGCCGGAACCTCACCCAGGCCGCTCGTGAGTCCAAGCTCGACCCGGTCATCGGGCGCGAGAAGGAGATCGAGCGGGTCATGCAGGTGCTGTCCCGCCGTACCAAGAACAACCCGGTGCTGATCGGTGAGCCCGGCGTCGGCAAGACCGCCGTCGTCGAGGGCCTCGCGCAGGCCATCGTCAAGGGCGAGGTGCCCGAGACCCTCAAGGACAAGCACCTCTACACCCTGGACCTCGGCGCGCTGGTCGCCGGCTCCCGCTACCGCGGTGACTTCGAGGAGCGCCTGAAGAAGGTGCTCAAGGAGATCCGTACCCGCGGCGACATCATCCTGTTCATCGACGAGCTGCACACGCTGGTCGGTGCGGGTGCCGCCGAGGGCGCCATCGACGCCGCGAGCATCCTCAAGCCGATGCTGGCCCGCGGTGAGCTGCAGACCATCGGTGCGACCACGCTGGACGAGTACCGCAAGCACCTGGAGAAGGACGCGGCCCTTGAGCGCCGCTTCCAGCCGATCCAGGTCGCGGAGCCGTCGCTGCCGCACACGATCGAGATCCTCAAGGGTCTGCGCGACCGCTACGAGGCCCACCACCGCGTCTCCATCACGGACGAGGCCCTGGTCCAGGCGGCGACGCTCGCCGACCGCTACATCTCGGACCGCTTCCTGCCGGACAAGGCGATCGACCTGATCGACGAGGCCGGTTCCCGGATGCGCATCCGCCGGATGACCGCGCCGCCGGACCTGCGCGAGTTCGACGAGAAGATCGCCGGCGTCCGCCGTGACAAGGAGTCCGCGATCGACTCGCAGGACTTCGAGAAGGCCGCCTCCCTCCGCGACAAGGAGAAGCAGCTCCTGGCCGCCAAGGCCAAGCGGGAGAAGGAGTGGAAGGCCGGCGACATGGACGTCGTCGCCGAGGTCGACGGCGAGCTGATCGCCGAGGTCCTCGCCACGGCGACGGGCATCCCGGTCTTCAAGCTCACGGAGGAGGAGTCGTCCCGCCTGCTGCGCATGGAGGACGAGCTCCACAAGCGGGTCATCGGCCAGGTCGACGCCGTCAAGGCGCTGTCCAAGGCGATCCGGCGTACCCGTGCCGGTCTGAAGGACCCGAAGCGTCCCGGTGGCTCGTTCATCTTCGCCGGCCCGTCCGGTGTCGGTAAGACCGAGCTGTCCAAGGCGCTGGCGGAGTTCCTCTTCGGTGACGAGGACGCGCTGATCTCCCTCGACATGTCGGAGTTCAGCGAGAAGCACACGGTCTCCCGCCTCTTCGGTTCGCCCCCCGGCTACGTGGGCTACGAGGAGGGCGGCCAGCTGACGGAGAAGGTCCGCCGCAAGCCGTTCTCGGTCGTCCTCTTCGACGAGGTCGAGAAGGCCCACCCGGACATCTTCAACTCGCTGCTGCAGATCCTGGAGGACGGTCGCCTGACCGACTCCCAGGGCCGGGTCGTGGACTTCAAGAACACGGTCATCATCATGACGACCAACCTCGGCACCCGGGACATCTCCAAGGGCTTCAACCTCGGCTTCGCCGCCGCGGGTGACACGAAGTCCAACTACGAGCGCATGAAGAACAAGGTCCAGGACGAGCTCAAGCAGCACTTCCGGCCCGAGTTCCTCAACCGTGTCGACGACGTGGTCGTCTTCCCGCAGCTCAGCCAGGAGGACATCCTGCGGATCGTCGACCTGATGATCCAGAAGGTGGACGAGCGCCTCAAGGACCGGGACATGGGCATCGAGCTCTCCCAGTCCGCCAAGGAGCTGCTGTCCAAGAAGGGCTACGACCCGGTGCTGGGCGCGCGTCCGCTGCGCCGCACGATCCAGCGCGAGGTCGAGGACACGCTGTCGGAGAAGATCCTCTTCGGCGAGCTGCGTCCCGGTCACATCGTGGTCGTGGACACCGAGGGCGAGGGCGACGCCAAGACCTTCACCTTCCGGGGTGAGGAGAAGTCGGCCCTCCCCGACGTCCCGCCGATCGAGCAGGCGGCCGGCGGCGGCGCGGGCCCGAACCTGAGCAAGGAGGCGTAGCCCTCCGGGGGTGAGCCTGGAAAGGGGCTGTCCCGGGACTCCGGTCCCGGGACAGCCCCTTTCGCATGCCCGGGTCAGCGTCTGCTCAGAACCACTTCGGCGCTGGGAAAGAGCGGACGGAAGTCGGACAGGGGGAAGGAGTGGCCGAGGCGGTTCGCGAGGGTCACGTGGTGCACGCCCGGCAGCCGGGCCGCGAGTGCCGCGAGGTGTTCGGTGCCTTCCATGCCGTGGACCGTCAGCACCTCGATGCCCGGCAGCTCCGGCATACGGCCGATGGAGGCGGGCACCTCCCGGAGGATCGCGGCGTCCAGGTACAGGTAGGTGAGCGCGGGCAGGGAGGCGACCTCCTGCCAGTCGTCCTCCGTCAGCTCCGTGGTCAACGCGCCGAGGCTGAGGGTCTGTAGCGTCCTCCAGTGGCCGAGTCCCAGCAGCCCGCCCGGCTCCGTACACGTGTCGCCCAGGTAGAGGAAGCGCAGCGGGGCGTCGGTGGGCAGTGCGTCGGTGAGCCCGGCGCCCGGCAGGTCCGGCGTCAGCGAAAGCAGGGTCAAGGAGCTGAGGGACCGGATCCCCGAGGGGTCGGTGTCGGAGCCGAGGATGAGTTCGCTCAGGCCGAGCCCCGCCAGCCGGTCCAGGCCGCGTGCGTTCGGACACCTGTAGTACGCAAGCCGCGTCAGTGAGGTGAAACGGTGCAGGGCGTCCAACTCCGTCAGCAGCGGGTTGTCGGCGAGAGTCAGCTCCGTCACCGCCGAGGGCTCGGGGACCCGGGCGGCGATGTCCCCGGCGGAGTACCTCCCTGAGATGCTCAGTTGGTTCCACGGACGCATTCCGGCGAGCGTCGCGAGCTGCTCGGGCGTGTCGCAGGCGAGGACGAGGTCCGCCCGGTCCAGGTGGTCCAGAACCTCGGCCGCGTACTCCGCCGCGTCGAAGCGGTGCCACGTGCCAACGAGCTGCCGCCGCACGTCGAGGTCGGGGTGGTCCCGGAAGCGGCGCAACACGGTGAGGGCGCCGTCGGGTTCCTCGCCACCCAGAACCGAGGCCGTGACCGTGACGCCCAGGGCCTCCTCGGCCGACAAGCCATCCGGTCCCGGCAGCAGCTCCAGCACCAGCGGTCCCGCCCCCGCAAGCTCCCGAGCAGCCTCGGCAGTGCGCGGCGGGATCAGCTCGGCGGCTCGGTCCTCCACCTCGGCTCGTACCGCCGGGTCCAGGGCCGCGGCGTGCTCCAGGCAGGCCAGGGCCAGCAGGGTGAGCCGGGGATCGTCCCTGCGCAGCAGTTCCCTGAGCACGGAGACGCGTTCGCGGGGCCGGGCGTGGGCCACGGCCATGCGGATGACGTCCTCCCACTCGGTGTCGTCGGCTCGGCCGGTGAGCACGCCGAGGTGACCCTGCTCGACCGCGTACCGGGCCGCCAGGTAGTCCTGGAAGGTGCGGTGGACGAAGTCCAGGATGCCCTCGGCCGGGCGGCGCAGTACGCCGCTGCGCAGCAGCAGGGCCCTCAGCACCGCGGCGGCGTCCCGCTGCCCGGAGACGGGGCCGAGGGCAGGCAGGGCCCGGTCCACGATGCCCTCGGCAGTCTCCAGCGTCATCTCTTGCCGACCGCTGAGGACGAGGGCGTAGGCGATCCGCTGCAGCAGTTCGAGTTGGGCCTCCTCGCCCGGCTCCGGGCCGTCCACGGCGCCCATGCCCCGTTCCCGGTCCCGGCGGGCCAGGAGCATGGTGAGGGCCGCGTCGTACAACTCCTTGCGTCCCGTGGGCAGATAACCGCGGCGTTCGCGGTGCAGGGCGCAGACCAGGCCGCACATCAGCGGGTTGGTGACGAGGCGGGCCAGGTCGCGCTTGGTGCGCAGGGAGTCCAGCAGTCGCTGCTCGTACTCGGGGGCGCGGGCGGCCTCGTGCCAGCGGTGGACGAAGGTGGCGACCTCCGCCCGGCCCATCGGCGCGAGGGAGAGTTCTCCGAAGCGTTCCTGGGCAAGCCAGTCGGCGCGCACGGCCGTGGGGCGGGTGGTCAGCAGCCAGCGGTTGCGGGGGTAGGCGTGGAGGAGGCCGCTCAGCCAGTCCCGGGTGGCGTGGCGGTCGGCCTGCGGAATCTCGTCCAGTCCGTCGACCATGACCAGGGCGCGGCCCGCTGTCAGGACGCGTTCCGCCCAGCCGTCCGGCGGTGACAGTGGGCAGCCGACCGCGCTGAGGAAGGCGGACGGGGCCGGCAGGGGACCGGTGCGGATCAGGGTGCGCAGGGGGAGGACGAACGGGATGCGCGTGCCCTCCCGTGCCGCGGTCACGGCCAGCCATTGCACCAGGGTCGTCTTGCCGGAACCCGCGTCGCCGCGCAGCAGCACACGGGGTTCCCTGTCGAGTGCCGCGTCGGCGGGCATCCGTCCGGTGCGGGCCGGCGCGTTCTCGCCGGGCAAGGTGTCCCGGCCGGGTTCCCCGTCCGCCGTCGCCTCCAGGCTCAGGTAGGCGACCTCCAGCGGCCACCGATCAGGCGAGTCGCGCAGGTCGAGGCCGTAGATGGTGAGGTGGTTGTGCCGTTCGGCGACGTACGGCAGGTAGCGGCGCTCGAACGCGGTGTCCCGGCTGTCCGGGCGCGGGGTGCGGGCGATCAGCTCGTCCACCTTCGCGATCAGTTCCGTCTGCGACCGCGTCTGCTCCACCAGCGTCCGCGCGACGAACGTCGACCGCCGGGTGAAGAACTCCAGGATGTGCAGGCAGGCCCACTCGGTCGCCGAGTCGAGGAAGTAGCGGGCGTCGGCGGAGGGCCCGTCTCCGGACCCGGCCGCCTGCCGCCTCAGCCGGGCGGCCAGCTCCCGGTGCCCCAGCCGCACCGCCTGTACGTCGTCCATGTCCAGGTCGCCGAGGGCGAGCAGCCGGGCGGCCAGGGCGAGGGCGACGGCCGTCTCCTCGTCGCGCCGAAAGGGCGGCTCGCCGGGGGAGTCCAGGGACGCCCCGACCAGCCGCTCGGCGAGCTTGCCCACCTCCGTCTCACCGAGGTGGCGCCGCTCGCCCCGGAAGGACACCAGTCGGTCCAGCCGGACCGGCCGGTCGACCAGTCCGGCGCCGGGGCCGCCCGTGACGAACAGCTTCTTCACCAGCGGGGCGACCAGGCTTGACGCCAACTTTCCGCCCAGTACCGCCGGTTCCATCTGCCACCCCCGTGGTTGTCGGTCGACGAGGGGAGCCTATCCGGCGACAGGAGACCCGCGTCAGGACAACTGCCCCCCGTGGTCCGGGAGCTTGAAGGTGCGCTCGGCGTGGCCGCCCGACAGGTCGGTGGCGCTGTTGCCGATGTTCGCGGGTGATCGTGTAGCCCTGGGACTCGCTCTCGGCGCGCTGTTCGGTCTTGTACTCGGCGACGTCCTTGAACAGGTCGAGGAAGCCGCGGGCGTACAGCCCGGAGGACTCGTACCCGGCGTGGGCGAGGTTCCACTTCGTGGGCGCCTCGATGATGCCGGGGCGGGCGGTCTCGAAGAACAGGGCGACGCCGTGCTCCTGGGTGTACTCGGCGACCTCCAGGACCGGCCGGTTGGCGGGCTGCGGGTGGCTGAAGCCGAAGTCGGTCTCCAGGGAGGTGTTGTCGATGTCGAGGGCGATCGTCTGCTACTCGCCGGGTGTCGAGTTGGCGAGCCGCTCCCTCAGGTACGGTCGGCCGGACGGCAACGATTGGGTGACTGAGTAGTAGTCGCCTGCCCGGCCAGCGCCTACGCCGTGATCTCCACCCCGTCCGGCACGTTCCGCACCCGCGGCAGCCGGGGATTGACCCGCAGCACCCGCAGCCGGGGGAAGCCGGCGAGCCACGAGACGTCCGTGTCCGGCAGTTCAGCGTTCAGCCACAGGTGGGTCAGCTGGTCGGGGAGCAGTCCCGCCAGCAGTTCCTCGGCCCGCATCACCCCGGCCACCTGGATGCGCGGACGCCCGCCGAGTTCGCGCAGGGCCGCCAGCTCGGCGGTGTCGGCGACCGGGAAGTAGAGGCCGTCCGGGTCCAGGTGGGCGATGATCTCCTGGGCGTACCGCTCGGTGTCGAAGTGCCGCCATCCCCGGGCCAGTTCGGTGCGCACCGGCAGGGCGGCACGGGAGCGCAGCCGCACCAGGTAGTCGATGGCGGCGTCGTCCTGGACGCGGGTCGCGGTGTAGGCGAGCAGCAGGGCCTTCCGGTCGTCGGGGACCTGGCCCGGGTCGGGCAGCAGCTCCAGGACGATGGGGCCGACCCAGCCGAGCCCCCGGGCGGCCAGCTCCGTCGTCGGGCGCACCAGGTTCTTCGTGCGGTCGTGGACGAGGCGCTGGACGGCCGGGTCGAGTTCGGTGACGTGGTCCAGGCAGGCCGCGGCCATCAGCCGGCGGTGGTTGATCTGCGGGCGGCGCAGTCCGGGCGCGGGCGCCAGCAGCCGTTCCAGGAACTGGGCGCACTCCTCGGGGCGGGCATGGGCGGCGGCCATGCGGATGACCTCCTCCCACTCGGACTGGTGGGCGTGGTCCACCAGCGTGGGGAAGCGGCCGCGGGCCACGATCTCCTTGGCGGCCAGGTAGTCCTGGAAGGTGCGGTGGACGAAGTCGACCGACTCGCCCGGCCGTTCGCGCAGCAGGCCGGTGCGGTGCAGCAGATGCCGGAAGATCTTCTCGCCGTCCCCCTGCGCGCGGGCCGCGGGCATCGCGGGCAGCGCGGCCTCCAGGATGCCGACCGCCCGTTCCCGGGTCAGCTCGGAGGCGTCCTCCTCCAGCATGGCGTGGGCCAGCTTCTGCAACAGCCGTTCCCTGGTGCTCTGCTGGAGCCGCACGTCGTCCGCGTACAGCACGTCCCGCTCGGGGTCGCGGCGCTGGAGCAGCATCTCCAGAGCAGCGTCGTACAGCTCCTTGCGGCCGCTGGGCAGCGAACCGGCGCGGTCCCGGTTGAGGGCGCATATCAGGCCGCACATCAGGGGGTTGGTGGCGAGCTGGCGCAGTTCGCGGTAGATCCGCACGGAGTGCAGCAGCCGCTGCTCGTACTCGTCCAGCGTGCTGCGCTCCCGCTCCCGCTCCCGCTCGCGCGGCCCGGCGGCGCGGCTCTGACCGTCGAGGCGGGCCGCCGAGTGCCAGTCCCGGATGAACCGCGTGACCTGGTCCCGGGACATGGGCGCGAGGGACAGCTCGACGAAGTCCTCCTCGGCCAGTCCGCCCCCGGACAGCCAGCCGTCCGCCACCGCGGAGGGCCGGGAGGTGACCAGGCAGCCGTTGCCGGAGAAGACGCGCAGCAGCCGGCGGAGCCGGTCGCGCAGTTCGCCGCGCGTCTTCTCCGGCGCCTCGTCGATGCCGTCGACCAGCAGCAGCGCGCGGCCCGCGAGCAGGGTGCGCACCACCCACCCCTCGGGCGCCCGGTCGGCGAGCGGGTGGCGGACCGCGTGCAGGAAGTCGTCCGGGGCCGGGAATCCCTCGCGCGCGAAGCGGCGTACCGGGAGCACGAAGGGGACGCGGGAGCCCTCGCGGGCGGCGGCGACGGCCAGCCACTGCACCAGCGTGGTCTTGCCCGACCCGGCGCCGCCGCGCAGCAGGACCCGTTCGTGGTCCACCAGGGCGCGGTCCGCGAGCAGCACGGTGCGCTGCTCGTCCTCGGCCCCGCTCACGCCGCCGCTGCGCTCCTCCGCCTCCAGGCTCAGATAGGTCTCCTCCAGCGGCCAACGGTCGGGCGCGTTGGGGAAGTCCACGCCGACGATGGTGAGCCAGCCGTGCCGCCGGGCCACCCACTGGGCGTACTCGGCCTCGAACGCCACGTCCTCCTCGGGCCGTTCGGCATGCCGTGCCGCCGCCTCGGCGTCGCCCAGGTCGACCAGCTGGGCGATCCGGCTCGCCCGCCCCGGCAGTTGCCGCTGGAGGTATGCGGAGCGCCGCACCAGGTGGTGCAGGACGTGCAGGCACACCGAGACCAGTAGCGCGTCGTGGAACCAGGCCGCGTCCGGCGACAGTTCCCGGTCCGCGCCCTGCACCGCGCCCCGCAGCCGCCGCGCGTAGTCCTGCGGCCCCAGCCGTACGGCGTCGGCGTCGGTGACGTCGACCTCGGCGATGGCGAGCAGGGTGCGGGCCAGGACGTCGACGACCGGGGCCAGTTCGGCGGTGGGCGCGGCATGCCGCTCGGCGGCGAGGTGCACCAGGTCGGCCGCGGTGCGGTGGACGTCGTCCGGGGTGGCCGTGGCCCTGGCGCCGCGCCAGGTGACGAGGCCGGGGACCGGCTCCGAGAACACCGGTGGCCGGGCGGGATCGCGGAAGAGCCGGTGGACGAGGGGGGCGGCGAGACGGGAGGGCGTGCGGACGACGGCATCCATGAAGGTGGGTTACCCCTGGGGCTCGGAGGACAAAGGGGCGAACGGGCTGTGGAGGAAGACCCCGCTCGGCAGTTGCCGGGCCACCGCCTCGTCCACGTCCGCGAGGACCGAGACCGTCTTGAGGGCGGGGAAGGCCGAGACCCAGGACAGCCCTTCGACGGGGTGGGGCGCTTCGAGCGTCAAGTGGACGAGGCGTTCCCGGACGATCAGCTCGGTCAGGTCTTCGACCCGGTAGGCGCCCCGGACGAGGATGTGCTTCCAGCCCCCCAGCGAGCGCAAGGCGCGGAGGTCGTCGGTGGTGGACACATCGACGGCCCACTGCGCGGGCAAGTGGGCCAGTACCTCCCGGGCGTAGGTCTCACGCTCGAACTTGTGCCAGGAGGCGGCGAGGAGCTGCTGTACATCACCACCGGGGTGTTTCCGGAACCGGGCCAGGAACTGCAGCGCCGCCTCGCTCCCCACGCCGATCGCCGTCTCCACCACCCTGGTCGCCGTCAGGTCGTCGTCGATCTCCTCCGGCCCCGGCAGCAGCCCCAGTACGAGATCGCCACCTGCCCGCGCCAGTTCCTGCGCCGCCTTGGCGGTGGTCGGCGGAACATGCGTGGCCAGCCCTTGCTCCACCCGCCCCCGTACCCCGGGCGCCACCTCCGCCGCGTACCGAAGCCCGGCCGCCGCGAGCAGCGTCCCGCGCGGGGTGTCCAGCTCCGTCAGCCGGCGCAGCATCTGCTCCGCCTCCTTGGGCCGGGCATGGGCGAGGGCGAGCAGGATCACGTCGTCCCACTCGTCCAGGTGGGCGTGGTTGACCAGCAGGTCGAAGTCCATCTCCTGCACGGCCAGCCGGGCCCCCAGGTAGTCCTGGAAGGTGCGGTGCAGGAAGTCCACCCGGCCCTCGGCGGGCTCGCGCAGCAGCCCGGAGCGCAACAGCAGCGCACGGTAGACCTCCTCCCCGCCGGCATCGGCCAGGTTCAGCGCGGGCAGCACCCGGTCCACGATGCCGAGCGCCTCGTCCCGGTCCATCTCCTGCCGGCTGTTGCGGATCAGCCACCACGCCAGCCGCTGCAGCAGCTGCACCTGCGTGGCGTACGCGAGGCGCACCCCGTCGGAGCCGTGCAGCTCCCGTTCCCGGTCCCGGCGTTCCAGGAGCATGGTCAGGGCGGCCTCGTAGAGCGACCTGCGGTCCTGGGGCAGGAAACCGCGCCGGTCGCGGTGGAGGGCGCACAGCATGCCGCACATGAGCGGGTTGGTGGCCAGCCCGTTCAGCTCCGAGGTGCCCCGCACGGAGGCCAGCAGGGACTCGCCGACGGACTCGTCCACCTCGGCCGCCCGGTGCCAGCGCCGTACGAAGGTGGCGACGCCGTCGCGGCCCATCGGGGCGAGGACGAGTTCGCTGAAGCCCTCGGCGGCCAGCCATTCCTCCGGCACGGCCGAGGGGCGCGAGGTGACCAGCCACAGGTTCCCCGGGAAGGCCCGCACCAGCTCCCGCAGCCAGCGCCGGGCGGCGGTCCGGCAGTCCTGGGCGATCTCGTCGATGCCGTCGACCAGCAGCACCCCGCGCCGCGCGCGCAGGACGCGCTCCACCCAGCCCGGCGGCTGCTCCCCGGCGACGGGGCAGCCGACCGCGCGCAGGAAGTCACCGGGGAAGGGCAGCTCGGCCCCGGGCCGCACGATCCGGCGCATCGGCAGCACGAACGGCACCCGCCCGATCAGGTGGGGCATCCCGTGGTCGTAGGAGCGGCTCGACGCGGTGACCGCCAGCCACTGCACGAGGGTGGTCTTGCCGGACCCGGCGACGCCGCGCAGGAACACCTGGTCGTGACCGGCGAGGACCTGCTCGGCCGCCACGGTCGGGTACTCCGGGTCCCGGCGCCCGTCCCGGCCCGCCTGCGGCCGGGTCGCCTCCAGGCTCAGATACGCCGTGTCCAGCGGCCACTCGCGCGTTCCGGCGTCCAGACCGTAGATGGTGAGGGTGCCGTACCGGACGGCGACGTGGTCCGCGTAACGCTCCTCGAACCCGGCGTCCTCGGCCGACTGGGACGGCAGCCGTTCCAGCAGGACGTCGGCGGCCTGGACCAGCCGGGCCAGCTGCTGCGTCTGGACGGTCTGCTGGCGGGCGACGTAGGTGGAGCGCTGGGTGAGGAAGTTCAGGATGTGCAGCGAGGCGGTGCGCAGCAGCCGCTCGTACAGCAGGGTGCCGCCCTCGCCGAGCCCGTACGGGGCCAGGGACACGCCGGAGCCCAGAGCGCGGGCGAAGCGCTCGGGGCCGAGGCCGACGGCCTCGTAGTCCTCGACGGTGATCTCGCCGAGCCGGGTGAGCGTGCGGGCCAGGGCGTCCTCGACGGCCGTCGCCTCGGCGGCGTCGACGGGCTCCTCGCCGGGTCCTGCCGAGGTCAGCGCCCTGCGCACCAGCTCCGAGGCGATCTTGTCGACGTCCTTCGGCGTGACGTCCCGCTTCTCGCTCCGGAAGGACACCAGCGCCGATATCCGCACCGGGCGGTCCACCAGCCCCGCTCCCGGCCCGTCCCGCACGAAGAGCCGGCGGACGAGTGGTGCGACCGCGCTGGACGCGACACGGGCCCCGAGTGCTGTGACGTCGACCATGCTCCGAGCCTAGGTGACCCCCCTTGTGCGGTGGGCGGGTTAGCCGGGACGGGAGTAGCCCCCGTCACATTCACCGGCCCTTCGATCATGGCCGCCGGTGATGTGCCGCACAGGCCGATCGGTGTGTACTACGGGGAATAGTGGCAGCCGCAAGAACTATGAAAACGGACATAAGGGAGCGACCGACAGGGGGGTTTCCGGGGCTCTGAGCTGGTTTTGTCCAAAATGGCCGCTCTGGTGTGGGTCATGAAGTTTCACTCTGAAGTACTAAATAGGGTCGTAGGTCACACCTTTGTGTGGTTCGGGGTTGCCGGGTTACCAAGGTTGAGCCCGCCCGGTGAGCGCCTGGTGCGTCCCGCCGGTGGGCATTCCTCTGCACCCGTCCCCATGAGGTTCGAATGTTCCCGCGTGTCACGTCCCGTTCTTCCCGTACGACCATCCGCACCCGCGCCGCGGTGATGGCCGCCGGCCTCGGAGCCTCGGTCGCACTGGGAGCCGGGGTCGCGGCCGCCACCGGCACCACGGCGGCCCCCAGCACCACCGCCGCCGCGAGCGCCGTAGAGGCCCAGGCCGCGGCGCAGGCCAAGGCGGCGAAGGCCGAGAAGGCCGCCGCGAGCGCCAAGCAGACCACCACCGCCAAGAAGACGGCCACCAAGAAGAAGGCCGCCTCCTGGGTCGACCCGGTCAAGAAGTACGAGCTGAGCGCCAGCTTCGCCCAGAACGGCGGCATGTGGGCGCACAAGCACAGCGGCCAGGACTTCGCCGTGCCGATCGGCACCAACGTCGTCGCCGCCCACGGCGGCACCGTGGTCAAGGCCGGCGGCAACGGCGCCGGTGACGGCCCCGCCTACGGCAACGCGATCGTCATCAAGCACGGCAACGGCACGTACTCCCAGTACGCGCACCTGTCCAAGATCAACGTCAAGATAGGCCAGGTCGTGAAGACCGGCCAGTCGATCGCCAAGTCCGGCAACACCGGCAACTCCAGCGGTCCGCACCTGCACTTCGAGATCCGCACCACCCCGAACTACGGCTCGGCCGTGGACCCGGTCGCCTTCCTGCGCGGCAAGGGCGTGACCGTCTGACGGACGGGACTACGCGCCCGCGGCTCCCCGGTGGGCCTGGGTGACCAGATCGGTGGCGACCTCGAGAACGGCAGCACGCTGTTCCTCGGGGTCGCCTTCGAGGTCCCGGAGCACGAACATCCCGGCGTGCAGCGTGAACAGCGCGCTGATGCAGCGGACCTGGTCGACCAGGTCCGCCTCGGGGTCCATGAGGATGTCGCGCAGGCCGAACATCCGGGTCTTGAACAGCTCGCCGATGCGCAGGTCCCGCACCGTCGCCTGGTTCTCCTGCATGAAGCGGAACAGCGGCGCCGCGCCGGCCAGCGCCTCGCTGTAGCGGCGGATGATCTCCTGTTTCGTCTCCAGGGTGTGCGGCTGCTCCCGCCCCCAGTCGATCAGGTGCTCCAGCGGCCGGGAGAGGTCCTCGAAGATGCTGACGAGGATCTCTTCCTTGGTCTTGAAGTGGTAGTAGAGCGCGGCCTTGGTCACGTCCAGACGCTCGGCGATCTCGCGCAGGGAGGTCTTCTCGTACCCCTGCTCCGCGAAGAGCTCGAGCGCGACGTCCTGGATGCGCTGGCGGGTGTCCCCGCGGCGTCGCTGCTGCTTGGTGCCGTTCATTGTGCCGCCCATCTTCCTACGCACCTCCTGCCCCCGCGCACTTTCCGAAAAACTTACTTGACGCCCGGCTAGTTAGCCTACTACCTTCCCCAGTGTAGACAGCTTGCCGGGCGGCAAGTAAGTGGCAAGTGGCACAGCGGTAGCTGGGGGAGTAGGAGAGATGGCCGAGAAAACGCAGGCGGCGGCCGGGGAAGCCGGCGCCGGCAAGCAGCCGAGGAGCGTGCGGGTCGTCCTGCTCGCCCTCATGATCGCGATGATGCTCGCGATGCTGGACAACATGATCATCGGCACCGCGATGCCGACGATCGTGGGCGAGCTGGGCGGCCTGGAGCACCTCTCCTGGGTCGTCACCGCCTACACCCTGGCCACGGCGGCCTCCACCCCGCTGTGGGGCAAGCTCGGCGACATGTACGGGCGCAAGGGCTCGTTCATGACGTCGATCGTGATCTTCCTGGTGGGCTCGGCGCTCAGCGGCATGGCCCAGGACATGGGCCAGCTCATCGGCTTCCGCGCCGTCCAGGGCCTGGGCGCCGGCGGTCTGATGGTCGGCGTCATGGCGATCATCGGCGACCTGATACCGCCCCGGGAGCGCGGCAAGTACCAGGGCATGATGGCCGGCGTCATGGCGCTGGCGATGATCGGCGGACCGCTGGTCGGCGGCACCATCACCGACCACTGGGGCTGGCGCTGGTCCTTCTACATCAACCTGCCGCTCGGCGCGGTCGCCCTGATCGCCATCAGCGCGGTGCTGCACCTGCCGAAGAAGCGCAGCGAGGCCCGGATCGACTACCTGGGTGCCGCGCTGCTGACCATCGGCATCACCGCCATCGTGCTCGTCACCACCTGGGGCGGCACCGAGTACGCCTGGACCTCCGCGCGGATCATGGAACTGATCGGCATCGGCGTCGCCGCGCTGGTCGGGTTCGTGTTCTGGCAGACCAGGGCCGCCGAGCCGGTCGTGCCGCTGCACATCTTCCGCAGCCGCAACTTCACGCTGATGTCCCTCATCGGCTTCATCGTCGGCTTCGTGATGTTCGGCGCCACCCTCTTCCTGCCGCTGTACCAGCAGGCGGTGCAGGGCGCGTCCGCCACCAACTCCGGCCTGCTGCTCCTGCCCATGCTGGGCGCGATGCTCGTCACCTCGATGGTCGCCGGGCGGGTCACCACCAACACCGGCCGCTACAAGGTCTTCCCGGTGGCGGGCGGCGTGCTGATGACGGTCGGCCTGTTCCTGCTGTCGACCATGGACACCGACACCACCCGCTTCACCTCCGGCCTGTACATGGCCGTCGTCGGTCTCGGCATGGGCTGCCTGATGCAGATCACCATGCTGGTGGCGCAGAACAGCGTGGAGATGAAGGACATGGGCGTCGCGTCCTCCTCCACCACCCTCTTCCGCACCCTCGGCTCCTCCTTCGGCGTCGCGATCATGGGCGCGCTGTTCAACCACCGCGTCCAGGACGTCATGGCCGAGCGGGCCCCGGCCTCTGGCGCCCAGGCGACGGAGCAGTCGGCGACCCTCACGGCGGACGCGCTGAACGCGCTGCCCGCGACGGTCCGCGACGCCTACCAGCACGCGGTGTCCTCCGGCACCCACGGCGCGTTCCTCCTCGGCTCCGTGGTGGCGGTCCTCGCGCTGGTCGCGGCGGTCTTCGTGAAGGAGGTCCCGCTCAAGGGCGCGGGTCCGAAGGCCGCCGACGCCCCGGCCGACGGCGACGACCCGGCCACGGCGAAGGCGCCGGTGCCCGAGGCGGTCTGACCTCGCGGCGGCCCGCCTGCCCCCTCACCAGGCCCCCGGACGGCTTCGGCCGCCCGGGGGCCTTCCTCGTCCGCTGTGCCGACGCACTCGGACCACACCGTCTTGCCGCGCCCGTCCGGGTACGGCGTGACGCCCCACCGGTCGGTCACCGCGGCGACGATCAGCAGTCCGCGCCCGCCCTCGCCCAGCGCGTCGGCAGCCCCGGGAACCGGCGGCTCGGGGCAGTCGTCGGCGACCTCCACCCGTACCGAGCCCGGCCGGAGCAGGAAGCGCACGCGGCAGCAAGGACCCGTCCGGCCCGGTCGTCACCGTCGGAGCCGGCGCCTGGCAGGCGTTCGTCGACGGACTGCGGTAACCAGAGGGCTACTGCTCACCGCGGCCCGCCTGCCGTGCGAGGAAATCCTCGAACGCCGCCCGCTGCTTCGGATCCATGAAGCCCTGGCGGACATTGCGGGCCCTCTCCTCCAGCCAGTGCGCCTCGTCGGGGTCGAGCAGTACCGCGACCACCACGCCGTCGCGGGCCACCGCCGTACGGCCTCCCACACGACGGCGGAAGAGCGTGAACGGGCCGAACTCCTCGGGGTGGGCCAGCTCGGGCTCCTCCGCCGGGGCCCGGTCTGGCGTCGCGTAGACGGTGGGCGCCCAGTGCTCCCAGAGCGCCAGCGTGGCCGCGGGGACCAGCACCGCCCGTTCCGAGGGCCGACCCCCCTCCCAGACGAACGTGACCGTGACCGGCTCCCCGACCGCCTCGGCCAACCCCAGCACCCGCTCGACCTCGTCGTTGACCGGGTAACTGACCTCTGCCTCGATGCGTATGCCCATGGCGCCTCAGGTTACGGGCGTGCGAACCATGAACACGTCCACCGGATCCTCGCTCTCCACGGCGAAACCGTGCCGTTCGTACAGTCGGCGTGCGGGACTGCCCCGCAGCACGTTCAGCCGGACCACGATGCCCTCGCGGTCGCACCGCTCCAGCAGTTCGCGCAGTACGGCCGTTCCGATGCCGCCGCCCTGCGACTGCGGGGCCAGATAGAAGTGCTCCAGCCAGTGGGCGTCCTCGGCCGGCCGCAGCGACACGCATCCGGCGAACGCGCCGCCCACCTCGATCACCCGGGTGTGCGCCGGGACGAACCCGTCCCGCAGCCGCTGCCGCACCCGCTGACCGTCGTACCGCCCGAGCCGCTCCAGATCCGCCCGCAGCACCATGGCACGCAACTCGGCCACCGCCTCGACGTCCGCCGCCGAGGCCGACCGCAGTCCCCAATCCGCCATGATCGTCAGACTAGTGCGCTCACCCTTGGGCGAGCAGCCGCTCCACCAGCAGCAGGGCGCCGACCAGGATCATCGCCGCGCCCGAGCAGCGGGACACCGCCGTGGCGACGGCCGGGCGCGCGCCCAGGACCCGGCGGGCGGTGGTGCCGACGCCCGTGTAGACCACGGCGCAGTTGGCCGTGTGCACCAGGCCGAGGGCGACGATCTGCGCGGCGAAGGGCCAGTCGGCGTCCCGGGTGGCGAACTGCGGCAGCAGGGCGAGGAACAGCAGCAGCGCCTTGGGATTGAGGCCGCTGATGCCGACCCCTCTGGCCGCCCGGCCCAGCCACGAGCCGGAGCCGTCCCCCGCGTAACCGTCCGCGGCCCGGGGCGCCGAGGGGCGGGCCAGCGTCGTGGCGCCGAGCCAGATCAGATACGCCGCCCCGGCGGCCGTCAGCACGGTCAGCACCGTCGGTGAACCGGCGACCGCGGTCGCCAGGCCCGCGGCGACCACGGCGGTCAGCAGGACGTATCCGCTCAGCATGCCGCCGACGGCGGGCAGCACCGACCGGTGGCGCAGCCCCGCCGTGATCGCGTACGCCCAGTCCGCCCCCGGGACCAGTACCAGCAGGAAGGACACCGACCAGAACGCCCCGATGCCGGCCATCTCCACCGTCTCCACCTCACACTTCTTCCGACTCTCCTGGGAAGATTAGGAAAAACTGCCCGAAAGGTGCTTCCAACTTTTTCCTCGACAGGCACCACTCGTGGAAGGATCTGGTCCATGGACGACCTGGACCGGCAGATCCTTGCGGAGCTGCAGAAGGACGGCCGGCAGACCCTGACCGAACTCGCCGGGCGGGTCGGCCTCAGCGTCTCCCCCTGCCACCGGCGCCTGCGCGCCCTGGAACGCTCCGGCGCGATCACCGGCTACCACGCCGCGCTGAACGCTCCCGCGCTCGGCCTGGGCTTCGAGGCGCTGGTCTTCGTCACCATGCGCTACGAGGACCGGCAGACCGTGGCCGCCTTCGAGACGGCCGTCGCCGAGATCCCCCACGTCCTCCAGGCCCAGCGGCTGTTCGGCGACCCCGACTACCTGCTGCGGGTCGTCACCCGCGACCTGGAGGCGTACCGGTGGCTCTACGACGAGCGCCTCGCCTCCCTCCCCGGCGTCCAGCGCCTCAGCTCCACCCTCGTGATGGCCAACCTGGTCGAGGCCCGCCCCCTGCCCCTGTGACGTCCCGCGTCCGGCCGACGCCAGTGCCCCGTGCCACATCGGCGTACGGACAAGCTGCGGCGGCTGCGGCCGGCGAGCGAAAACCACTCGACCGGGAC
This sequence comes from Streptomyces sp. NPDC042336, assembly GCF_055581985.1. Lineage (NCBI taxonomy): Bacteria > Bacillati > Actinomycetota > Actinomycetes > Kitasatosporales > Streptomycetaceae > Streptomyces > Streptomyces sp. NPDC042336. The sequence goes on along the minus strand of NZ_JBVJEA010000021.1, from coordinate 27,144 downwards.
GGCCCGCACCAGGAGCATGAGCGCCGAACCCGCGGAGGAGGACGGTGTGGAGCCAGCGGAACTGCGCCGCGCGGCAGAGAGCGCCCGGAGCACCGCTTCGGAGCTGGGCCTCCAGGCCGACGAGGTGCTCGTCGTCCACAACTCGGACCGCGTCGCACTGCGTCTGCTCCCGTGCGAGGTCCTGGCCCGGGTCGCGTCCGCGGGGCACCTGGCCGAGGCCGCGTTCGAGGTGGAGGTCGCCCATCGGCTCGCCGACGTCGAGGCTCCGGTGGGGGAGCTGGATCCCCGGGTCGCCCCCCGGGCCCATGTGCGGGACGCCTTCGTCATCTCGCTCTGGACCTACTACGAACCCGTGGGACCGCCGATCGCGCCGGCCGACTACGCGGACGCGCTCATGCGGCACCATGCCGCCCTGCGCCGGATCGACCTGGACGCACCGCACTTCACCCATCGAGTGGCCGTGGCGCTGGCAGGGGTGGACGACCGGCAGCGGTCGCCCGAGCTGTCCGAGTCCGACCGGGGATTCCTCCACGACACCCTCAGTGGTCTGAGCGCCGGGATCAGTGCCGACCGGGCACGCGAGCAGCTACTGCACGGCGAGCCGCACCCCGGAAACCTCCTGAACACGCGCAGAGGCCCGCTCTTCGTCGACCTCGCCACCTGCTGCCGCGGGCCGGTCGAGTTCGACCTCGCCCATGGCCCCGAAGAAGCGGCGGACCACTACGCGGGCGCCGATCCCGCTCTGGTCCACCGGTGCCGCGCGCTGAACTGGGCGCTGTTCTCCGCCTGGCGCTGGCGCCGGGACGACCAGATGCCCGACCGGGACCACTGGAGGGCCGAGGGACTCCACCGGGTCCGTGCCGCACTCGACCGGATGTGACCGCCGAACCGGATGTGACCGCCGAACCGGACGCGACCGCCGAGCCGGGCGTCACCGCCTCCGGGACGTCTCCGGGGACGCCTCCCGGGACGACGGCGACGACGTGCCCCCGCTCGACCGGTCCGGCAGCATCGGATAGCTCCCCGTGCTGGTCGGTGCGTGCTCAGGGAGCCACAGGACGGCGACCGCGCCCTCGGCCGGTATGTGCGCGGGGGCACCGGCCGGGCGCACGTTGCGGAAGGTGAGCCGGGCGCCCAGCACCCGGGCCTGGCCCGCGGCGATGGTCAGCCCGAGCCCGTGCCCGCGGCCGGCCCGGTCCGTGCTGCCGGTGCGGAACCGGCTCGGGCCCTCGGCCAGCAGGTCCTCGGGGAACCCGGGGCCGTGGTCGCGGACCCGGATCACCCGGCCCTCGACGCTGACCTCGACGGGCGAGCGGCCGTGCCGGGCGGCGTTCGCGAGCAGGTTGAACAGCACGCGCTCCAGGCGGCGCGGGTCGGTGGTGACCTCGGACTCGTGGATCACCCGCACCTCGACGGCCGGGTCCTTGGCCGCCACCCGCCGGGTCACGAAGTCGCCCAGCATGATGTCCTGCAGCTCGGCCCGCTCCGAGGCCCCGTCGAGCCGGGCCACCTCCAGGACGTCCTCGACGAGCGTGCGCATCGCCTTCGCCCGGTCGAGCACCAGCTCGGTCGGCCGGCCCGGCGGCAGCAGCTCGGCGGCCGTGAGCAGACCGGTCACCGGGGTGCGCAGCTCGTGCGCGATGTCCGCGGTGACCCGGCGCTCGGCCTCGATGCGCTGCTGCAAGGCGTCGGCCATCGCGTCCACGGCGCGGGCCACGTCGTCCGTCTCGTCCCGCACGACACCGCCGATAGCCTCCCGCACCCGGACCTCGGCCTCGCCGTTGGCCACCTGGTTCGCGGCGGCGGCGGCCTTGCGCAGCCGGCGCGACAGCTGACCGCCGATGAGCACGCCCAGCGCGCTGCCGCCGAGGACGACCGCGATGGAACCGATGACCAGGGCCTGGTCCAGGTCGCTGAGGATGTCCGCGCTGCGGTCGGTGAAACCGGAGTGCAGCGACATCACGTGCCCGTCCTTGAGCGGCACGGCCGCCCAGATGTCCGGCACGCCGTCCGGCCGCTCGGAGACGTACGTGGCCCGCCGCCCCGCCTCGACCTTGCGGCGCAGCTCCGGCGGCAGAGCGGGGTCGTCGATCTGGGCGTTGGGGAAGTTCTGCCGCCCGGACAGCTCGTAGTTGCGCTGGGCGATCAGGATCCGGTCGTCGGCGAGGTCCCGGGCGTTGTCGAGCATCGACACCCGGGCGGCGTTGTGCACGACCAGGCTCAGCGCGACCGCCACCAGCGCGCCGACCAGCGCGATGGCCGCGCTCAGCTTCCAGCGCAGCCCCGTGCGGATGCCGCGGGCACGCAGACCGCGCACACCGAGGACCCGCGTACGCCCGCCCGGCCCCGCCTGCTCGCCGGGCCCCGTGCGGCCGGACGGCCCCGTGCGGCCGGACGGGTGCCCCGGCGGCGAGACGCTCCGGCGTTGTCGGAAGAACCCCCGCATATCCCTGTATCCCCGCTCAGGCCTTCAACTTGTAGCCGAAGCCGCGGACCGTCTCGATCCGGTCCTGGCCGATCTTGGTGCGCAGCCGCTGCACGTGCACGTCGACGACCCGGGTGTCCCCGCCCCAGCCGTAGTCCCACACCCGTTCCAGCAGCTTGTCGCGCGAGAGCACGGTGCCGGGCGCCGAGGAGAACTCCAGCAGCAGCCGCATCTCGGTCGGCGTGAGCCCCACCGGCCGCCCGGCGCGGTGCACCTCCATGCCGTCCGTGTCCACCTCCAGGTCGCCGAAGGTGAGCACGCCCCCGGTGTCCCCGGCACCGGCCGCATCCGCCCGGTCGCCGCCCCCGGCGTGCCCGAAGCGCCGCAGCACCGCCCGGATACGGGCGACCAGCACGGCCCCGTCGAACGGCTTGGTCACGTAGTCGTCGGCGCCGGCCTCCAGGCCGAGCACCACGTCGATGGAGTCCGCCCGCGCCGACAGCATGATCACCGGCACCGTGGACTCGTCCCGGATACGGCGGCACAGGCTGACGCCGTCGAGGCCGGGGAGCATGACGTCGAGCAGGGCGATGTCGGGACGGTCGGCCCGGAAGGACTCCAGGCCCGAGAGCCCGTCGGGCATCGCGGTGACCGCGAAGCCGTCCCGCTCCAGGGCGAGCTGGGTGGCCTCGCGGATGACGTCGTCGTCCTCGACGAACAGGACGTGGGTCTGGTCTGCCATCCCGGTGCTCTCAGTCCTCAGGGTGTGGTCGGTCGAACGGGTCGGTCGCCGGATCGCCTACAGCGCCTTCACCCGGTCATCGGTACGAGCGGCCCGATCGGTTCACGCCGGCCGCCGCGACGACGCGGTTCAGCTGTCCGGCTCCGGAACAGGGGTGGGCGCGTTCCCCGCGGCCTTGCTGTAGTCGTTGTGGGTGCGGTACTCCTCGGTGAACCGGCCCGACGCCCAGCGGTACGTGATCACGTTCTCGCTGGACGGACTCGACACCGGGTCCCCCTTGTCGTACACCTGCTTAGTCACCACCAGGTCGCCGCGGTCGATCTCCGCGTAGACCGGAGGCTCCTCCGCCTTGAACACATTCTGGTACGCGCCGTCCTCCTCGCGGTACACGTAACTGCCCACACCCACCGCGTCACCGCACGTCAGCACATTGACGACGACGTCGTCCGCCGGGCTGTCCGTCAGCTTCCCGTACGACACGTCGACGGGGTACTCGTCGGCGACGCACGGCTTCAGCTCGCGCTTGACCTCCGGGGAGACCTCGGGGTCCGCCTTGACGAGCCGCACCGCGTCGACGCGGTCGGGGACCTTCGAGGGGGAGGGGGACGCCTTCGCCGCCGGCTCGGGGGACGACGAGGCCGCGCCGCCCACCGTGTCCGCGTGGGCCGGCCCCTCGTCCCGGGCGCCGGTGCCGCCGGTCCCGCAGCCGGACAGGGAAACGCCGAGGGCGACGAACACGGCCACCGCCGCACTCGCCGCCTGCGTGGTTCTCCCGGTCCCCCCGGGTGTCCGACCGTCGGTCAGGCCGCGCAACGCTCCCGCTCCTCACGCTCCAGCGCCCGTGCGTCCAGATCGCGGGCGACCAGCTCCTCGCGGAGCCGGGCGAGCGCCCGGTGCAGCGTGCTCTTGACCGTTCCCGCCGACATGCCGAGGGCGGCGGCGGTCTCCTCCGTCGACATCTGCTCCCAGTGTCGCAGCACCACGACGCTGCGCTGTTTCGGGGCGAGCACCTTCAGGACGTCCATCAGCAGGGCGCGGTCCGCGTGCTGCTCGGTCGCGTCGTCCATGGGGGACTCGGGGAGCTGCTCGGTCGGCACCTCCTCCAGCTTCCGCGCCCGCCACCACTCGGTCCGGGTGTTGATCATCACCCGGCGCAGGTAGGCGTCCGCGAGCCGCTTGTCCTCGATGGTCTCCCAGCGCCCGTACGTCCGCGCCAGCGCGGTCTGCAGCAGGTCCTGGGCGTCGACGGGGTCGGGGACCAGGCGCCTGGCGCTGCGCAGCAGCGCGTCCTGCCGGGTGCGGACGTACTCCTCGAACTCGAGCACCTCGCCCATGTCAACCGCCTTCCGATCCCCGTACTCCGACGGTGGTCACCGCCGGCCCACTGCCTGTGGTCCGTTGTCGTGCCGCGCCCTCTGGGCACGCAAACGAAGTTAGGGAAGCGTTGTCACGGCGCTGTGCGAAGCAGCCTGCGGCAAACCCTCGGCTGTCCGTCGGTTGTGTAACGGAAGGAGGAACCGGGCAAATGAACGAACCACTTGATGTCGACATCGGGTGATGGGTCCGATATGGGTGCCGTCACAAAGGCGTCGCGGGAGCTGCCGTGTGTCAGCTCAGCGGCAGCCGGTACAACCCGTCCGCCAGCGGCTCCACCAGACCGTCGGCCACCAGACCGTCCAGGGCGCGGGCGCGCTGCACCGGTTCCTGCCACACCTGGTCGAGGGCCGCCTGCGACACCGGCCCGGCCGCGTCCCGCAGCACCGCGAGCAGCCGCCCGCGCACCTGCCGGTCGGTGCCCGCGTACGTCTGGCCGCGTCGTGGCGGACCGTCGTGGGCGGGCTTGCCGGCCAGCCGCCAGGCGCACTGGGCCGCGATCGGGCAGCGGTGGCAGGACTCGTTCTTCGCCGTGCAGACCAGCGCGCCCAGCTCCATCGAGGCGGCGGCCCAGCGGGCGGCGCTCGCCTCCTCGGCGGGCAGCAGCGCCCGGGCCAGCTTCCGCTCGGCGGCGGTGGTGGCGTTCGGCGGGTACTGCACGCCGGTCACCGCGCGCGCGAGGACCCGGCGGACGTTGGTGTCCAGTACGGCGTGCCGCTGGCCGTAGGCGAAGGAGGCGACCGCCGCGGCCGTGTACTCGCCGATGCCGGGCAGCGCCAGCAACTGGGCGTGGTCGGAGGGTACGTCGCCGCCGTGCCGTTCCGTTATGGCCGCGGCGGCGCCGTGCAGGCGCAGGGCGCGGCGCGGGTAGCCGAGCCGGCCCCAGGCACGCACGGCCTCGCCGGGCGCCTCGGCGGCGAGGTCGGCGGGGCGCGGCCAGCGGGCCAGCCACTGCTCGTAGACGGGCTGGACGCGGCTGACCGGAGTCTGCTGGAGCATGAACTCACTGACCATCACGCCCCAGGCACCGGCCTCTGGGCGCCGCCACGGCAGATCGCGGGCGTGCTCGTCGAACCAGTCGATGACGGGGGCGTGCAGCGGCACACCGGACGCGGCGGGGTCGGGGGGTCCGCCTGGCGAGGGCTTCGTGGGCGCAGTCATGACCCTCCGATCCTGCCATGGGAGGGCCTCCGCGCGGGAACACCGCCACCGGGTGGGTCCCGGGCGGTCTCCGGAATGATGATCCGTAAAAGTTGCGGGCCGAACGGCGGGTGGGACAAGTGAACGCGCCGATCTCTCGTACAGTTTGCGCCGTGGGATCTCTGCGCAATCCGGTCGGGCCGCTTCCCTCCTCCATCTACTGGCGAAGGAGGGCCGTACTGCTGTCTCTTTTCGCCCTGTTGGCGCTGTTGATCACGTGGATCGTGGTCTCCGGCGGCGGGGACGGCGGCAAGGGCCGGGACGACGGGGCCAACGGCAAGAACCCGGCGCCCTCGATCACCCCGGGCCCCTCGGGTTCGGGTCCGGCGATCAGCCAGGCACCGGGTGGACGCGACGAGTCGGGGGACTCCAACGGCTCCGGTTCCGGACCGAGTTCCGGCGGTGACGGTTCCGGGTCCGGCGGCGGCGAGTCCGGCGGTGGCGACGAGGGATCGGGCAGCGCCGGAGGTGGCGGCGGCGCGGTGACCGGCGTCGGCGCGGACGACACACTGCCGACCGGGTCGGCCCTGCCCAACTGCACTCCGGGTGCGGTGAAGTTGAGTCTGCGCAGCGTCCGCAACAGCTACTCGCCCGGACAGACCCCCGCCTTCGAACTGACCGCGCGGAACACCTCCGGCAGCGACTGCAAGGTCGATCTCGGCCCGAAGCACGCGGTGTTCACGATCACTCCGGCCAGCGGCGACGACGCCTACTGGGCCTCCGACGACTGCGTCGAGGGCGCGGGCAGCCTGCGCTACCGGGTGGCCGCCGGCAGCGGCATCACCTACACCGTGAAGTGGGACCGCAAGCCGAGCGCCCCCGAGTGCGCTACGCCGCAGGCGGGTTCGGCCAAGGCGGGCACCTACCTGGTGGAGGCCAAGGCGCCCGGCTTCGAGAAGGTCCAGACGTCCTTCGTCCTGAAGAACGACTGACGCAACGCGCGGCCACTCCCTCGGGCCCGCCGCGTGTCAGACGTAGCGCTCCAGGATCGACGACTCCGCCAGCCGCGACAGCCCCTCCCGCACGCTGCGGGCCCGCGCCTCGCCGACGCCGTCCACGGTCTGGAGGTCGTCGACACTGGCGGCGAGCAGCTTCTGCAGACCGCCGAAGTGCTCCACGAGCCGGTCGATGATCGCGCCCGGCAGCCGCGGCACCTTGGCCAGCAGCCGGAAGCCGCGCGGCGAGACCGCGGAGTCCAGCGTCTCGGGCGACCCGGTGTATCCCAAGGCGCGCGCCACCGTGGAGAGTTCCAGCAGCTCGGCGTGGCTGAGCTTGTCCAGCTCGGCGAGCGCCTCGTCGACGGTCCGCGACCGCTTCGCGGTCGGCTCGGGCACGTAGTCCCGCACCACCAGCTCGCGCTCCGGCTCCACACCGGCGATCAACTCGTCCAACTGCAGCGCCAGCAGCCGCCCGTCCGTCCCCAGCTCCACCACGTACTCGGCGATCTCGGTGGCGATCCGGCGCACCATCTCGAGCCGCTGCGCGACCGCCGAGACGTCCCGCACCGTCACCAGGTCCTCGATCTCCAGCGCCGACAGGGTGCCCGCGACCTCGTCGAGCCGCAGCTTGTACCGCTCCAGGGTCGCCAGCGCCTGATTGGCCCGCGACAGGATCGCCGCCGAATCCTCCAGCACCCGCCGCTGCCCGTCCACGTACAGGGCGATCAGCCGCATCGACTGCGAGACCGACACGACGGGGAACCCGACCTGCTTGCTGACCCGGTCCGCCGTACGGTGCCGCGTACCGGTCTCCTCCGTGGGAATGGTCGGGTCGGGAAGGAGCTGCACCCCCGCCCGCAGGATCTTCGACAGGTCCGAGGACAGCACGATGCCGCCGTCGAGCTTGCACAGCTCCCGCAGCCGGGTCGCGGTGAACTCGACATCCAGCACGAAACCGCCCGTGCACATCTGCTCGACGGTCTTGTCGGAACCCAGCACGATCAGACCGCCGGTGTTGCCGCGCAGGACCCGCTCCAGGCCGTCGCGCAGCGGGGTGCCGGGCGCCACGGCGCTCAGTGAGGCGCGCATCAGGCCATCGGCACCGGCACTCCCACCGGACTTTCCGGGAGCTGCTGCCCGGTCGTTGGCTGCCACTGCACTCCTCCGGTCGCAGGTTCTTCTGGCGCTCCCGCGTCGCACACTCGGTCGTACGGACGGGCGAGACCAGGGCAAAGTCTACCGGCGGTCCTCCTCCTCCCGTGGGGCCTCTCGCCGACGCGAGCGCGGAAGCACCCGCAGGGCGTCGCCCATGTCCGCGACTTCCAGGACCTTCATGCCGTCAGGGACCCTGCCCGGATCGGCCGGTACCAGGGCGTGCGTGAAGCCCAGCCGGTGGGCTTCGGAGAGCCTGCGCTGCACCCCCGTGACCCGTCTCACCTCTCCGGCGAGGCCGACTTCGCCGATCGCGACGAGGTTCTTGGGCAGCGGAGTGTCACTGGCCGCACTCGCCAACGCCAGCGCGATGGCGAGGTCGGCGGCCGGCTCGGAGAGCTTCACCCCACCCACCGTCGCGCTGTAGATGTCCCTTTTGCCCAGCGCGCTGATGCGCCCGCGCTGCTCCAGCACGGCCAGCATCATCGACACCCGCGAGGTCTCGAGCCCCGAAGTCGTACGCCGCGGCGACGGAATCTGCGAGTCCACGGTCAGCGCCTGCACCTCGGCGACCAGCGGCCGGCGCCCCTCCAGGGTGACGGTCAGACAGGTACCGGGCACCGGCTCGGCCCGCCGGGTGAGGAAGAGTCCGCTGGGATCGGCAAGCCCCGTGATCCCTTCGTCGTGCAGCTCGAAGCAGCCGACCTCGTCCGTCGTCCCGTACCGGTTCTTGACCCCCCGCACCAGCCTCAGCCGCGCATGCCGGTCGCCCTCGAAATGCAGCACGACGTCCACGAGGTGCTCCAGCAGCCGGGGCCCCGCGATGGCCCCGTCCTTGGTGACATGGCCCACGAGCAGCGTGGACATGCCGCGCTCCTTGGAGGCGCGGATCAGCGCCCCGGCCACCTCCCGCACCTGCGCCATGCCGCCCGGAGCACCGTCGATCTCGGGGGAGGCGACGGTCTGCACGGAGTCCAGGATGAGCAGCGACGGCTTGACGGCGTCCAGGTGCCCGAGCACCGCCGCGAGGTCCGTCTCGGCGGTGAGATACAGATGGTCGTCGATGGCGTGGATCCGGTCGGCCCGCAGCCGCACCTGGCTGGCCGACTCCTCACCGGTGACATAGAGCGTCCGGTGGTCCTCGCTCGCCGCCTTGGCCGCCACGTCCAGCAGCAGCGTGGACTTGCCGACCCCGGGCTCACCGGCGACCAGCACCACGGCCCCGGGCACCAGCCCGCCCCCGAGCACCCGGTCCAGCTCGGGCACACCGGTGGAGCGAGCGGTCGCCTGCCGGCCGTCGACCTGCCCGATCGGCACCGCGGAGGTGGTCACGCGCCCCGGGGCGGTCGTACGCACGGCGGGCGCACCGTACTCCTCGACCGTGCCCCATGCCTGGCATTCGGGGCAGCGGCCGAGCCACTTGGCCGTCTGCCAGCCGCACTCGGTGCAGCGGTAGGACGGCCGTTCCTTGGCGGACTTCGTACGGGCAGCCATGCACGAACCGTAACCGCCCCCACTGACACCACCCCCAGCGGTCCATTCGACGGTCGTCCGGCGCGGATGTGGGCGCGGGAGTGGGTCGCGCGGCCCGGCGTAGCAAGGTGCCCGGCGCGGGTGCGAACGCGAGGGGAGCGCGGCCCGGCGCAACGGGGTGCCGCTGCGCCCACCCTCCCCCACTCTCGGCTTCGCTCGAGCGGGGGGACCCCCATCGCCCCAGCGGCGCGACTGCCCGCAGCTAAGTGGCATGGCGACTGCCCGCAGCGAGGGCGACGGGCGACGGCCGGCAGCCGGGGCGGCATGGCGACGCGGCGGGAGAGCCGCGTACGGCGGACCGGGGCAGCGCGGGCGTCGGCGGGCCGCAGCCGCGTACGGCGGGCCGGGGCAGCGCGGGCGTCGGCGGGCCGCAGTCGCGTACGGCGAGAAGGGGCCGTGTCGGGGGGTGTCCGCCCGCAGCGGTTGGCGCGTCAACGCCGGGGGAGATCTGTGGCCGACCGATTCCGCGCCGTTCCGAGGACGGACACCCCCCGGCACGGCCCCGACCCACCCACCGAACCCACCGCGCACCGCGCACCCCCACCGAACCCGCACAGGCGCCGCAGGCACCCCCCACCGGAGCCGCACAGGAGCCGCAGGCACCCCGAACGGACGACCTCCACCCCCTCCCGGCCACGGAAGAACAGCTTCCTGTCCCCTTATGAGGGATCGTTTCACCCGTACGGATTAAAAGTGCCCAACGCGCCAGTTCGCGCCACCCATAGCCCCCTACGGTCGCCGAGTGATGAGGAGCAGTCCGGAAACCACGACCCGCACGACCGGCGCACACCGGGCGCACCGGGAAGCGCGTGACCGCGCAGCGGCGAGGGCGCTGGCGCAGCCGCCGGCGCAGCGTCCGCCCGCGCGATACGCCGCGTACGACGCGTATCTGGACGGCCTGTTCACGTACTGCCTGTCCGTGCTCTGCGACCACGACGCCGCGACCGCCGCCCTGGGCGACGTCCTCGCGCTCGCCGAGCGCCGCGGCCACCGCGCCCCCGGTTCCGCGGCCGACCGCAGGGCCTGGCTCTACGCCCTGGCCCGCTGGTCCTGTCTGCGCAAGCTGGCCGAGGCCAAGCAGAAACGTCCGAGCAGCCACGCCGCAGGCCGCCCCAGGCCGCCCGCCACCCCCACCATCAGCACCACCCCCGAAACCCCCACCCCCACCCCCGTCCACGACGAGACCGACCAGCGACACCGCAGCGAACTCGCCCTCCTGGCCTGGCCGGAGGCCGCCGGCACCACCCCCGAGCAGCGCGAGGCCCTCGAACTCGCCGTGCGCCACCACCTCGCCCCCCGAGAGGTCGCCGCCGTCCTAGGCATGGACCTCCCCACCACCCGCGAACTGCTCGCCTCGGCCGCCTGCGAGGTGGAACGCACCCGCGCCGCCCTGGCCGTGGTGGAGACCGGCACCTGCTCCGGCGTCGCCCGCCTCACCGGCGACAACCGCTACGTCCTGAGCAGCGCCCTGCGCCGTGAGCTGGTCCGGCACGTCGACGACTGCCCCCGCTGCCGCCGGACCGCCGAGCGCGCGGTCCCAGGCCGCTGGCCCGGCACCAGCGTCACCCCCGCCGAGCTGCCCGTCCTGGAGGCCCCCCGCGCCGCGCTCCACAGAACCCCGGCCCACACCTCCCGCGCGCGCGGCAGCGCCCCCCGCTTCGACCGGCGCGGCTTCCCGATGGACCCCAAGGACCGCGCGGCCCGGCGCGACCGTATGCGCGCCCGCGCCGTCACCACCACCGTCGTCGCCACCGTCGTGGCGGCCCCCGTGCTCGCCCTGTGGGCGGCCTACCGGGGCACCCCCGTCGTCGAGGGCGAGGAGGGCCGCTCGGCCAGCGCCAGCGAGGCGCAGAACCCGGACGGTCTGGAGGGCGAGTCGGCGGGCGGCGGCTACGGGTACGAGAACGCCGGCAACGCGAGCACCACCCCGGGCACCGGCTTCGGCAAGAACGGCGAGGCCGACGTCTCCGTGGAGGTCGTCGGAGTCTCCGGCGCCGCCGCGAAGGGCGCCGGCCACCTCGGCGTGACGGCAGGCCACGACGGCGACACCACGCTGGTCACCCTGACCGCGACCGGCGACACCCCGGTGCGCTGGTCCATGTCCGTCGGCGCCTCCTGGCTCTACCTGAGCCAGTCCTCGGGCACCCTGCGCCCCGGCGATGCCGTGACGGTCAGGGTGTACGTCGACCACCTGCGCGAGCCGTCCGGCCACTGGCGCGCACGGGTGACCGTGTCGCCCGCCGGAGCCGTCGTGGCCATCGAGGGGTACGGCCCCGCACCCGCCCCGTCCCGCCCGGTCGGGACCCGCCCGAGCCCGCCCGACGACACGTCGTCCCCGTCCCACCCGGGCCAGAACCCGGACCCGCCCACCTCGCAGCCCACCGATCCGGACCCGACGCCCACCGACGACCCGCCGCCGACGTCGCCCGACCCGGAGCCGACGACCGGGGAGCCGTCCCCGACCGGTGGCACGGACGGCTCGTCACCCCCGCCGAGCGACGGTGACAGCGGCACCCCGAGCCCGTCCGGCCCGTAGGACCGGCGCGGTGCCCGGGGCGGCACGTGCCCGGGCACCGGTCTCAGCGAGCGGGGTCGGCCGGATGCGGCGCCAGCAACGGCAGCTGCGAGGCCAGCCGCTCCTCGCACAGCTCGGCCAGCCGGTCGTACCCCGCCTTGCCCATCAGCTCGATCAGCTCCGGCCGGTAGGACACGTACACCGGGTCACCCGCGCCGTGCGCCGAGGTCGCCGAGGTGCACCACCAGTGCAGGTCGTGGCCGCCCGGACCCCACCCCCGACGGTCGTACTCACCGATGGACACCTGCAGCACGCGCGTGTCGTCGGGCCGGTCGATCCACTCGTACGTCCGCCGGACCGGCAGCTGCCAGCACACGTCCGGCTTCGTCTCCAGCGGCTCCCGGCCCTCCTTCAGCGCCAGGATGTGCAGCGAGCAGCCCGCGCCCCCGGAGAACCCCGGCCGGTTCTGGAAGATGCACGAGCCCTGGAAGGGCCGGGTCTGCCGGGAGCCCTCGTCGTCCTCGGAGGTCCAGCCGTTCCGCGTGCCCTCGGCGTGGTGCTGCCAGATGTCCGGCGTGAGCCTCGCCACGTGCCCGGCGACCCGCTTCTCGTCGTCCTCGTCGGAGAAGTGCGCGCCCAGCGAGCAGCACCCGTCGTCCGCGCGGCCCGCCTGGATGCCCTGGCAGCCGCTGCCGAAGATGCAGTTCCAACGGGAGGTCAGCCATGTCAGATCGCAGCGGAAGACCTGCTCGTCGTCCGCCGGATCCGGAAACTCCACCCACGCGCGCGCGAAGTCGAGCCCCTTCTCGCCGCCCGCCGCTTCGCCCAGTACGCCCTTTTTATCCTTCTTGGCCGACTTTTCGTCCTTCGCCTTTTTCGTCTTTGGCACGGCTCCAGGGTAAGTCGCCCGAGCGCGAAGACGGCACCAAGGACGGCACCACCGCGGGCATCGCCGGCAGTAGCGTTCCGTACATGAGACTCGGTGTCCTCGACGTGGGTTCGAACACGGTGCATCTGCTGGTGGTGGACGCGCACCCGGGCGCCCGCCCGCTGCCCGCCCACTCGCACAAGGTGGAACTGCGCCTCGCCCAGCTCCTCGACGAGGACGGTGCGATCGGCCCCGACGGCGTCGACCGGCTGGCCGCGGTGGTCCGGGAGGCGCTCCAGGCCGCCGAGGACAAGGGCGTCGAGGACCTGCTGCCGTTCGCCACCTCGGCCGTGCGCGAGGCGAGCAACGCCGACGACGTCCTCGCGCGCGTGCGCGCCGAGACCGGCGTCGAGCTGACCGTCCTCAGCGGCGCCGAGGAAGCCCGGCTCACCTTCCTCGCCGCCCGCCGCTGGTTCGGCTGGTCCGCGGGCAGGCTGCTGGTCCTCGACATCGGCGGCGGCTCCCTGGAGATCGCCTACGGCATCGACGAGGAACCGGACGCCGCCGTGTCGCTGCCGCTCGGCGCGGGCCGGCTGACCGCGGCCCGGCTGCCCGACGACCCGCCCCACCCGGACGACGTCAGGGCGCTGCGCCGCCACGTCCGTACGGAGATCGCCCGGACCGTCGGCGAGTTCAGCCGCCTCGGCGCCCCCGACCACGTGGTCGCCACCTCGAAGACCTTCCGGCAGCTTGCCCGCATCACCGGCGCCGCCCGCTCCGCCGAGGGCCTCTACGTCCAGCGCGAGCTGAAGCGTGCCTCGCTGGAGGCCTGGGTGCCCCGCCTGGCCGCCATGACCGCCAGCGAGCGCGCCGAACTCCCCGGCGTCTCCGAGGGCAGGGCGCACCAGCTCGTGGCCGGCGCCCTGGTGGCCGAGGCCGCGATGGACCTCTTCCGCGTGGAGAACCTGGAAATCTGCCCGTGGGCACTCAGAGAGGGCGTGATCCTGCGTCGCCTGGACCACATGGGCCAGTAACGACACCCACCCGCACCCCCACCCCCACCCCACCCGCACCCCCACCCCACCCGCACCCCCACCCCCCATGCACCTCCACCCCCATGCACCTCCACCCCCACGCACCTCCATCCCCCACGCACCCCCACCCCCAAGGCCCCCACCCATGGCACTCACCCCTATGGCACGCACCACAACATCGATCAGGCCCCCCGCAGCCCTCGACCCGCACCCCGTACCCTGACCCCCGTGGCAAAACCAAGGGACGACGTCCGCATCCCTGACACGAAGGTCGCCCTGTCGACGGCTTCCGTCTATCCGGAGTCGACGGCGACGGCCTTCGAGATCGCCGCGCGCCTCGGTTACGACGGCGTGGAGGTGATGGTCTGGACGGACCCGGTCAGCCAGGACATCGAGGCGCTGCGCAGGCTCAGCGACTACCACCGCATGCCGATACTCGCCGTGCACGCACCGTGCCTGCTCATCACCCAGCGCGTCTGGTCCACCGACCCCTGGGTCAAGCTCCAGCGCGCCCGCGCCGCCGCCGAGAAGCTCGGCGCGAGCACCGTGGTGGTCCACCCCCCGTTCCGCTGGCAGCGCCAGTACGCGCGGGACTTCGTCGACGGCATCTGGCGGATGGCCGACGAGACGGACGTCCGCTTCGCCGTGGAGAACATGTACCCCTGGCGCTACCGCGACCGCGAGATGCAGGCGTACGCCCCCGACTGGGACGTGACGAAGGACGACTACCGGCACTTCACGATCGACCTCAGCCACGCCGCCACCTCCCGCACCGACGCCCTCGACATGCTCGACCGCATGAGCGACCGCCTCGGCCACGTCCACCTGGCCGACGGCCGTGGCTCCGCCAAGGACGAGCACCTCGTCCCCGGCCGCGGCAACCAGCCCTGCGCCGAAGTGCTGGAGCACCTCGCGCACACCGGCTTCGACGGCCACGTCGTCATCGAGGTCAACACCAGGCGCGCGATGTCCGGCGCCGAACGCGAGGCCGATCTCGCCGAGGCGCTGGCCTTCACCCGTCTGCACCTGGCGCAGTCGGCGTCCCCGGTACCGGGGGGCCCGGCGACGAGGACGGACCGCCGGTGAGCGACGACGCCGCCGGGGCCACCCGGCGCCGCGGCCGCCCGCCCCGTACGGAGTCCGCCGACACCCGCGACCGCATCCTCACCACGGCCCGCGAGGAGTTCTCCGAGCGCGGTTACGACAAGACCTCCGTGCGCGGCATCGCCAAGGCCGCGGGCGTGGACCCCGCGCTGGTCCACCACTACTTCGGCACCAAGGAGCAGGTCTTCGAGGCGGCCATCGAGGTCGCCTTCGCGCCCGCCCTGAAGGCCCCCGAAGCGATCGGCGACGGCCCTCTCGACGAGGTCGGCGAGCGGCTCACCCGCTTCATCCTCGGCCTCTGGGAGAACCCGGCCAGCCGGACCCCGCTGCTGGCCATCGTCCGCTCCGCCGTGAACAACGAGACCGCCGCGGCCGTCTTCCGCCGGCTCATCTCCGCCCAGCTGCTGCGTCGTGTCGCCGCCCAGATGGGCCTGCCGGACGCGGAGCTGCGCGTCGAGCTGGCGGCGGCACAGCTGGTGGGCTGCGCGATGCTCCGCTACGTGATCAAGGTGGAGCCGCTGGCCTCCGCGGACGCGGAGCAGATCATCGCCCGCGTGGCACCGGTCGTACAGGGGCACCTCACCGGCCCCTGAAAGCACGTGCCCACGGCGTACGACGAGACAGGCGTCCCGCATTCCGGACACCCCGTCCCGACCCCTGGATGACCGGCGTACGCTCGACGACAGTCATAACTCTCCGAAGGAGCGAGCGACGATGCCCGAACTGAGGTCCCGCACAGTCACCCACGGCCGCAACATGGCGGGCGCCCGCGCCCTTATGCGTGCCTCCGGTGTACCCGGCGCGGACATCGGGCGGAAGCCGATCATCGCCGTCGCCAACAGCTTCACGGAGTTCGTGCCGGGCCACACGCACCTGGCGCCGGTCGGCCGGATCGTCAGCGAGGCGGTCGTCGCGGCCGGCGGCATCCCGCGCGAGTTCAACACGATCGCCGTGGACGACGGCATCGCCATGGGCCACGGCGGCATGCTCTACAGCCTCCCCTCCCGCGACCTGATCGCGGACAGCGTGGAGTACATGGTCGAGGCGCACTGCGCCGACGCCCTGATCTGCATCTCCAACTGCGACAAGATCACCCCGGGCATGCTCAACGCGGCGCTCCGCCTGAACATCCCGACGGTCTTCGTCTCCGGCGGCCCGATGGAGTCCGGCCGCGCCACCCTGGTCGACGGCACGGTCCGCACCCTCGACCTGGTCGACGCGATGTCGGAGGCGGTCAACGAGAAGATCTCCGACGCCGACATCCTCCGCATCGAGGAGAACGCCTGCCCCACCTGCGGCTCCTGTTCCGGCATGTTCACCGCCAACTCGATGAACTGCCTCACCGAGGCCATCGGCCTCTCCCTCCCCGGCAACGGCTCGGTCCTGGCCACCCACACCGCCCGCAAGGCGCTCTACGAGAACGCCGCCCGCACGGTCCTGGACCTGACCCGCCGCTACTACGAGCAGGACGACGACTCGGTCCTGCCCCGCAACATCGCCACCCCCGCGGCCTTCGAGAACGCCATGGCGCTCGACATCGCGATGGGCGGCTCCACCAACACGATCCTGCACCTGCTGGCCGCCGCCCAGGAGGCGGAGGTCCCCTACGGCCTCACCGAGATGGACGCCCTCTCGCGCCGCGTCCCGTGCCTCGCCAAGGTCGCGCCGAACGTCGCCAAGGACCGCACGTACTACATGGAGGACGTGCACCGCGCGGGCGGCATCCCCGCCCTCCTCGGCGAGCTGCACCGCGGGGGCCTGCTCAACGAGGACGTGCACTCCGTCCACAGCCCGTCGCTCTCCGACTGGCTGAAGACCTGGGACATCCGCGGCGGCTCCCCCTCCCCGGAGGCGGTCGAGCTGTGGCACGCGGCCCCCGGCTGCGTCCGCTCCGCCGAGGCATTCTCCCAGTCCGAGCGCTGGGACTCCCTGGACGAGGACGCCGAGGGCGGCTGCATCCGCTCCGTCGAGCACGCCTACTCCAAGGACGGCGGCCTCGCGGTCCTGCGCGGCAACCTCGCCGTGGACGGCTGCGTGGTCAAGACGGCCGGCGTCGACGAGTCGATCTGGACCTTCGAGGGCCCGGCCGTCGTCTGCGAGTCGCAGGAGGAGGCCGTCCAGAAGATCCTCACCCAGCAGGTCAAGGAGGGCGACGTCGTCGTCATCCGCTACGAGGGCCCCAAGGGCGGCCCCGGCATGCAGGAGATGCTCTACCCGACCTCGTACCTGAAGGGCCGCGGCCTGGGCAAGGCCTGCGCCCTGGTCACCGACGGCCGCTTCTCCGGCGGCACCTCGGGCCTGTCCATCGGCCACGCCTCGCCGGAGGCGGCGGCCGGCGGCACGATCGCCCTGGTCGAGGACGGCGACCGCATCCGCATCGACATCCCGAACCGCTCCATCGAGCTGCTCGTGGACGACGCCGAGCTGACCCGCCGCGAGCAGGCCCTGAACGGCGTGTACGCCCCGAAGAACCGCGACCGCAAGGTCTCCGCGGCCCTGAAGGCGTACGCCGCGATGGCCACCAGCGCCGACAGGGGCGCCGTGCGCGACGTCAGCAAGCTGGGCTGACACCCGCCGGGGGACCCGGGCGACGGCCTACCAGGCCCCCGGGTCCCGCCCCGCCACCCCGAACACCGTCCCGTCGGGCGCGCCGGCGTACACGTGCCCGCCCGCGAGCAGCGGGGCCGGAAGGGACGCGGGCACCTTGTCGGAGTCGGAGCCGAGCCGCGGCCGGGTCTGCCCGAGGAGTCTGCCCTCGCGCGCGTCGACGCCTAGGAGCCGCCCGTCGGGCGCGGTGACGTACACGTGCCGCCCGTCGGAGACCGGCGCCGAGCCCCGGCTCACGCCCGTCTCCAGCCGCCACGCCTGCTTCCCCGCCGCCATGTCCACGGCGACCAGCGAACCGCCCGCGCCCATGAGGTACACGGTGTCCCCGCGCACGCCCGCCGACGCCGACGCCTGCTCGACCGGGATCGGCAGCGTCACCCGCCGGGTCGCCCCGGTGGCGGGCGTGTAGCGGACCACGGTCCTGACGTCGCCGTAGGTCGCGCCCTCGGCGACGAGGAAGACGGCGCCGTCCGCGGCCCCCACGGGCGTCAGCGTCCCCGCCAGCTCCGCGTCCCAGCGCACGTCCCCGCTCGCCGGGTCCACCGCGGTGACCCGGGTCCGCTTCCCGTCCGCGCTCTGGCTCGTCGCGTACGCCGCCGGGTGCCGCTCCCCGGCGAACGAGGTGAAGTAGGGCACCGCCTGCCCGGGGATCCGGTGCGTCCACCGGGTCCGTCCCGAGGCGCCGTCCACGCCGGTGACCATCCCGTCGGCGCGGGTGAGCAGCAGCATGTCGCCGACGGTGCGCAGTCCGTCGTACGCGGGCATGTCCTGCTGCCACTTCGGCTCACCCGTGGCGGGGTCGAGCGCCTCCAGCGGACCCAGCAGGCCGACCTCGGGCTGCACGAGCCCGCCCGACACGACCGGCGGTTCGCCCCGCACGGCCTCCTCGACGGGGTGCCGCCACAGCGTGCTCCCGTCGGCCGGGTCGAGGGCGAAGACCAGACCGGGCCGCGCGCACAACAGCCGCCGCGCCGCGTACGAGCACTGCGGCATCCCGCCGCCCTGCGCCGCGGGCACCGCCTCCCACGCCCCGAACCCGCCCGACGCGCTCTGCGCCGTGGGCGTGCGCGCGGGCTCGGCACCGCCGAACGCCTGCACGGCCACGACGCCCCCGATCACGGCAAGGCACAACGCCCCGGCGACGAGTGCCGACCGTTTCCCCAGCCGTCGCACGAGCCGCCCGGACCGCTCGGACCCCCCGGACCGTACGGACGGCTCGGCGGCGGCCCGCTGGGCGGGTTCCGCACCGGTCTCCTCCGGGGCCCCGGTCCGTTCCGTCCGCGGTGCCGGTATGAACACCTGGGTGTCGTAGGCCGCCGCGACCGACCGCAGCTCCCGCATCAACTCGTCCGGCGTCGGCCGGTCCTCGGGCTCCTTGGCGAGACACCGCAGCACCAGCGGCGCGAGCGAGTCCGGTACGCCGGTCAGCTCGGGCTCGTCGTGCACGACCTGGTAGGCGACGACGTACGGGCTGTCGGAGTCGAAGGGCCCCCGGCCGGTCGCCGCGTGCACCATCAGCGAACCGAGGGTGAAGACGTCGGCCGCGGGCCCCACCTCCCGGGGCCGCCGGAACTGCTCGGGCGCCATGTACGGCGGGGTGCCGATCAACTTCCCGGTCTCGGTGCGCAGTTCGCTGTCCTTCGGCCGGGAGATGCCGAAGTCGATGACCTTCGGGCCGTCCTCGGCGAGCAGGACGTTGCTCGGTTTCAGATCCCGGTGCACGACACCGACCCGGTGGATGTCGCGTAGCGCCTCGGCGAGCCCGGCCATCAGCCGGCGCAGCTGGGGCTCGTCCATCGGCCCGTTCCGCTTCACGTGCTCCGAGAGGGTGGGACCGGGGATGTACAGCGTGGCCATCCAGGGCCGCCCGGCCTCCGGGTCGGCGTCCACGACCGGCGCCGTGAAGGCCCCGCTCACCCGCCGGGCCGCGGCCACCTCCTGCCGGAAACGCCCCCTGAACTCGGGGTCCCTGGCATACGTGGCGTGCACGACCTTGACCGCGACGCGCATCCCCGAGGTGCTGCGGGCGAGGTGTACGACGCCCATGCCGCCCGAGCCGAGGCGGGACTCCAGCCGGTAGTGGCCGGCGTACTCCGGAAGTTCCGCTTCCGCGTCCGCTCCGGCATCCCGCTGCGGCGCCATGGAACCACCCCCGTGCTGTTCGTTCGCGCGAGCGCTGCTCGGAGCCTAGTCGATGGGGCGCGGGGGACAGAGGCGGCCTGCCGACCCGCGTGTGCGGCTTGCGAACTGGTGTTTCATGGCTTGTTCTTGGGGAATCAACGGTGCCCCGCGAAAGACGTGGGGTTCAACGGGGGGGAGTTCGTCCATGTCTGTCGAGCAGGTCCAGAACACCGGCGGCGGCGAAGAGGGAGCGGCGGGGCAGGCCGAGGGAGTCGTCACGGCGGCGGCCACGGCCTCCTACCCGGTCGCGCCGGGCTACCGCCTGAAGGTCCGCAGCGGACCGGGCACCAACTACTCCGTGGTGCGGGTCCTGCCCGAGGGCGCCAGGGTCACGATCAACTGCCAGCGCACGGGGCAGTGGGTCTCCGGCCCCTACGGCACCTCGAACATCTGGGACAACATCGGCAGCGGCCAGTACGTCTCCGACACCTACATCCGCACCGGCAGCGACGGTTACGTGGCCCCGCGCTGCTGACCTTGTAACAGGGCTGTCTTAGGGACGTATTAGGAGGTTGCCGAGAGGAACGGCGTGCCGGGCCGAGTGGCTCTAGGTGATCAGAAGCGCCCGCTCGCACCGATCGGTACGGGCGGCCCGGCACGCCAACCGACTCTGAGGTAGACAACGATGCGCGTTCGCAAGCTGACCCTCGCCGCCATGGCCCTCGCCGCCGGTCTCTCGCTCACGGCCTGCCAGAACGATGACGGCGGCACGGACCAGAGCGCCGCCCCGCCGGCCGCCTCCACCGCGTCCTCGTCGACCGGCGGCTCGGGACCGGCCGGCTCGGACCAGGGGGGCGGGACGGACTCCGCGGGCAAGACCCCCAACGGGACCGGCGGCACCGGCGGGTCGGGCGGCACCGGGGGCACCGGCGGTGCCGACGACAACGGCAAGGCCGCCAAGTGCCGCACCGACGAGCTGGAGATCACGGCGATCGACGCCACCATCGACGGCGACACCGACGGCACGGTCGCGGTGGACCTGAAGAACGGCGGCGGCCGGGACTGCTCACTCGCGGGCTACGCGGGCGTCGACCTGAAGACGAACGCCGGCACCCTGTCGGCCGAGCGCACGGGGGAGCCGGCCCCCTCGATCGTCCTCGCGGACGGGGAGACGGTGACCTTCGGCATCACCTACCCGATCAACGACACGGGCGGCTCCGGCGTCCGCATCACGGGCCTCGTGGTGACCCCGCCGGACGAGACCAAGTCGGTCACCCTCGACTGGCCGGGCGGTGCCACCCTGCCCGCCACGGACGGCTCCGGCTCGCCGGTGCGGGTCGGCCCGCTCGGCAGCGCCGGCCAGGGCGGCTGACCGCACGCCCCGCGAGCCTCGTCCGGTTGTGCCGGGCCCGCCCGGGGCCCGCGCCGCCCCGGCGCCATAATCGACCCGTGAGCGCAGCGAACGGCAAGAACGGCATCCCGGACACCCCCGCGGGCCCCCGCCCCGAACCCCTCCGGTTCTACGGCACGACCTGGGTGGACCACGACCACGGCTACACCGCCCGCCGGGCGGGCCTCGCCGTGGGCTCCCTCGCCGTGGCGGCCGCCGCCTGCTTCGTGCTCCGCATCGCATACCAGGGCCTCCAGATCGCCGACATCGGCAGCTTCGTCTCGCTGCTGATGATCGTGATGTTCGCGATCTGCAGCGCCCTGGCCTTCCGCCACACCTGGTCCGGCTTCACCAGCCGCCCCGACCCCGACCGCCAGGCCTCCATGCGTGGCCTGCTCGCCATCGGCTTCGTCGGCTCCCTGCTCGCCTACTTCTTCCGCACCTTCACCGAGGCACCGGGCGAGAAGCTGCACCGCGAGGAGTACGAGAAGGCCCGAGAGGAGTTCGAGAAGCGCACCACCCGCCGCTCGGGCAACCCGTCGAAGAAGCGCCGCCAGAAGTAGGCGCAGCACGCGAAGGCGCCGAAGCCGAGACACCGCGAGCGAAGAGAACGAGCATCCGGAGTCCCGCCCCGTCAACGCTCCCGGCAACGCCGACGCCCCTCCGCATCCCCTTTGCCCACCCGGGGCCGCCTGTGCCTCACCGGCTGGTGCGGTCCGTCCGGGGTCGCGTGTGCTTGACCGGCTGGTGCGGTCCGCCTGGGGCCGTGTGTCTCACCGGCTGGTGCGGCCCACCTGCGGTCGCGTGTGCCTGAACAGGCCGGTCCGGTCCGTCCGGAACCGTCTGTGCTTCACCGGCTGGTGCGGTCCGTCCGTGGCCGCCTCTGCCTCACCGGCTGATGGGGTCCGTCCGGGGTCGCGTGTGCCTGACCGGCCGGTCCGCCCCACCCGCGGCCCCCTACGCCCCGCCGCCCCGCCCGGCCACCATGGCCGTATGACGACACCGACGACCCCGGACGACCGGGCCACTCCCGAAGCCGCTCCCACACAGGCCGACCACACGGCCCGTGCCCGTTCCTTCAACGACGCCGCCGCCCAGTACGCCGCCAACCGCCCCTCCTACCCGCCCGCCCTCTTCGACGCGCTGGAGGAGCTGACCGGCCGTCCCCTCAAGGGCGCCCGCGTCGTGGACGTCGGTGCCGGTACGGGCCTCGCCACCGCCCGCCTGCACGAGCGCGGCGCCGACGTGATCGCCGTGGAACCCGGCGCCGGCATGGCCGCCGAGTTCCGCCGCACTCTCCCCGGCGTGCCGATCGTCCGGGGCAACGGCAACGCCCTCCCCCTGGCCGATCACACCGCCGACCTCCTCACCTACGCCCAGGCCTGGCACTGGACCGACCCCGCCCTGGCCGTCCCGGAGGCGCTGCGCGTGCTGCGTCCGGGCGGCGCGCTGGCGCTGTGGTGGAACACCGACGCCCACGACGTGCCGTGGATCGCGGACTCGGGACGACGCATCGACCGGCACTTCGCACACCTGAACCTCTCCGCCGAGAAGCGCAACCTCGACGCCCGCTTCGCCGACCCCACCGGCCACCTCGGCTTCGTCCACCGCGAGATCCGCTGGAGCCGGCACGTCCCGCTCGACACCCACCTGGCCAACCTCGGCAGCCACTCGGTCTTCCTGACCGACACCGAGGAACGCGCCGCGGCCTTCTTCGCCGAGGAGCGCCGCCACCTGCTGGCCGTCTTCCCGGCCGGACTCGTCGAGGAGACGTACGACGTCCACCTCCTCATCGGGACGACCCCCACGGCTTGACGCCCCTTGACGCCGCGGACACCCGGGAGGATTATTCATCACATGATGAATTACTCGACCGAGCCCTCCTCCCGGCCACCCGAAGCCCACGGCGACGGCCCCGCCCCGCCCGCCGTCCACGCCGAAGACCTCACCGTCGTCCGCGGTACCCGCACCGTCCTGCGGGGCCTCGGCTTCACCGTCCCGCGCGGTCGCATCACCGGCCTCCTCGGCCCCTCCGGCTGCGGCAAGTCGACCCTGATGCGGGCGATCGTCGGCACCCAGTCCAAGGTCACCGGCACCCTGGACGTCCTCGGCCGCCCGGCCGGCCACCCGGCCCTGCGCACCCGCATCGGCTACGTCACCCAGGCCCCGTCCGTCTTCGACGACCTGACCGTCCGGCAGAACCTGGACTACTTCGCCGGGATCCTCGACCCCGGCCGAGAGGCCGCCGACCGCCGCCGCGAGGACGTCACCCGGGTCGTCTCCGACGTCGACCTCACCACCCACGCCGACGCCCTGGCCGGCAACCTCTCCGGCGGCCAGCGCAGCCGGGTCTCCCTCGCCGTGGCCCTCCTGGGCGCCCCCGAACTCCTGGTCCTCGACGAACCCACGGTCGGCCTCGACCCCGTACTCCGCCGAGACCTGTGGGCCCTCTTCCACTCCATCGCCACCGACCGCGGCGCCACCCTCCTCGTCTCCTCCCACGTCATGGACGAGGCCGAGCGCTGCCACCGGCTGCTCCTGATGCGCGAGGGCGAGGTCCTCGCCGACGACACCCCCGACGCCCTGCGCACCCGTACCGACTCCGAGACGGTCGAGGAGGCGTTCCTCCACCTGGTCGACGAGGCGAAGGCGAAAGCGGCGGCCCGCACGAAGGAGACCACCCGATGACCACGCCCACGGCCCCCGCGCCCACCCTCACCCCGGCCCCCACCCGCCCCCTGAGCCTCTCCCGCACCACAGCCACCGCGGCCCGCGTCCTGCGCCAGCTGAGCCACGACCCCCGCACCATCGCCCTGCTGATGCTGATCCCCTGCGTGATGCTCTTCCTGCTGCGCTACGTCTTCGACGGCAGCCCGCGCACCTTCGACAACATCGGCGCCTCGCTGCTCGGCATCTTCCCGCTGATCACGATGTTCCTGGTCACGTCCATCGCGACGTTGCGCGAGCGCACCTCCGGCACTCTCGAACGCCTCCTCGCCATGCCGCTCGGCAAAGGCGACCTCATCTCCGGCTACGCCCTGGCCTTCGGCGCCCTCGCCATCGTCCAGTCGGCCCTCGCCACCGGCCTGGCGGTCTGGTTCCTGGGCCTGGACGTGGTCGGCAGCCCCTGGCTCCTCCTCCTGGTCGCCCTGCTCGACGCCCTCCTGGGCACCGCGCTCGGCCTCTTCGTCTCGGCCTTCGCGGCCTCGGAATTCCAGGCGGTCCAGTTCATGCCGGCCGTGATCTTCCCCCAACTACTCCTCTGCGGCCTCTTCACCCCGCGCGACAACATGCACCCGGCCCTGGAGGCCGTCTCCGACGTCCTGCCCATGTCCTACGCCGTCGACGGCATGAACGAGGTCCTGCGCCACACCGACATGACCACCACCTTCGTACGCGACGCCCTGATCGTCGCCGGCTGCGCCCTGCTCGTCCTGACCCTGGGCGCGGCAACCCTGAAACGCCGAACGTCATGACCGACCAGCCCGAGGAACGGGAAGGAGCGGCGGGGGCGAAGGAACCCGAGCGCCCCACCCGCCACCGTCCCGCGGACTGGACGCGAAGCCCCACCCACCCCCCTGAATGCGAGGATGACGACGAAGGACGACGCAGCACGCACGACGCAGCACGCACGACGCACCCAAGAACAGACAGGGCACCGGAGGGCACCGAACCCATGACCCAGAAAGTCGCAGTCCTCGGCACCGGCAAGATCGGCGAAGCCCTGCTCAGCGGCATGATCGGAGCCGGCTGGGCACCCGCCGACCTTCTGGTCACCGCCCGCCGCCGGGAGCGGGCCGACGAACTCCGCGCCCGCCACGGAGTCACCCCGGTCACCAACGCCGAGGCCGCCAAGACCGCCGACACCCTGATCCTCACGGTGAAGCCCCAGGACATGGGCACCCTCCTCGACGAACTCGCCCCGCACGTCCCCGCCGACCGCCTGGTCATCAGCGGTGCGGCGGGCATCCCCACCTCCTTCTTCGAGGAGCGCCTCGCCCCCGGCACCCCGGTCGTCCGCGTCATGACGAACACCCCGGCCCTCGTCGACGAGGCCATGTCCGTGATCTCGGCCGGCACCCACGCGACCGAGGCCCACCTGACCCACACCGAGGAGATCTTCGGCGCCGTCGGCAAGACCCTCCGCGTCCCCGAGTCCCAGCAGGACGCCTGCACCGCCCTCTCCGGCTCGGGACCGGCGTACTTCTTCTACCTGGTCGAGGCCATGACGGACGCCGGCATCCTCCTCGGCCTGCCCCGCGACAAGGCCCACGACCTGATCGTCCAGTCCGCGATCGGCGCCGCGAAGATGCTCCGCGACAGCGGCGAGCACCCGGTCAAGCTCCGCGAGAACGTCACGTCCCCCGCCGGCACCACCATCAACGCCATTCGCGAACTGGAGAACCACGGCGTCCGCGCCGCCCTCATCGCCGCCTTGGAGGCCGCCCGCGACCGCAGCCGCGAACTGGCCTCCGGCACCAAGGACTGACGACCGGCCGAACCGGCCCCGACCGGCCCCGCGCCTACCGGGCCGCGTCCACCGGCGGCAGCAGCCCGATCGCCCGGTAGGCGGCGTCCACGGTCGGCCGCGCCGCCGCCCGCGCCTTCTCGGCCCCCTCCCGGAGCACACCCTCGACATACCCGGGATCGGCGCACAGCTCCTGGTGCCGCTCCCGCACGGGCCGCAGCACCTCGACGACCGCCTCCGCGGTGTCCTTCTTCAGCGCGCCGTACGAGTCGTAACCGCCCGCCAGCTCCGCCGGCTCCCCACCCGTGCAGGCCGCGAGGATCTCCAGCAGGTTCGCGAGCCCCGGCCGCTCCTCCCGGTCGTACACGACCTCTCTCCCGCTGTCGGTCACGGCCCGCGCGACCTTCTTCCGCACCACGTCCGGCTCGTCCAGCAGATAGACGATCCCCGGCCCGACATCGTCGCTCTTGCCCATCTTCGACGCGGGCTCCTGCAGATTCATGACCCGGGCCGCCAGCGCCGGACTGGTCGCCCGCGGCACCACGAACGTGTGTCCGTACCGCTGGTTGAACCGCACCGCGAGGTCCCGCGCCAGCTCCACGTGCTGGGTCTGGTCGTCCCCGACCGGCACCTCGTCCGTCCCGTACGCCAGGATGTCGGCCGCCATCAGCACGGGATACGTCAGCAGCGACAGCCGCACACTCCCGCCCCGCTCCCGTTCCCGCGAGGCCTTCTCCTTGTACTGGATCATCCGCCGCATCTCCCCGTCGGTCGCCACGCACTCCAGTACGTACGACAGCCGGGCGTGCTCGTCCACGTGGCTCTGCACGAACACGGTGCACAGCTCGGGATCGAGCCCCGCCGCCAGCAACAGCGACGCCGCCTGCCGGCTGAGTCTGCGCACCCGCGCCGGATCGTGGTCCACGGTCAGCGCGTGCAGGTCGACCACGCAGAACAAAGCGTCCGACTGGTGCTGGTCCACGGCGGCCCACCGCCGCATGGCCCCCAGATAGTTCCCCAGCGTCAGGTGCCCGGTCGGCTTGACCCCACTGAAGACCCGTGTCATCTCTCCACCTCCTGGTCAGGGCCGCCGCCACCCGCCGGCCGCCCCTCCTGGAGGGAGATACGAGAACGGCCGCCGAAGCGGCGGCCGTCGAGTGCATACGTGCGTACGGCCGCCGTCAGGCGGCCCGCCAGAGCTGGGTGCACGTACGCGTCATCACGGCCCCACCGTACGCCTTCGCGGCCCGCCCCACCCGGGATTTGACACGACCGCCAGGCACTCCTAGTGTTCTCCGAGTTGTCCGACGTGAGCGCCGACCCCGGTCGGTCCCCGGACAGCGATTCCGCAAGTACCCACCACACTTCGACGAACAGTCGCGTTGTCGGCGTCGTCGTGCTGTCGGTGCGCGTATTAACGGAATGAGGAATCCACGTTCGAAAGAACGCGGCCCCCGATTAGCTCGGGAGCCGGGAGTCCGCTAGAGTCTCATCTCGTCGGAACGGCCCAACAGCCGGGACGGCAACCCCTTCTGACGGGGAATCAGGACCGAAAGGATCTGATAGAGTCGGAATCGGCGGAAAGGGAAACGCGAAAGCGGGAACCTGGAAAGCACCGAGGAAATCGGATCGGAAAGATCTGATAGAGTCGGAAACGCAAGACCGAAGGGAAG
>NZ_JBVJEA010000020.1:0-131128 GCF_055581985.1 Streptomyces sp. NPDC042336 | reverse complement strand
CTTCAACCTTACGAGACATCAACGGGGGTTCACGCGGTTCACCCGTCCAGCCTTTCCCTCGCCTGTCG
This sequence comes from Streptomyces sp. NPDC042336, assembly GCF_055581985.1. Taxonomy (NCBI): domain Bacteria; kingdom Bacillati; phylum Actinomycetota; class Actinomycetes; order Kitasatosporales; family Streptomycetaceae; genus Streptomyces; species Streptomyces sp. NPDC042336. The sequence goes on along the minus strand of NZ_JBVJEA010000020.1, from coordinate 131,060 downwards.
TTCCCCGATGGTCAGGGAACCCTTGGGCTTGAACGCTCAGCTTCACACCCCGCTGTTACCGGCGACGCATGTGAGCGCGGGAACGGATTACGGACACTAATCCGGGGTCAGCACATGTCTCCTTCCTTCGTGGCTTTCCCACTTAACGTGTGCGACTTCGTGTCGCACCTTGAGCCGGTTGATCCCGCACTCGACCGCGTGCCGGGCTTTGTAGTCCTCGCGGTCGAAGGCAGGAGGCCGCCCGCCGGCCTTCCCGCGCCGTTTGCGGTTGGCGGCCTGGTCGGCAGGCTCCGGGATCGTGCAGCGGATTCCCCTCATTCGAAGGTAGGCCCGGTTGGCGCGGGACGAATAGGCCCTGTCGCCCCGCACCCGCAGCGGACGGACACGGAGACGGCCCGGACCGGTGCGGGGCACCCGGATGGCATCCAGGACGGCGGCGAACTGAGGACTGTCACCACGCTGACCGGCGGTGACCAGCAAGGACAGCGGCCTCTGCCCTTGCTCGCAGGCCAGGTGGATCTAATAGCTCATCGGTGGGCCCGGGCAGGGAAGTGCAAGGGCTCGTCGAACGGCGAGCCGGAAGCCTGCCCCCGTTCCGGGATGAGATCCCCGTGTTCAGACCGGCTCCTGCTCGCCACCCGTCCTGCCGGGCGGAGATCTCAGGTGGATCCGGGACGGAAAGCCCTCATCGAAGACTGGTCCCGCCCGGCAGGAGTGTCGGTGTCAGGTTTCATGTCGCCAGCCCGCCGGCAGGGGCCAACCTCTCAGTAGTTCGCGAGCTTCGAGCTCTCTAACAGACCGAGGTCCCTGCCGGTCGCTGGAGACACGAACGGCTCATGAGATGGCGTGCCTTGAGCACTTCTATTAGGGCGCCGCGTGCTCCGCATGGAGCTGACCTGCAGCTTTGCTGCACTACGAGGTGATGGAGGAAGAGCTTGAGCACGATCTTCTGCGGCATCGACTGGGCCGAAGGGCATCACGACATAGCCCTGGTCGACCAGGACGGCAGTCAGCTGGCCAAGCTGCGGATCAGCGACGACAGCGCTGGGTTTCACGCGCTGATGGAACTGCTAGCCCGCCACGGAGACTCCGCCGAGGACCCGGTTCCGGTCGCCATCGAGACCCCGCGTGGTCTGCTGGTCGCCAGCCTGCGAGCCACCGGCCGGAAGATCTACTCGATCAACCCGCTGGCTGCCGCTCGATACCGCGATCGCGGCAGCGTCTCGCGGGCCAAATCCGACGCCGCCGACGCCCGAGTGCTGGCCAACATCCTCCGGACCGACCAGCATGCTCACCGGCCGCTGCCCCAAGACAGCGAAGCCGGCCAGGCTGTCGCGGTCCTGGCCCGTGCCCATCAGGACGCGATCTGGGATCGACAGCAGATGGTCAACCGGCTCCGCTCTCACCTGCGCGAGTACTACCCGGCTGCCCTGGTGGCTTTCCACGGCCCCGGCAAGCCAGGACTCGACTCCGCACGCGCTGTCGGCGTACAAGCGAACGTGCGCCACCTCGTACGGATGAAAGTGCACCGTTTTCGGTGCGGTGACGGGGTGCCGGCCGTGAGTCTGCTGCTGTCGGTTCGGGGTGGCAGGGAGGCGGCTGACGGTGGTCTTGGATCCGCATCGGTGGCTGGAGTTGAGGCGGTTCCGTTCGCTGTACGAGTCCGGTGCGATGAGCCTGCGGGAGATCGCGAAGGAGACCGGGCTGAACCGTCGAACGGTCAGCAAATACCTCAAGGACCCCGCTTCAATCGCCCCGCCGAAGAGAGACGCAGCAGGCCAGCGGCCTCGGCGGGTGGTGGACGAGGTTGCGCCGCTGATCGACGCGATGCTCAGGTCCGAGATCCTGCTCAAGGGAAAAGTGATCCATGAGCGCCTGGTCCAGGACTACGGAGTCACGATCAACTACCAGCGGGTGAAGCTCTACCTGCAGGAAGCCCGGCCCCGGATCGCGGACGAACTGGGCATCAGCCCGGGCGAGCTGGCGGGTCTGCACCGGCGGTTCGAGGTCGTCCCGGGAGCTCAGGCCCAAGTGGATTGGGGCGACGAGGGCAAGATCCTCGCTCATGTCGGCATCCCGAAGGTCTACTCCTTCCACATGACGCTCTCGTACTCGCGCGACCCGTTCTGCTGTTTCACCACCAGCCAGGATCTTGCGACGTTCTTCGACTGCCACCGAGCCGCGTTCGCGCACTTCGGCGGAGTGCCGATGAGCATCGTCTACGACCGCACCAAGACGGTCGTGCGCCGGCACGTCGCCCCGGGCGAGGCCGTCCCGCTGCATCCGGAGGCGGTCGCCTTCGCCGGGCACTACGACTTCGACATCGACGTGCTGGCCGCCTACCGGCCTCAGGGCAAGGGCCGGGTCGAGCGGCAGGTCGGCATCGTCCGCGACCACGTCCTCGCCGGGCGGGCCTTTGCCTCGGTCGAGGAGCTGAACGCGGCCTTCATCGCCTGGGTGCCCTTGCGGAGAGCGAAGGTCCACGGCACCCACGGCGAGGTCATCGGACACCGGGCCGTGCGCGATCACACCGCTCTCCGCCCGCTGCCGCAGACTCCTTACGTGGTCACCCAGCGGCATCTGCGGCACGTCGGCAAGGACTGTCTGGTCGCCTTCGACGCGAACCTCTACTCGGTGCCCGCCCGGAAGGTCCGTCCCCGCCAGCTGGTCGAGATCCGAGCCACGAAGACGCAGGTCAGCCTGCATGCCACGGTCCCCGACGCGGGCGGCCAGACGCTGCTGGCGGTCCATCCGCGAGCGGTCGGCCGCGGAGCGCGGGTCGTGGACGAGACGCACTGGGCCGGGCTGCCCACCGGCGCCGGCCGTCGTGTCACGACCGGCGACGCTCTGCCTTCGCCCCGCCGCGGCCAGTCTCTCGGGCCGGAGGCCGGACCGCTGCAGACCCTGCTGAACCGGACCGCTGCAGCAAGTGTCGAAGTCGGACGCCGTCCGCTGTCGGTCTATGACGAGCTGACCGGCACCCGCCCCTTCACCGCAAACTCCCCCTGCAAGGAAGCCCGTTGAGCGAGCTGACCAGCACCCGCATCCGCACCACCGCCGCCAAGCTCGGCCTGCCGCACCTGGCCGAAGCCCTGAACCAGTACGTCCAGCGGGCAGACGAGGCCAAGATGGGCTACCTCGATCTGCTCGACCTGGTGCTGTCCGAGGAACTCGCCGTCCGCGACGACCGCCGCTTCCGCAACGGCCTGCGGCTGTCGAAGCTGCCGCACCACAAGACCCTGGAGGACTACGACTTCTCCTTCCAGCCCGACCTCGACCCGCGCAAGGTCAAAGACCTGGCCACCCTGTCCTTCGTCGAGGACAAGGCCAACGTCGCTCTGCTCGGGCCACCCGGAGTCGGGAAGACGCACATCGCCGTCGCCCTCGCGGTCGCGGCCTGCCGGGCCGGCTACTCGATCTACTTCACCAGCCTCGACGACATGGTCCGCCACCTCAAGGCCGCCGAGGACCAGGGCCGGCTGATCAGCAAGCTCACCAGCTACCTCCGCCCCGCCGTCCTGGTGGTCGACGAGGTGGGCTACCAGCCGCTGGAACGGGCCGAGGCGAACCTGGTCTTCCAGGTCATCTCCAAGCGTTACGAGAAGGGCTCCATCATCCTGACCTCGAACAAGTCCTTCGGCGAGTGGGGCCAGGTCTTCGGCGACGAGGTCCTGGCCACCGCGATCCTCGACCGCCTCCTGCACCACTGCGAGGTCGTCCCGATCAACGGCAACAGCTACCGGCTCAAGAACCGCCTCCAAGCCATCGAACGGGACACCGACGTGGCCTGAGCAGTGGTGCACACAACTTCGTACTCGGTGGTGCACTCAGACGAGTACGCGGACACGCGCTCGCGTTGTGCTCGCTGCCGCACCCACCCCGGCCGCGGCGGCCAAATTCACCCGCAGCCAGTTGCGTGCCTTGCTCAAGCGAGTCGGGCGACCGCGATGCGGCATCGAGGCGGAAGTCGAACGGCTGAGGGAGATCTTCCGCGCGGACTACCTGCACCAGCTACCCCAGGTCGAAGTGGCCATGGGGTGCCAAACCATGGCTCTCGTCCAGCAGGTCAACGCCGCATGCGATTCCGTTGCCGACCTCGCCGCAGCGACAGAGGAGGAGTTCCTCGCTCACCCAGACGCCGACATCATCACCAGCTTCCCGGGACTGTCCGCTGTGTCCGGAGCTCGAGTTCTGGCCGAGGTCGGAGACGACCGAGAGCGCTTCGCGGATGCCAGAGCGATCAAGGCTTACGCAGGCGCTGCCCCTGTGACGCGGGCATCGGGCCGCAGCCACGTCGTCGTGGCCAGGACCGGTCAAGAACCAGCGACTCGCCGCCGCCGGATACATGTGGGCCTTCGCCTCTCTCCGATCCGACGCCCCACGGGTCCACTACGACCGGCGCCGAGCCGGAGGCGAACGCCACACCGCCGCCCTAAGAAACCTGTTCAACAAGCTCCTCGGCTGTCTCTACCACTGCCTTCAAAACCGCACGAAGTACGACGCCGGCCAAGCCTTCGCAACATCACTCGCACTCACTGCGTGAACCCTGCAGTTGACCTTCAACAACATGAGATGTCTTCGTGGTGAAGCCTCCCCGGGACCGGCCCAAGCCATGGTCCTCGGGTTCGGCGCGGGTCCCGCCCGGTGGCTCGTTCTGGGCATGGCCGTCACGGCGGGCGCCCTCAGCGTGCTGATGGGCCCGCCAGATCGTGGAATCGACGTTGACCTCCCACGTGATCAACCCGGCCGCGTCCGCCCGGACCTGCAGTCCGGTCAGCAGTTCGGACCAGGTGCCATCCCGCTGCCAGCGGCGGAAGAGTCCGTAGACCGTCTGCCATGGTCCGTACTCCTGCGGCAGATCCCTCCACGGAGCCCCCGTCCGCACCCGCCACCGGATCCCATCGATCAGCCTCCGCCGACCCAACGGCGGCCGGCCCAACACCGCAACCGGCAGCAACGGCTCCAGCACCGCCCACTGTTCGTCAGAGAGATCCCCTCGCCCCACACCGAGATCATCACAACGCAGGACGAGGGACTGGACCGACTCTCTAAAACACGGCCTAGCCCAGGCACTGCCGCCGCCGACAGCCCTCTACGGCCTTCCCACGGACGACCTGACGCACCTGACGCACCTGACGCACCTGACGCACCTGACGCACCTGAGTGTCCGCCAATACCAACGGCCCAATGGCGAGGTCATCGCCCTCTTGGCCGTAGCCCCGTCCGAAACCGACCGGGACCATGTCGTCCCCATGTCCGCGGAGCTGTTCCACGTCACGGCGTCCGTCATCCGCCGTCGCACCCTCCCACCGTCGGCAGATCCCACTGGTCAGCCGCCACGACAACCACGAAAGTTTGGAGATCGCCCATGCCGTTTCTGTTCCAACGGCATAACGACTCCCCTCCGGCCGCATTCAGCACGGCAGCCATCCAACAGATAGTCATTCACCGCGGTCAGGCAGCAGAGACACCCAGCAATCCGAAATCTGAGGTTCTCCCCGCACGACCTTCGAAGGATCTTCGTCATGAAGCTCCTCAACAGCGCGGCTACGTCGCTGTTCTCGACAAAGACGTGGTTCGCCATTATCAGGACGCCCACCCGACAAAGGACTACTCCTGAAGCGCCGCCAAGCTCTTCACCACAGCATCGGTTGCCCTTGAATACCGCTCTCGCTCACCAGGCTGAGCCCGCCCCGACGGGCCCACGTGCTCGCTCTGCGCGACAAGCCTGAAAATCAGTGCACGAATCAGCATCTGCTGCCAGTCAGGGTGATCGCTGCCAGCGGTCAGCAGGCCGGACGGGAGATCGAACCACAGCAGACCATCCACGACCACGATGGCCTCGGCGAACACCGGAGGCCGCCAATACGGCGAAAAGTCGATCACAACAGGCACTTCGTCCGCCGCGAAGAGGACGTTGCCGGTGAGATCGCCGTGAATGAGCTGCACTGCGTCCTGTTCGACCCGGCGCCTCAACCCCAGCAGAGCTGAGAACGGCGCGGAGAGGTCTTCGATCACATCGGTGTCGTGTTCGCCCCACGCCACCCGGTCGGCCACAGCCCACGGATGGGTACGCCGGTCAAGAAAGTCGGGCCGGGAGACCTGCCGCAGGGCTTTGTGGAAGGCACGGCCGGCGCTCAACACGCCCGCCCAGTGCCCCTGCGGACCCGGCTCACCGGTCAGGAACTCGCTGGCAGTCCAGCCGTCCACGACGCTCCGCCCGTCAGTGGCCCGGAGCGGCAGTGGAACGCGGAAGTCACTGCTCGGTGCCAGCCGCTCGAAAAGGGAAGCAGCCCACTCGACCTCGTCTTCAGGTCCCTCAGCGGGCTTGAACACAGACGCGCCGACGAGAACGCTTCGTCCTTGCCCGCCAACCAGCGGAACGGGAGTGCCCTTCACACCGAAGGCATCGAGGACGGCAGGGGGCGGGACGGCGTTGCCCGGCAGCTCAGTCACGCCGGGCATCCTGCCTGCACCACATCGCCCGACGCACCTTCTTTTCCCGCAGCCGGTCCAGCCTCCGCACCGGCTGGCGTGACTCTTCCGGCGTTCCCGATCGTCCGTCCACGAGGCGGGCAGATACGCTCCGGGGAGAATCAGCGTCCGCCCACTGCGGCACAAGCGAGGAAGACGCCGACCTGGCAGTTCTCGGTCCGTCCGGCGGTGCCGGAGTACTCCCGCCGCCACGCGGGCACAGAGCCCGGCCGGGAAGCGCCGGCGGCGGACCGGATGACCTACACCGCCGACTTCCCGGTGCCTCACCGGTTGCGGATCGCTCCCGCCGAAGGCACGTCGCCGCGGGAGTCCAGCCGCTACGAGAGAGCCACTATCGCCAGCCACCAGGCGGAGATGCGTACGAGGTTGCACCGTCTTCGGGAAGCGCAGGAGTCGACGAGTCGGTGATCCGGATCGACACGCCGTGCGGACGCCTGGCGGTGCCGAGTACCTCGCCGCGCTCGAAGAACCCGGCCGCGCGGTCCGTACGGTCTTCGCCTGCGACTGCCTCGCAACCCGGTCAGCGCCGGGAGATCCACGGCGGCTCCAGGTCGTGGCGAACCGGAGCTGGGCAAACACTGGCCTGCGCTACGGCAAGGACGGCGCCCTGACCGGCTCGGACAAGGAGCACGCCAAGACCTCGATGCCCGCCCTGCACGACGGAAGCAGCTCCTGGCAGCTGAAAGGACGCGTAGGTCGGCGTTACGCCTCGTACACCCGAGTCAGCAGCTCCATGAGCTGGCGACCTTCTGCCTCGCTGAGTGGTGCCAGCAACTCGGCGTTGGCCCGCTCTGCCAGTTCCGCACACCGCTCCAGGGTCTGCACGCCCGCCGGCGTCACTGTCACTGCGTTCTTGCGGCGGTCCCGCGGATCAGCCGCGCGCAGTGCCAGCCCGGCATCCTCCAGGTGGTTGACCAGGAGAACCACGTCCTTCGCGTCGAAGCCCAGTTGGCGCACCAAATCCGCCTGGGCGACCGGTCCGTGTTCACACACTGCCGCGAGCACGGCGTGATGGGTCAGCTTCAGCCCTTCCTCGGCGATTGCCTGGGCGACCAGTCTCCGGCCACGCGCCGCTACCTGCCCGGCGAGCCAGCTCGGCAGGGACTGGATGTGCGCCAAAGGGCGCGGGTGTTCGGCGCGAGTCATGGACGCAGGCTATCCGAAAGTCATTGGACGTCCCAATGATTTCGCCCTACGGTGGCCATCCATTGGGATCCCCAACGGTTTCCGTCCCCGTGTCACACCCGGAGGTGTCCATGCGTCGTGTCCGCTATGAGGCAAGCGGCGGCCCCGAGGTTCTTTTCACCGAGGAGGCTCCCGTTCCAGAACCCGGCCCGGGTGAGCTGCTCGTGCACACCGAGGCGATCGGAGTCACGCTGCCGGCTGTACGGAAGGTGCAGGAGGGGGCCGAGCCTGCCCCGCTCGGCGGCGAGATAGCAGGCACTGTCGTCACCGTCGGTGAAGGCGTCACCGGCTTCGTCGCAGGAGACCGCGTCACCGGGCTCTGCTTCTCCCACGCCTACGCCGAACTGGCCCTCCTCCACCAGACGATGGCCTCGCCCGTTCCCGACCGGGCGACCGCCGTGGACGCCGTGGCCATTGTCCGCAGCGGCCTCGTGGCACGCGGCGCCTACGAGGCCGGCCGTCCCCGCCCCCACGACGCCGTTCTGGTTACCGCAGCGGCCAGTACGGTCGGCACCCTTGCCCTGCAGTACGCGAAGGCAGGCGGGGCCTCCCGCGTGGTGGCGGCCGTCAGCAGCGCCGGCAAGGAGGAGTTCCTTCGCAGCCTGGGTGCCGACGAGGTCGTACTGTACGGGGACGATTCCTGGGGCGATCCCGTCGACATCGTCCTTGACGGGGTCGGAGGAGAACTCCTCAGGCCCGCGGTGCGCGCCCTGGCCCCCGGCGGCCGTCTGGTCGCCTTCAGCTCGGGCGGCGGCACAATCGACGCATACGAGCTGCTCATCCGGAGCGCCTCGGTCATCGGATTCCAGATGGCGGCCATCGCCCGGGGCAAGCCCGAGCTGTACGCGCGCTGGCTCGACGAGCTATGGGAACTTCACCGCAACCGCACGCTGCGCCCCCACGTATTCGCTCACATCCCACTCACCGAGGCAGCGCGCGCCCACGAGATCATCGAGTCCCGCCGTAACCTCGGCAAGGTCGTTCTGATCCCCTGAGACCAGGACAAGCACTCCGACCGACTCCGCCGTCCGGGGCGGCGCCCAACAGGGCCGTGACCTGCAGCCGCAGGAACGGCCGCGCCATGCCGCGCCGAACCGGTTCACGAGCATGGCCCGCCATGCTCCGTCGGCCCCGGAGCCCAGCGGGAGGGGCCGGCTCGTGCCGGGGCACCCTCACCTCGACTGCCACCTGCATCGCCCCCAGCGGTGTGACCCGGACACGCGTCAAGGGGCCAATGAGTTGATCTCGAAGGCCTGACGGAAGGTACCCGACAGCGGGGGGCCGGTTCACAGTCCTGGCTGATCGTCAGGTCAAGCCGCAGCTCGTCAGGGCCCTGCAGCGTCACCAAGGCCGCCGCCTTCCGCAGAGCATCGTGCGTCTCGGCCACCCCGTCGACGGCCTGGGAACGCTCCGCCTCGACCTCCGTGCGGCGGGCCTCGCTCTCGTCGTCGCGGTTTCTGACCAGATGGCAGAACGGCAGAACAAGGCAGTGTCAGCTGGGCGCGAGCGGCCGCTCCGGCCGGGGCAACGGGGCTGCGGGCCGCCTGGGCGGCCGGGTGGGCCTGCCAGTAGAACGGCACGTCATGAGGTGGCCCAGTTGGGGGTCATACGGCGAGGGCGCCGCCGACGAAGGTTCGTTCCGGCGGCGATGCCACGAGTTCGACCATGGTGCCCGTGCGGAGGTCATCACCGACGACGCGCGTGATCGCGTCGGTGAGCGCGGTGCCGAGGCGCCCGGTGATCTGAGCGGCGTCGGGGCGGTCGAAAACGCCGGCGCGGACACCCAAGATCACCGAGGCATTCGTGTCCACGGCCTTGCCGCCCTGCGCGAAACGGCCAGCAGGGACTCCAGCCAAGCGGATACTTACGAGGTCGCGGGCCCAATCACCATAAACGTCGACGATCGCGTCGGTCAGTGCGGCGACGAGCTCGGGCTCCTTGCCGGCCAGCCTGTTCTCCGGAAGGTGGACCGTCAGATGCGGCATAGTGGACCTCGTTCCCTTTGAACCCAAAGCCTTTGCTTTCAAAGGTATCCGGAAGAGGCCACTGATGTCCACGGAACCGGACGGTCCAGCCGTCGACGAGGCTGTCCGCACCCTGCTGTTGCTCATGCCACGGCTCGTCGGCCGCGCCAAACGCCTGCCCATCCCTCCGGCGCTCCAGGGCCTGGACCTGGCACCGCGGCACCTCGCGCTACTGGCCCACCTGGAGTACGACGGCCCCACCAGCGTCAACGACCTGGCCGCCCGGCTGGAGGTGGCCCCGACGACCGTCAGCCTCATGGTCAGCGAGCTGTCACGGCTGGCAGTCCTGCAGCGCACCACCGATCCCGCCGACCGTCGCCGCCGCATCATCGCCATCGCCCCCGCCTACGCCACACCGATCAGCGAATGGCTTGCCGGCAGTGCCTCTGCCTGGGAATGCGTCATGCGCGGTCTCAACCCCGCGGAACGCGCCACGGTCATCACCGCCCTGCACGCCTACGAAGCCGCCTTGGAGCAGGCGGGCGACCAGCATCGGAACACGCAACCGCGTTAACAGGCCTGGCAAAGTCGGCACATCGCGGCCTGCAGCCACAGCCACGCCCTATAGGTCGTGTCCGATGGGTCGTGTGAGCTGATCAGGGCTGTGCCCCGGTGTTCGCTGAACGAAGAGGCCCATGGCGCGCGACACAGCCGAAGCAGGGGCCGGGATGAAGGGGATCACGTTTGCGGCCTGGCACGGAAAGCACTACGTGACCTCGGCTGAGCTACTGGTTCGCATCGGTGGCTTCGGCCTGAACCTGACGTGCGCGTCGAATTCGACGAAAACGTCGATCCTCGCTGTGTCGAGATGGAGAGACGGTCCGCCGATGCCGGCACGGACACATTGACACGGCCGTCGCTGACGACCCCGTTCCTTCAGTTGATCGATGCCGAAGCGCGGGGGTTCGCCGGGGACGAGGTGATGCACGTCCTGACCGAATTCGACAGCTCCTCGTGGGACGTCAGGGCTGTCGACGAACGCGTACTGAGCGAACTCCGCCACCACTACCCAGGTGCCAAGGACCTCTGAGCGGGCGCCCTTCACTCCGGACCGAGCCACAGGCGATCGCCGCCACGGCGACCGTTCCATGGAAGACGTACGCCCGTTTGTCGAACCGTGTGGCGATGGCTCGGACCCCGCCGCCCGACGGAAGCGCTGACGCCTCGAGATCATTGCATTGCCGGGCGTGCCTGTGCCCGTGACAGCGTCATCCACCGGACCGGTGCGGGGCTCGACGCGCCGCGAGTCGCACTGACACAGATCGTCAACTGATTGATCCTCACGGGTCTGTTCGCTGTCCCGGTCCTGCGTAGGGTTTCAAGAAGACGGCAGTGCGGCATTTGCGCACTCGATCTGCTGCAGCGCCGAGAGTTCAGGCGCACCCACGAGAGAAGGAAACACACCCCCTATGCGCGCCCTTGTGGTCGATCACAGTGAGGCCGGACCTGTCCGGTTCGCCGATGTCGATGAGCCCGTACCGTCCGCCGGTGAGACGTTGGTGGAGATACGGCACATCGCTCTCAACTTCGGAGAGCTGAATTACGTGGACCAGTGGCCGGCCGGCGCTGTGCACGGTCACGACGCGGCCGGCGTCGTGGTGCGCGCCGCATCCGACGGCTCGGGGCCGCCCGAAGGTACGCGCGTCGCAGTGGGAATGGCTCCCCACGCGTGGGCGGAGCGGGTGGCAGTCAGCCCCGCCTCGCTCGGCACCGTCCCCGAGGGCGTGGACCTGGCCGACGCCGCAGCGCTGGGGATCGCCGGAGTCACCCCGCTCCGGGTACTGCGCAAGCGTTCACTGCTGGCGCGCAACGTTCTGATCACCGGCGCCAGCGGCGGCGTGGGGCACTTCGCCGTCCAGCTGGCGGCGCTGGCGGGCGCCCGGGTGACGGCACTCGTCGGTTCGCCGGAACGGGCCGCCGGACTCCGTGAACTCGGCGCCGACAACGTCCTGACCGACTTGGCCGAGGCCGGGGACCGGTTCGACCTCGTCCTGGACACGGTCGGCGGACCACTGGTGGCCCAGGCCTGGAGTTCCCTCGCCGAGGGCGGCACCATCCACCTGGTCGGTTACTCCTCGGGGCAGGAAACCACGTTCCCGTCAGGAACGTTGTTCGGCTTCGGCGAACCCCGCAGCATCGCCACCTACGGGGACATGACGCCGACCAGCGGGGAGCTGACGGACCTGCTGGACCTCATGGCCGCCGGGAGGCTCTCGGCACCGGTCGGACTGCGAGGCGACTGGCAGGACGTGGACGACGCCGTCCAGGCGCTGTTCGCGCGGAAGGTGCACGGGAAGGCCGTTCTTGACGTGGCCTGACACTGTGGACGAGGACACATGCGCCTCGCCCGCCGGTGGGCGGTTCGCCGTGGTGGACGAGAATGGACCCATGGATGTGCTGGCGGAGGTCTTGCGCCTTTCGGGTGCGCGTGGGGCGCTCGGGGTCGTGCTGAAGGCCGGAGGAACCTGGGGCCTGTGGCTGGACTCCTATCCAGGAGCGGCACTGCACGTGGTGTCCCGCGGCACTATGTGGCTCCACGTCACAGGCGAGAAGCCTCTTCAGGTGCAGGCCGGAGACGCCGTCCTGGTGTCGCCGGGCACCGCACACGGGATAGCCGGCGGCGCCGGCGTGACGATGGGTTCCTGCGACCGTGAGGCGGCGGCCCGGGCTTTCGGCGAAGGCCGGGCCCTGCGGCTGGGCTCGGCGCCGGTGGAGACGGAAGTGATCGTCCTGCACTATGAGCAGGACCCGGAGGTACGCACACCGGTGCTTACCTCCCTCGCGCGGCCGATGCACGTCACAGCCCGGGAGAACGCGCAGCTCAGAAGGACCGTCGAACTTCTCGCTGCTGAGCTCGCACAGCCTCAGATCGGCACCACCGCCGCCATCAACAGCATCGTCGACCTTCTGCTCGTCCAGTTCGTACGCGCCTGGCTGGCCCGCTATCCGCAGGAGCAGTCCGGCTCATGGTTGGGAGCGATGCGTGATCCGGTCGTGCGCGACGCCCTGGCATGTGTCCACGCCCAACCGGGACACCCCTGGACCACGGAGACCCTGGCCGCCGCGACGAGCGTCTCCCGGGCGACGCTGTCCAGGCGTTTCCGGTCCGCCCTCGGACAGACGCCGGGCGCGTACGTGACGCAGTGGCGCATCGACCTGGCGTCCGTCCGGCTCCGCGATACCGATGAGCCGGTCGAGTCGATATCCGGCGCGGTCGGATACGGTTCTCCGCACGCTTTCAGCCGTGCCTTCAAACGTGCCCGAGGCACGGCCCCGGGCGAGTACCGTTCCCGACTTCGCAAGTGACCGGCCTCGGGACTGGTGGGCTCGCATGTTGAAGTGTCGCGTACTCCTCGTTGAGGCCGTGCCCGGTGTCACCGTGTGTGGTCTCCGGAGGCGTATCGGCTCCAGGTTTCTCCTGCTTCGGTGACCAAGCATCAAGCGGCACGGCACAGGGCAAGGCGCCCAAGTCGTCAGTGACCGTGGCGGACACCCCAACAGCGGGATCGCCGTCAGCGGCTACGTTTATACGCTGACTGCCCAGCACGTCCGGGTCGAGGAGCGCGAGAACCCCAAGATCATCGAGCCGACCGACGCGCTCATCCGGCTGTCCGCGACCTGCATCTGCGGTTCCGACCTGTGGCCGTATCGCGGGATCGAGCCCGCCGACCACCAGGTCACGGGACACGAGTACGTGGGCGTCGTCGAAGAGGACGGCGACGACGTGAAGAACGTCAAGGTCGGCGACTTCGTCGTCGGGTCCTTCGTGATGTCCGACAACACCTGAGAGATCTGCCAGGCCGGCTTCCAGTCCAAGTGCGTGCACGCCGTGTTCGCCACGCCGGTCGGCACCAGGCGGAGAAGGCCCGCATCCCGCCGGCCGACGGCACCCTGGTCGCCACCCCGGCAACCCGACCCGGAGCTGTTCCCCGCCCTGCTCGCCGCCTCCGACGTACTCGGCACCGGCTGGTTCGCCCCCGACGCGACGCAGGCAGGGCCCGGTAAGACGGTCGCAGTGGTCGGTGACGGCGCGGTCGGCCTGATCGCGTTCCTCGCCGCTAAGGAGCTGGGCGCGGAGCGGATCATCGCGATGTCCCGCCACCCGGACGGCAGAAGCGGGCCCGCTACTACGGCGCCACCGACATCGCCGAAGAACGCGGTGAGGAAGGCGTCGCGAAGGTCAACGAGCTGACCGCGGTCTCGGCGCGCACTCGGTCATCGAGGCGGTCGGGACCCAGGAGTATGGCAGGCCCTCTTGGGCGGTCATTCTTTTTGGAGCGACAAACTAATTTGGAACATAGCTCCAAATGTGTCATGGTGGTGGCATGGCAACGAGGAGTCCCCGCTCAGAGCGGCGTAACCAGGTGCTTTCCCGCGAGCGGATCATCGAGACGGCGATCGAGTTGCTCGATGCGGGCGGTGAGGCCGCCATGACGACGCGGGCGCTCACCGAGCGCCTGTCCACCGGCTCGGGAGCGATCTACTACCGGGTGGGCAGTCGCGACGATCTGCTGGACGCAGCGACCGAGACGCTTGTCACCGCTGCTCTCGCCGCCGACTCCGTGGTGGGTTCGTCCTCGCCCGAGGACCAAATCCGCACTGTGGCGCTCGCACTGTTCGACGCGATTGCCGAGCACCCCTGGCTGGCGACGCGGCTGACCCGGCAGGTGGTCCGCAAGCCGTTCGGGACGGTGACGGTCGGCATCTTCGAGCGGATCGGCCGTCAGGTCTGCGCGCTGGGTGTGCCGCGGGCTTCCTGGTTCGACGCGGCGTCGACGCTGGTGCACTACATCCTCGGCGCCGTGAGCCAGAACACCCGGATGGAGGGCGACACTCCAGACGGTACGCACGACCTCGGCGCGTTCCTCGATGCGACCGCTGCGGCCTGGCAGGATCTCGACGCCGAGGACTACCCGTTCATGCACGCCGTCGTCTCGCAGATGCACGCTCACGACGACCGCGAGCAGTTCCTCACCGGCATCGCCGTAATCATCGACGGCCTCACCCGCCTCGGCTGACCCGCCCAGGTGGGCCCGTCCCCTTGTGTTTCAGACAGGAATCCCTCATGCGTGACGTAGTGATTGCGGGCGGCGGCCCGGTCGGTCTGTTCCTGGCCACCGAGCTGGCCCTGGGCAGTGCATCCGTCCTGGTCCTGGAGCAGGACCAGGAAGGCGCCTCGCCATGGAAGGCGCTCCCCCTGGGACTGCGTGGTCTGAGCGCGGGATCGGCCGAGACGTTCTACCGCCGCGGCCTGCTGGATACCGTGCTCAGCGCCTCGCACGCCGATCCGGCCAAGGTCGGTGCTGCCCCCGACCTGACCGAAGCGCCGGACCCCCGCGACGTGAGCCACTTCGCCGGCATGGGCCTGGACGCGGCCGACATCGACGTGGCCTCCCTTCCGTTGCGGCTGCCCAGCCCGGCGATGGAAGGCTTCATGACCAGCCTGGAGGCGGTCACCTCGGTCCTGGCCGAACGCGCAGCTGAGCTGGGCGTTCAGATCGTGCGCGGCACGCCCGTCACGGCTTTGGCACAGCACGCCGACCACGTCACGGTCACCGCCGGCGGCCAGGAGTACCGGGCCCGCTACCTGGTGGGCTGTGATGGCGGGCGCAGCACGGTGCGCGGCCTGGCCGGCTTCGACTTCGTCGGCACGGACCCGCTGTTCACCGGCTACGCCGCCCATGTCACCTTCGCCGATCCCGACCAGCTGCCTTTCGGCTTCCACCTGACCGACAACGGCATGTACCTGCGCACGCCCTTCCCCGGTCACATAGGCATGATGGATTTCGACGGCGGCGCCTTCGACCGGTCGCAGCCGCTGACCCGCGAGCACCTCCAAGAGGTCCTTCGCCGTATCACGGGCACCGACGTGACGCTGAGCGAGATGCATCTGGCATCGAGCTTCACCGACCGCGCCATGCAGACCACGACCTACCGCAACGGCCGCGTCCTACTGGCCGGGGACGCCGCGCACATCCACTCACCACTCGGCGGCCAGGGCCTGAACCTGGGCATCGGCGATGCCGTGAACCTCGGCTGGAAGCTCGCGGCGACCGCGCGCGGCACCGCGCCCGAGGGCCTGCTCGACACCTACACGAGCGAACGCCACCCCGTGGGCGCTGCGGTCCTCGACTGGTCGCGTGCCCAGGTAGCGACCATGAAACCGGGCCCCAACGCACCCGCGCTGCGCAAGCTGGTCCACGAGCTGCTGCGCACCACCGACGGCACGACCCTCGCCTACCGGCGCACGGCCGGCCTGTTCAACCGCTACGACCTGGGCGATGCCCACCCCCTCGTCGGAAACACCGCCCCCGACTTCTGCTTCGAGGACGGCACCCGCCTCGGCGACCTGCTGCGCCACGGCCGGGGCGTCCTGCTCGACTTCGGTGCCGACGACACCCTGCGGTCTGCGGCCAAGAGCCACCAGGACCAGATCGTGTACCGGTCCGGCCCGGCGCGCAACGCCCTCGGCTTCACAGCGGTGCTCGTACGTCCGGACGGCGTCGTGGCCTGGGCCGCGGCACAAGACCGTGACCCGAGCTCCTTCCAGCAGGCCGCCACCCGCTGGTTCACCCCCGCCCAGCGCTGAACCCGGCCTCCGCCCATCACCGACGGGCCGCCGGACATCCCACCCAGAAGCCAAGTCCGGCAAGGGAGATGAACTTTTCGCCCTGTGGGCCATGGAATTCTTCAAGCGCGACCCAGGAGTCATGGTCAATACCTGTGGATCTGAGCCGCGCTCATGTCGCCGTGGGCTTGCGGGCGAGGATCTGGATCCCCGTCGACTCATGCCCGTTCATGGTGGCCACCGTGATGGTCCGGGTGTCGACGGTTTCGAACCCGGTGAGCAGGGTGGAGAGCCACTCGCGGGAGTGGTGGCGACAGACCGCACCGTCGCCGGTCTCGAACACGCCATAGCTGCCGTAGTGGTCGGCATAGCGGCTGTAGCGGCTGCGGTTCCGTTCGTCGTCTTGCAGCAGAAGGTCGCTGATGTAGAGGATCCCGCCGGGCTTGAGGATGCGGTTCAGCTCGGCTGTCAACCGGTGTTGGGTTTCATCGCTGGGGACGCAGGTGAGCACGGCGAAGAGCAGAGCTGCGTCGAAGATGGCGCCGGGGTAACGCGACACCGGTGGTGCGTCCAGGGTCGCAAAGCGCAGGGTGGGGTGAAGGTAGCGGGCCCGTTTGATCATTGCTGGCGAGGTGTCGGCGCCCGCGAGGTTGTCGAAGCCGTGCTGTTCGAGCTCCGCCATGGTGCGGCCGTAGCCGCATCCGTAGTCGAGGATCGCGGCGTGCCTGCCGATCCCGTCGAGCCAGGGCAGATGGAGTGGATGGGTGAACGTCTTCGTGGCCGCGGAGGCATCCCAGTAGGGAACCTGGCTGTCGATGTCGGACATGACGATCGTCTCCCTGGGGGCTTGACTGATGCCGGTCATGCTTCCACCGAGGTGGGGAGCTCGAAGAGCCCGCCCCGTTCACGGCCCGCCACCGCTGCTCGACGGACTCGACGAGCTTGAAGACCATCGCCAGGGCAGCGGTGCGGGAGCCGGCGCCGCAGGTGACCTTGGTCCGCAGACAAACGCCGGAGAACGTGGACTCGATGGGATTCCTGGTCCGCAGATGGATCCGATGCCCGGCCGGGAGGTCGTAGCACGCCAGCAGCTGCTCCTGGTCGTCGGTGATCACCTGCATCTGATTGCGCACCAATGGCGGAGCCGCACCGCCGCCCGGCCACACAGGGGGCGCGACCGGGCGGCGGGCAGCCGGGCACGGAGCTGACGGCGTCCGAGGCCTGGCCGGTGTTCCCGCAGGACGCTCGCCGCCGCAGCGAACCCGTACCCGTCGTTGGACTGGAAGCCGCCGGTTCCCCATCCTCTAGGAGGCGGCGAGGCCGTTGTCCCCGGCACCTGGGCTGCTCCCATGCCCCACTGAGGCCCATGCGCGTCCGCTCGCGGTCGGCCAGGAGGCAAGGCGTCGACCGTGGCGCCGTTGCCCCCCCTGTTCTGCCCCGTCAGTCCGCCAGCGCCAGCACCGCGGACATCACTTCACCACGACGTTGTCTCCGGACGACGTCGACGGCCCGGTGGTGGTGTTGCCGTAGTACACCCAGCGCCACATACCCGTCCTGGAGGCCTTCACGGTCGTCCTGAGGTCACCCGAGCCGTTCGCGTACACCTTCTTCACCGTGGAGTAGGAGGCGGCGCCGGCGGGCTTGAACTGCAGGCTCACCTGGCGGCCTCCGTAGGCGGCGTACTTCCTGGTCTCCCAGTTGGCCCGCGTGACCTTTCCGGTCACGGTGATGGTCCTGCCCTTGGACACCGGTTCGGGCGAGGCGTTGACGGTCAGGTGGGAGTTGCGCTTGACGTGGACCGTCATACCCTCGTCGTCGGTGTCACCGCCGCCGCCCTTGAAGAACACCTCGGCCCCGACCTTCCAGGCCCCGGCCTCGCTGTTGCGCATCCCCCACTCGCTGGGGTCGAAGTACATCGTCTCGTTGAAGTCGCAGACTCCCGAGCTCACCTTGATGCAGTCGCTCGTTTCGATGGCGTGCCACAGCCGCTCACCCGACGCACCACCGCGGTACAGGAACACCGCCGGCCACTTCCACTGACGCGTGGTCGCCATCCGGAATGAGGCGGGCACCGAGACCTCGTTCGACACCCCGATGACGATCGACTTGCCGCCGTTCACCCGGACACGGGTGAACGAGACCCCGCCCTCCGCGGCCCCGGCCGGCGCCGCGGCCACGGCCGTGAACACCGCCGCCGCACCACCGGCCACGACGACTCTCCAGACCTGCTTCCCCACCTGATCCCCACTCTCCGTACGCGAAGGCGCCGAAGGCTCATTCCTCCAGCGCTGTACAGACAGCCGGCATCCACACGGGGTTGTACACCCGCGCATCACAATGGGGCATCAGACAATCCCCGCCCCTGTGAGGCGGAGAGGCCGTCGCGTCCTGCCACGCCGTGCCCGCGCGGTGTGTCCCGCGGTCAGCGCGGCACAGAAGCGGGGCACTGTGCGCATTGCTCGTATCGGTGTGAACACCCGATACGAGAGGAGGGCGCGTGACACCTGCCGAGCGCTTCCGCGGTGTCTACGGAAAGCAATACCCGCGGGTCCTCGCCTACGCCACGAGCCTGGTCGGACGGCAAGTGGGAGAGGACATCACCAGCGAGACCTTCACGGTCGCCCGGCGACGCCTGGGCGACATGCCTCCCCTCCGTTGCCCCCCCGTTGCCCTGGCTGCTGAGCGTGGCCCGCCATCTGGTGCGCGAACGCCCCGTCGCCGAAGTACTTCGAGTTCAAGCGGGTATCACCTGGCTCAACGCCGTCAATGACCAGGCCGCGGGCATCGGGCAGATGGTCGTCCCCGGCACCCCGCGACTCCCTGTACATCCTGGGGTTCCCTGCCGAACCTCGACGGCGGCGTGAAGCCGGAGCTGGTGGCGACCGACAACGCCTCGTACTCCGACATGGTGTTCGGCCTGCTCCTCAACGTCGTCGTGCTGCGCGATCCGCATGCGCTGGCGCTGGCGCTGGAGGACGACGATGACGGCGGTGGCCAGGAGTGAGCACCAACGCCCGAACGAGGTGCTGTTCAGCCTGCGCTGCCCACTGAGATGCCAGGGGGCGTTGTGTCAGAGGGTGACCTGCGGGTGTGCGGGGCTGAGGTAGTGGACGGCGCTCTGGGCGGAGTGTTCGGTGAGCAGGACCCGCAATTCCTCCGCGGCGGTGGTCAGGCGGTGGCCGTCGCGGGTGGCGTTCAGGGTTTCGAGGACGAAGGCGACGTGGGTGGAGTCTTCGGTGACGCGGGTGCGGTGGGCGTCCCGGTGGTTCCAATGACGGGTGAGGACGTCGGTGGTGTCGGTGTAGATGATCTCGCCTGGCTTGGGGTTCTCGACGGTGTCGGGTTCGCCGAGCGGGGTGAAGGTCTCGGTGCCTTCGGCGTAGCGGATCTCGACGTCGCCGGTGACGTGGTCGAGGTCGAAGGCGCCGGCGGGCAGGCCGTGGCGTACGGAGACGGCGTTGTAGGAGTCGACGGCCGGGTTGATGCGGGGCAGGGTGCCCTTCTTCGCCAGGCGGCGGCCGAGGGCGTCGACGCTGGGCCGGATGCGGCGGGGGTTGGTGCCGAAGGAACGGTAGGCGGTGTGCCACGCCTCGATGCGCGGGTCGCTCTCGTCGGCGGGGGCCCAGGTGCCGGAGGCGAGATCCTGCTCCAAGTCCTCCACTGCGGCAACGGTGTGGGGCCAGGACTCGCGGCCGTTCATGCCGGTGGCGGTGACGACGGCGATGAGCGTGTCGGGGAAGGCGTCGGCGACGGCGTGGCTGATGCGGAAGGCGGTCATCGTGGGAGCAGTTCCGTTCTGTGAGCGGGTCGGGGGACGGTCAGGGCTTCCAGGTGCCGATGCGGTCCAGGCGGCGGAGCTGCTGGGCCGCGGTGGGTGCGTCCAGGCCGGTGCCGCGTTCGGTGAGCCGGCGGGCGGTGTCGGTGCGCTGTTCGGCGGGCTTGTGGTCGTCGTACTTGAACTTGGCGCGGACCTCGGTGACGTTGAGGCGCAGGCCGCGGATGCCGGGCAGCATCCGCCCGTAAGGGGGCTGGTCTGTTTCGATGGGGGCGTGGTCGCCGTCGGGCTGGAAGTGGGCCATCTGGCGTCGCAGCAGTTCGGCCTTGGCCTCAGGGTCGTCGACGATGGTGGCCTGGCAGGTGAACTGGACAGCGGCGTAGTAGCTGGTGGGCACTCCGTCGGTGGGCGGGAGGTCGGGCTTGGCGCGCCAGGGTCCGGGGATGAAGGCGTAGTCACCGGTGACGGTGAAGGTGACGTTCGGGTCGACCTCGATCGTCTTCCAGACGGGGTTGGGGCGGGCGAGGTGGATCAGCAGGGCGGTGCCGTCGACGGTGAAGTGGGTGGGCACGGTGATCGGTGCGTGTCCGAGCAGGCCGTTGACGCTGAGGATGCCGAAGTCGTGGCCGTCCGAGATCCAGGTCTGCCATTCGGTGTCGTCCAGTGCGGCGTCCCAGGGCTGGATGAACATCGCCGGGCTCCTTCCAGAGGTACGGGGGTGCGGGGGTGCGGGGTCAGGTGAGGGCGAGGAGGCTGACGGCAACGGCGGCGGTGCCCAGCCCGATCAGCTGGCCGCGGTGGATGCGTTCGGCCAGGACACCGCGGGCGAGCAGGACGGTGCCGGCCGGGTACAGGGCGGTGATCACGGCGACGACGGCGAGGTCGCCGCTGCGGGCGGCGAGCAGGAACAGCAGGTTGGCCACCGAGTCCAGCACACCGGCCGCCGCCGAGATCCCGTACGCGGGCTTCTCCGCGCCCAGGCGCCGGAACATCACGCCGGCGGCGGCCAGGGTGACGACGGAGGAGACGGCACGACCGACGATCAGCGGGCCCACGCCGCTGTCGGAGGGCGCCTGGTGCAGGAAGATCAGTTGCAGGGCGATCGCGGCCCCGGCGCCGAGGGCGAGCAGCAGCGCGGTGCGCGAGGGGCGGGCCGACTTCGCGCCGTGCCCGGCGCTGACCAGCACCACGGCGGCCAGCGCCAGCGGCAGGCCGATCAGTCCGGCCAGGCCCAGGTGCTCGCCCTGCACCAGCCCCACGCCGACCGGCAGCATCGCCGACACCAGCGCGGTGACTGGGGACAGCACGTTCATCGGGCCGATCGCCAAGGTCTTGTAGAGCAGCGCGAACGCGGCGGCCGAGGCCACACCGGAGGCCGCGCCCCAGGCGAGGGTGGCCGGGGCAAAGGAGGCGCCAAGGAAGGGCCACAGCAGCAGCTCGACGGTGAGCGAGGCCGGGGCCGCGATCATCACGGTGCGCAGGACATGGGCCTTGCGGGCGCCCAGACCGCCGAGGAAGTCGGCGCATCCGTAGGCCAGAGAACTGCCCAGGGCCAGCAGCAGAGCGATCACAGGTAGAACATCCCTTACTATCAATGGAACGACTACACCGTACAACGCACCGACCGATGGTCGTCAACCGAACGACCGAACGGGCCAGTGCAGTGACCGATCCGCTTGAAGGGGTGACAGCGATGACCGAGACCGAGGCGGCGCTGCGAACGCTCGCGCACAACGTCCGCGCGGCCCGCACCCGCGCCGGACTCTCCCTGGACGAACTTGGCCGCCGCGCCAAGGTCAGCAAGGGCGCCCTCGTCGCCCTGGAGAAAGCGCAGGGCAACCCGAACTTCGCCACCCTGGTCCGCCTCGCCGACACCCTCGGCGCCTCCGTCTCCGCCCTGATGGAGGGCCGCCCCGAACAGCGGGTGCGGGTAGTGGACGCCGACACCGTCATGCCCCTGTGGAAGGGCGAGCACGGCAGCGAGGCCCGGCTCATGCTGACCACCAGCGGACCGGCGGCCACCGAAGTCTGGCGCTGGACCCTGGAGCCCGGCGAGGAATACCCCAGCCACCCCCACCAGGCCGGCGTGACCGAGACCGTCAGTGTCACCGCCGGCGAGATGGTCCTCGTCGTCGACGGCACCGAATACCCCGTCGCCGCCGGCCAGACCGCCACCTTCGACGCCGACACCACCCACACCTACCGCGGTTCGGGCGCCGAGGCTTGCCACCTGATCATGACCGTCCACCTGCCGCCGGGGCCTGGGTAGCGCCCCGATGATCCCAGACGGCCGGTCGGCATCCGGCTCCCCCGTCGTGAAACGGTCGTCTGACGACGGCCAGCTCACGTCCGGCTTGGCGGTGACGGTCTCCTGGGGTTTCGCAGCATGCTCGCTCGGGCTTCGGGCTTCGGGCTCGACCCGGGGGTGAGGGCGGTGAGGGCTGTGGCGATCTGGTCGAGACGGGCGAGGCCGAGGGAGTAGAGGACGTGATAGCACCCTCGCGGCGAGTGGTGACGAATCCTGCCCGGGTGAGCTGGTGCGGGTGGCGTGAGGTCGCGGAGGCGGTGAGGGCGTCTTCCCCGCGCTGCTCCTCGAAGTCGGCGTCGATCCGGCCGTCGGTCACGGCAAACACCGTTGCGGTACTGCAGCGTGGACTCTTTGACGGGTTGATCAGTTGAGCGAGTGTGTCCGTCCCATGAGTGATCACCGATGCGATGTGGGACCGGATCCGGCCGTTGATCCCGGTGGATCCGATACGCGGGCGGCGCTGGGCCAACCACCGCCGCGCTCTTGAGGCCATCGCGTGGAAGTGCCGCACCAATTCGCCCTGGCGGGACCTTCCCGACGAGCTCGGCTCCTTCCAGACCGCTCACAAGCGGCTGATCAGGTGAGCCGTCGATGGCACCTGGGAGCGGACCCTCGCAGCCGTCCTGGCGGCGGACCCCGACGATGACAACCACACGAACCGACAAGCTCGCGATCGCCTACCGGGCCGCACTGCACCCCGCAGGCATCCTTGTCTGGAGCCGACGCTGACCACAAAGTCAAAGTCACCGGTGAACAACAGGACTTGGTGGAACGGATGGCCCCCAGCCCGGCGGCAAGAGTGCCCAGGAACCGTAATCCAACCACTGCCCGAACTGAACGGGCTGGCCGCCGCCGACGTG
The DNA here is from genome assembly GCF_055581985.1 of Streptomyces sp. NPDC042336. Classification (NCBI taxonomy): domain Bacteria; kingdom Bacillati; phylum Actinomycetota; class Actinomycetes; order Kitasatosporales; family Streptomycetaceae; genus Streptomyces; species Streptomyces sp. NPDC042336. Next base: position 107,845 of record NZ_JBVJEA010000020.1, on the reverse strand, counting down.
ATCCAAGGACAGCGGGACGATCAGGTCACAGGCAGCCCGTCCATCCCACCAAACCGTGCCAGCCAGAGAGCCGGTCAGGGCCAACAAGGTGGAGAAGCCGCAGCCGTGCTCCTGGATGACGACCGCACCGGCCGTCTTCAGGTCCTCGAACCGGTCGGCCTCGTCGTCCCAGGCACACCAAGCCTCCCGGTAGGCGGCATCATCCTCGAAGGCCTCAGGCTGTGGCTCACGCGCCATCAGCTCGTAATCCGCCCCGGCGTAGGAGTCGGGATGCGGAAAGGGAGTAGCCAGCAGCTCGCGCCGCCCCTCGTCGTTCCCGGCCCACCACCAACCACGCCCGGTCCGCTCCAGCCGGAAGAGTGCCCCGCCGGCGCTCACCTCGCGCAGATACGCCCGGTACTCGTCGGGGAAGGAAACACCGAGTTCCCTTTCGGCCTCGACGATGGCAGCTTCGGTGAGGGGCGACTCTGTCATGGGACGAGCGTAAGGCTGTCGTCCAGACCATCGGCCTGCTCACCCGGACGCCAGTGGCAAGGCGGAGGGGCCATGCCGGGTGAACTGAACCCGTGGGAGGCGTCCATGGTCGACGCCCAGGTGGTTTCCATGATCCCGGAGATGAACGGGACGACCCACGCCCTGAGGGCGTACCTCCATGGAGAGATACGGCGGCAGTGCCCACGTGAGACCCGTGCCTGAGGACGCCGGTGTCGTCAACTTCCTGCCCTTCCGGCGGGAGACGGCGAGTCCGCTGAGACAACTTCCCGCTCAGGGTCGCTTGTGGACGACGCCTTCCTTCATGACGAAGTCGGCCTGGCCGGTGACGTCGATGTCGGTGAACGGGTCGCCCGGCATGGCAATGATGTCGGCGGTCCTGCCCGGTGCGAGGACGCCGAGGTCGTCGAGCTCGAGGAGTTCGGCGGCGACGCTGGTCGCGGCCTTCAGGGCGCGAGCGGGGGTGATGCCGGTGGAGACCATGGTGGGGAACTCCTTCCAGTTCTCAGCGTGCGGGAACATGCCGGCGTCGGTCCCGAAGGCGATCTTGACGTCGGAGTTCGCGACATGGTCCGCGCCGTCCAGCAGAGCCTTCTGGTGAATCTTGTACTTGCGGCGCTTGAAGGCAGGCTGGCCTGCCCAGAAGGCGTCGTCATCGACGTGGCGGGCGTCGTCGAGGGTGGTGAACTGAGTCGGCACCAGGTAGACACCCTTGTCGATCATGATCTGCAGTGTGTCGGCGGTGGCGAGGTTGCCGTGCTCGATGCTGCGCACCCCGGCGTGCACCGCCCGGCGCACCCCTTCGTCGCCGTAGCAGTGGGGGGTGGCGTGGCGGCCCAGATCGCGGGCGGTGGCGACCAGGGCGTCCATCTCTTCCTGGCTGTAGGTCGTCTGGGCCGGATCGTCCGAGGGACTGGAGAACCCGCCGGTGGCACCGAACTTGATCCAGTCGGCGCCGGCGCGGATCTCGGTGCGCACTCGGCTGCGGATCTCGTCGCAGCCGTCGGCAGCGGCCAGTTCCATCGGTCGCGTCCGGCCTTGGTACTGGTCGTCCAGTGCCCCGGAGAAGTCGCCGTGTGCGCCCCGCGCGGAGATCAGGTGCGGGGCCACCAGCATGCGCGGTCCCTCGATCCGTCCTGCGGCGATCGCGTCGCGCAGATCGAGGGTGTTGTACCCGGTGTCGGCGGTCATCAGGTCCCGGATGGTGGTGAACCCGTTGAGCAGCATCGCCTTGAGCACCGGGATGGTCGCCAGTGCGGTCGCCGCGGCTGAGCGGGTCAGGACCGGAAAGATCGCCGGGGTGACGGTGACGTGGGTGTGGCAGTCCATGAACCCGGGGGTCACCGTGTGCCCGGCCAGGTCGATCACCACGGCCCCATTGGGTGCTGTGATCTTCTCGGCGATCTTGGAGATCCTGCCCTTCTCGATCAGGATGTCGCGGACTCCGGCGGGCCTGTCGTCGAGCCCGTCCCACACGGTGGCGCCGGTCAGCAGCGTGATCATTGGCGAACCTTTCCGCAGGTGGCCGCACGGCGCCCCGGAACGGCCCGTCGGCACTTCCGCTCCCATCGGGCTTGCCCCTGTTTCCAGCAAGACACCGTTCTCCTTCACCGGCAACCGGGGGAGGAATTCGGCCTGCGCGAAGGCGACTCACCGCGTCCGATGTCTGTGGTCGGCGGGGCCGGAGGACTGCCCCTGGTCGGCCTTCCCGCCCGTCTCGCTGTCACCCGGCGGCGCGCTGACCGACAGGCGGCAGGTGACCGGCGGAGGCGAACTCGCAGAGGCCCGAGGCCGGCTGGCAGGTGAGGTATATGCAGGTGGCGAACGGGGCTTCGAGGTCTTCGGCGTGGTGGTCCAGCCCGCTCAGGACGTCAGCCGGGGACAGGCCGAGAGGAGACAGCGTGCGGGTAGCGGTCCGCAACTGCCCCCTGGCGACGGCGGCTGACACACCGCTTCAAATGACTCCCCGACGACGAGGGCGGTACCGCCGTCCGCCCCACTGTCTGGGTTCGGGCATGTCGCAGGCCCAGTCGCTGCCTTGTCTCGGGGCGGAAGTCCTCGATCAGGCAGTTGATGAACGTCGCGCTGTGGATCTTGGAGTTCAGCCTCGGCGTTCTCAAGGCCATCGGCGCCGTCGAGCTACTGGCTGTGGCCAGTCTGATCCTTCCCGCAGTGCTCGACATCGCGTTGGCGCTGGTGCCGCTGACAGCCACCGGACTCGTTCTGCTCTTCGCCTGCGCGGTCACCATGCGCCTGCACCGTGGCGAGAGAGCCACCATCACGGGCGACCTGATCTACCTCGCCCTGGCTGTCTTTGCCGCGTGGGGCCGTTTCGGGCCCACGCCCTTCACCGGCTGGCCACCGGGGCCGGGGCTCGTTCCTCCCCGCCGCCGTCCTCCTCGCCGTTGCACCGGGCTGCACCCATGCCCGTCGGCTTGCCCTGCCGGGCTGCCGTGCCGAGTCCTTGGGGGCGTGGCGGGAGAGCAGGGGCCCCCTGCTGGTGGGCTGGGGGACCCCTGTGATGAGGAGAGCCCGGTTTAACTGGGCTGGTCTCCGGTGTAGCGGAAGATGCCTCCCGCGCTGTTGACGTGCCAGACGGTACCGTCCGCGCCGACCCCGATGTCGACGGCCGAACCGGGGATCTGCAGCCACGGACCGGCATCGTTGTTGGTGTACGTGTAGATGTTGCCGTTGGCGTTGACGCCCCAGACGTTGGTCCTGGAGCCGACCGCGATCTGGGTGAGACCGCCGTTGATCTTGAGCCAGTCAGCCATACGGGCATTCCCTTTCCGAGGCAATGTGACGGCCGGTTTCTTTGGCTGCCAGGCGCCCACCCAACGGCGGACTATGACGATCAACATCTGAAATCAGCCGAAACTAGGCGTTTGACGCGGCCTGCCGTTCCGGCGCCTCTGCCGCCGGAACGGCAGGCCGCAGACCTCGCGACTCAATCCCACCGTCACCCACAGAGGAATCCCACTCGCCAACCAGTTGACGAATCCCGATGCCGATCAAAGGTCTGGCCCTCCGCTTACGGAGCTACGGAAAAGTGGCCTGCCACCGACAGCGATGCCAGGTGCTCCGCCGTCCGGCGCGAGGGCACTCTCCGAGGAGCGAAGGTTGTTGCCCGCCCTACGGCCGATAGGGACATCTCAGAGGATGGCAGGGCGGCTGAGACGCCATGAACCAACCGTTGGTGTCGTAGGTGATGCGGTGGACAGGGCAAAGCACAACAGAGACTCACCAGACGGCCGCTGCCTCCCACGTCGCCTACCCGAACCCTGTCCGCGACGCCCTGGAACCCGACCTCGACAGCACGCGCCGCGGGCCCTGCGCTCCACACCGCGACGGAGGCTCGTGCGCCCCTGCTCCGGGCATCCGGCGGCAGCAAGGAGCACGGCATGATGAAGCTTCTACCGCTCAGCGACGTGCTCGGAACACACAGACACGGGCCTCGACCCTGACGCGTTCGACTTCCACGACTCCCCCGACACGCCGCTCCTCCTCACCCACCAAACCGCGCGCCAGCCCCGCGCCACCACCCGGAGCCGCCCCACGGCCGCCCCCTTAGGGCTGTATCGACAGTGAAAGCCTGGTGCCGGTCAGCGCTACGGTCCGGTGCTCAGCGAGGTCCGAGTCCCGTTTGCCCATCGAGGAGTTCGCGGCAGACGTCCAGATGGCCGGCGTGTCGGGCGGTCTCTTCCACAACGTGAAGGATGATCCCGCGCAGGTCGGCGAGTTCGTCCCCCATGGGTTCAGGGTGACGACCCCGCGGGACTGCCGACAACGGAGTGCGGGCGATCACGGCGTCGGAACGGCGGCACTGGTCGTCGTAGAAGGCGAAAACCACCTCCGGCGCTCGCGGTGTCGTCAGTGGGGCATGGTCATCGGGCCACGGCAACGGCTCGGCCGCTCCGGTGACGACCTCCTGGAACCAGTGCCTCTCCGCGTGCCCCAGATGTTCTATGAGTCCGAGAGGCGTCCAGCCGGAGGGCAGGACCGGCGTGCTCAGTGCCTGCGTGTCGAGCCCGTCGACAATGGCCAGCACGCTGGCTCGCTGCGCCGCGAGGAACGCCGACAGCGTCTTCTTCTCCTTGCTCTGTGGGTCCATGCGCGCATGGTGCCAGGAGCCACTGACAAGCCGGCAGCGACAAGACCGAAGCTGTCGCCCTCTTGCTAGCCGACGGCCAGCGGGCGAAGTCCACGGCAACCGTCACCGGGTCTAGGGCAACCAGTCCCATGCGAATGCGGGGTCGGTGGTCAACGGCACGACGTAAAACGCGACGTCAGCCCCGCATCAATGGACAGGCTCTCCAAAGTGGCATGGCATCGGGCCTACTGCTGGGCCATTTCCTTCCGCAGCCGCGGACCAGGCCGCGAACCGCAGGCAACGCGGCCGGCTCAGTGGCCGTCCGCCGACCTTCGACCGCGAGGCGTACAAGCGGCGCAACACCGTCGAGCGGTGCATTGACAGGCTCAAGCGATGGCGCGGCCTGGCGACCCGCTACGACAAGACCGCCACCATCTACCTCGCTGGACTCCACATCGCCGGCACGTTCCGTGACGATTCCTTGATCAAGATGTAGCCCTCCGGCGGGCGACAGACAGTATTGTTCTCGGCTTCCGCCACTGCCCGAACCGCGAAGGCAGTGCTGATTCTCAGGAGCCCTCGCTGTGAGTTCCGCCGTGCCCGCCGACGGGCGATCCGACTTCGACTTCATCTTCGGCCGTTGGCGGGTACACAACCACAAGCTGGTCGACGTCACTGATCCGACCTGCGAGGAGTGGATCGACTTCGATGCGACGGCTGCCGCAGAGCCGATCCTCGGCGGTCTGGGCCATATCGACCGGATCTGGACCGATGGCTTCGAGGGGTTCACTCTGCGACAGTTCGATCCGGAGGCCAAGGTGTGGCGGATCTGGTGGGCCTCCAGCGGCCGACCCGGGCACCTGGACCCCTATGTCGAGGGCTCTTTCGCCCACGGCGTCGGCCAGTTCTTCTGCGAGGACGTCCTGGGCGGGCACGAGGTCAAAGTCCGTTTCAAATGGACGACCCTCGATCTCGAAACCCCACGGTGGGAGCAGGCGTTCTCATACGACGGCGGAACCACCTGGCGCACCAACTGGATCATGGATCTCACTCGGATCTCGTAGGGAATCCCTCACAATCGGTCAACTGGCCGCTAGCAGGGGGTGCCGCAGGATTGTCGTCAAGGTAATTCGTGGTGCGTCGTCATGAGCTGACCGATGAGTCGTGGGCGGTGATCGAGCCGTTCCTGGCTCCGCCGCGGATGGGCCGACCGGTACGCGATCGCCGTCAGGTGGTCAACGGGGTCCTGTGGACGCTGTCCACGGTTGCGGCCTGGCGGGACCCTCCCGAGCGGTACGGGCCGTGGAAGACGGTCTACGAGCGCTTCCGCCGCTGGTCGGCCGACGGGACCTGGGACCGGCTCCTGGCCCACGTCCAGCAGCGCTGCGATGCCGTCGGTGCGGTCGACTGGACCGTCACGTGTGCCGACTCCACGGCCGTGCGAGCACACCAGCACGCGGCCGGGGCCCGAAAGAGGGGGGTGCCCGGCCGGGCGAGGCGCTCGGGCGGTCCCGCGCGGGCTGACGACAGAGATCCATCTCGCCTGCGACGGGCAGGGCCGGCCGCTCGCCTCCCGATCACCGCCGGAATCGTCAACGACTGCACCCAGTTCGAGCAGGTCCTGGCCCGTATCCGCATCGCGCGGTGCGGTCCCGGCCGGCCCAGGACCCGGCCCGAGCGGGTCGTCGCCGACAAGGGCTACTCGTCCACGAAGATCCGCTCCTACCTGCGCAGACGCGGCATCAAGGCGGCCATCTCCGAGCGGATCGACCAGATCAACGGCCGCATCCGCCAAGGAGACAGCCTCTGCCGGCTCGACCGGGCCGCCTACCGACGCCGCAACGTCGTCGGGCGGACGTCCTGGCGGCACCCCGGGCCCGCCGACGGCCGGCTCCACCGCACCCGCTCACCTCCGGCTCCCGCAGTCCTCCACCCCTGGTGTACCCGGCTGACGCACCTTGGTCACCGCCTTCAACTCCCGCCCGGCCGGGCGGGACTACGCTTCGTTCACGCGACGAAGCGCGTCCTTGAGGACTGTTGTCCTCGCGGCACCTGTGACCACGCCCCGGAGGGGCACCCTGACCGACCTCGAAAGGGCCGACGCCCGGGAGTGGACACACCGCCGAGACACTTGAGAATCTCGAACTTCGATTCGATTATCATCTCCCCCGTGCATGAGAACCCACCTGTTCGGCGACGCGGCCGCTCCCGCCGGGAGCAACGACGCCGCCGCAGGGCCAGGCGCCGCCGCATAACGTGGACCGTGACATCGGTCGTGGTCCTCATCGGCGGCGTCACCACCTATGCCGTCACCGGGAGCGACTCCGGTGAGTCGTCCACGCCCGCCCGGGCGAAGGCTCCGGCCCCACCGGCCGCCTCTGCCCGGGCGAAGGCAGGCGAGGCGCCTGCGGACGCACCGACACCGCTGCCGTCGCCCACCCCGGCACAGGAGTCCTTCGATCTCGAACCGGCTCTGGCCTCCGTGACCGCACTCTTCGGCGCCAACCGGATGTCCGTGGCCATGCTGGACGTCGACAGCGGTGCCATGGCGACGTACGGACACGACGCCTTCGACACCGCCAGCATCGTGAAGGTGGACATCCTGGCGACCCTGCTGCTCCAGGCCCAGGACGAGGGGCGGAAGTTGAGCACCGAGGAGCGTGCCCAGTCCGCTGCCATGATCCAGAAGAGCGACAACAACTCCACCAGTGCCTTGTGGACTCGGATAGGCAGTGCTCCGGGGCTCGACGCGGCCAACGAACGGCTCGGCCTGTCCCAGACACAGGGCGGTGAAGGGACCGTCTGGGGCATCACCCAGACCACAGCGGAAGACCAGATACGCCTGCTTCAGTCCGTGTTCGGCGACAAGTCGCCCCTGAGTGAGGCGTCGCGTGCCTACATCCAGGACCTGATGCGGCACGTCGTGGGCAGCCAGTCCTGGGGCGTGTCTGCGGCAGCCGACTCGGGCACGACGGCACTCAAGAACGGGTGGCTCAAGCGGACTCAGACCAAGAAGTGGGACGTCAACAGCATCGGTCGGATACAGCATGAGGGGCACGTCTACCTGATGGCGGTACTTCTCAACGGCTGCAGCACGCAGGAGGTCGGCATCAGCATCGTGGAACAGGCGTCGCGCGCGTCCGCGACGGCGTTCTCCCGAAATCTCAAGGAGAAGTCCACCACCTGACGCCCGACCAAGCCATCCAGAAGTTCGTCATCTGGCACTAACCAAGCGGTCGTTGTCATTCACCCCACTGTCGAACTCCTTCATGCCCTCCATAGGCTCTTCATGTCCGCACCACTGAAGAGAAGGCAACTCGCATGTCTGAAAGAAGCGACCACGATGCCGCAAGCGACGTAACCCGGCGGTCAGTGCTACGAAGCAGCACGGGTGTTGCCGCGGTCGGTGCGGCCTCCCTGCTCGCCGCAGCGATCTCCACTCCCTCCGCCGTTGCGGCACAGGGTGACAGTAGGTCGATTTCCCGGGACCACGCGCTGCCGGCATCGGTCGCGGGAATTCGTATCCCTAACACCGATCTGACACGGGAAACCGTGAGATTCGCCCGGAGCGCGTCCTCCGTGACCCTTTTCAACCACGTCATGCGGACGTACCTCTACAGTGCTGTGCTCTTCGAGCGCCAAGGTGTCCGCTACGACCGGGAGCTGGCCTTCGTCGCCGCGGTCCTGCACGACCTCGGGTTGCTGGAGACCTACCAGGTACCGGGCGAACGCTTCGAAGTCGGGGGTGCCGACGCCGCGCAGAGGTTCCTCAGGAAACAGGGTGTGCCGGAGGACCGGGTTGCAGTCGTCTGGGACGCCATCGCCCTGCATACCAGCAGTAGCATAGCCAGCCGGAAAAGGCCGGAGATCGCCATGGTCTCCGTCGGCTCCGCAGTCGATTTCGCCGGGCAAGGCCTTCAGCGAATTCCTGCCGACGCCCTGGAGGACATACTCGCCGCCTTCCCCAGGGAGGATTTCAAGCAGCACGCCGTGAACACCATCCTCTCGATCTGCCGCGGGAATCCGACGTCGGTGGTGATGCACCCCTTCGCAGAGGTCGGCCGTCGTCACCTAGCTGATTTCGCGGTTCCCACGGTCGAGGACATGTTGTTCGCCACGCCGTTCGAGGAGTGACGATCGGTTGCCACGGCGTTGTTTCCCCCATCCCACTGCCGCAAGGGGGGTCTCGGAGGGAGGAAGGCCGGGCCCGGCGCAGCTTTCGTCCTGATGGCGCTGCCTGGACACGCGGGTGGGCCCGCCCCTTGCCGAAGGGGCGGGCCCACCCGCATTGTGTGGTCGCTCGGCCGGTGAGACGCGGGACGGCCGCGGGGTCACTCACCCGGCCTGATGCGCCCGCGCCAGGCCCCGGACTCGTCGCCGCGCTTCTCGATGTACTCCTTGAAGCGCTGCATGTCGCCCTTCACCCGGCGGTCGATGACTCCCAGCATGTCGCCGGTCTTCTCCGCGACGCCGGTGGGCTCGACGTCCATGACGAGTTCGACCCGGGTGTGCGTGTCGTCCAGGCGCTGGAAGCGGACCGTGCCCTTCTGACTGGTGTCACCCGTGGTGGTACGCCACGTGATGCGCTCGTCGGGGAGCTGGTCGACGATCTCGGTATCGAACTCGCGCTTCACACCGCTGACCTGGGTGATCCAGTGGTTGTGCCGCTCGTCGAGCTGCCTGACCTCCTCGACCCCCTCCATGAAGTGCGGGAACTCCTCGAACTGGGTCCACTGGTTGTAGGCGGTGTGCACGGGAACCTGCACGTCCACCGCTTCCTTGACCGTGCTCATCTGAGAACTTCCCTCTCTGTCGCGATCGTTGCTGCCAAGGGCTGAGGTCCGGCCAGAGCCCTCGGCACGATGAGGCGAGTACCCCAGGACTCCCCGTATAACGTCGTCCGCGTATCGTCACTCCGTCGGCGTGGCCCGTGCGAGGGCCACGGCCGCGATGATGAGGGCCAGGCGGCGATGCGGCCGACGTCGACGGGTTCCTTGTGCACGACGACGCTCAGGACGATGCGCGGGATCAAGCTGGCCAAGCCCCTCACGCGCAAGGTGATCGAAAAGGTGTGCCTCGCTCTGCGTCCCGGGTCACCTGCACGTGCTTCCCCGGTAGCGCCGGGCCCGTCCGGTATTCCAGAGTGACGCCTACGCTGCTCTGCCAGCGGCAGAACACCGGCCGGACCGGGCTCGGCGATCACTACAGTCCAGTCTCATGACGACGATTACGACGCGTACGGTCGAGTATCCGGCCGACGGTCTGACGATGATCGGGCACCTCGCGCTCCCGGCCGGTAGGGACCGCCGGCCCGCGGTGCTGCTCGGACCAGAGGGCATGGGGCTCAGCGACGTCGAGCGCCGCCGGGCCGATGCTCTCGCCGAGCTGGGATACGTAGCGCTGGCCTTCGACCTTCACGGCGGGCGCTATTTGTGCGAGCCCGAGGAAATGCTGGCCCGTTGCCTGCCGCTGCTCGCTGATCCCGACCGGATGCGGGGCATCGGCCACGCGGCGCTCGACGTGTTGCGCACCGAATCGCGGGCCGACCCCGACCGGATCGCCGCCATCGGCTACGGCACCGGAGGCGCCGTCGGGCTGGAACTCGGGCGCGACGGCGTCACCCTGCGCGCGATCGGGACAGTCAACGCACTGACCACGGGCCGACCGGGCGAGGCAGCGCGCATTCGCTGCCCGGTGTGGGCCGGCGTCGGATCGGAAGACCCGATCATGTCGCCCGCACAACGGAACGCGTTCACCGCCGAGATGCAGGCCGCAGGCGTCGATTGGCGCCTCACGGTCTACGGCGGCGCCTTGCACGCCTTCCACCATCCGCCGGTGGACCACCCCACGGTCCCCGGCGTCGGCTATCACCCGCAGCACGCGCAGCGAGCCTGGCGCGACGTCGTCGGCCTGCTCGCCGAGTGCCTGCCCGTGACGGAAGATCTGCTTCCCTAGCAGAACCGCATGCGGGCGGATGCTCAACCGCGGAGACGCATTCGCAACTGCCGCAGTAGGTACCGGATTTACTGCGGCGGAGTCCCTGCCATGATTTTCGCGACCTGCGACGTTCAGGAGATCAGCAGTAATGCTCTGACCACTTGAGCTCGCCCCCTGTGTGTGGGCAGCGGTCAGGGCGAGGTGTGCGGGGCTTGGTGGCTCGGCGCGGCTGCGGGCGTAGTCGTGTCGAGCAGGAGCAGGGCGTCGTGGTCGGGGGTGCCGGGTTCGGCGGTGTACACGCCGATGCGCTGGCCGGGGGTGCCTTCCAGTTGCATGGACTGGGAGGTGAGCGTGACGGTGCCGACGCGGGGGTGGTGGAAGGTCTTCTGCGCGGGCTTGCGGCCGGTGACTTCGTAGCGTTCCCACAGCCGGGCGAAGTCGGGGCTCTTGAGGAGCAGCTCGCCGACGAGGTTCGTCAGGTCCGGGGCATCGGGGGCGGTGCCGGCGGTGGCGCGCAGGCGGGCGACGCAGGCGGTGATCTGGCGGTCCCAGTCGGTGAAGAGGTCGCGGGCTGCGGGGTGGAGGAAGAGATAGCGGGCGAGATTGCGGTGTTTGGCCGGCCAGTCCTCCAGTCCCGCGTAAAGGGCGAGGCCGCCGGGGTTCCAGGCCAGCAGGTCCATGCTGCGGCTGATGACGTAGGCGGGGTTCGGACGCAGTGACTCCAGCAGCAGCTTCAGGTGAGGACGCACGGAGCGGCTGGGGGCCGGGGGCGGTTCGGGAGCGTAGCGGGCCGCACGCGCGGCGAGCTCACGCAGGTGCTGATGCTCCTGGTCGTCCATGTGCAGAGCGCGGGCGAGCGCGTCGAGGACGGCCGGGCTGGGCCGGGTCTCCTTGCCGCGTTCCAGGCGTACGTAGTAGTCGATGCTGATGCCGGCGAGGGTGGCCAGCTCTTCGCGGCGCAGGCCGGGGGTGCGACGGACGCCGGCGCCGACCGTGAGGCCGACATGGTCTGGGCTGGTCTGGGTGCGGCGGGCGCGCAGGAAGCGGCCCAGCTCGGCGCCCTCGCTGTTCGCGCTCTGGGATGCCATGACCCCATTTTCACCCGGCGGGCAGCCGCGCCGCAGACGGGAGGGGGCCCTGCCGTTACCCCTGAAGAGCCCGCCCTGCCACACCCGAGCAACCCGGGCGAAGGTGAATGGGGAAGACGCCGGCCTCTTGCGCCGCCGAACTTCGGCAAGCGCGGCCTGTCTGGGGCCGGACGAGAGCGAGAGACCGGGCAACACCATGATCGGAAGAGGGCGAGATGCGGTACATCAAGCTGCGTGACCTGGAGGTTTCCCGGATAGGGCTGGGTGCGATGGGCATGTCCCACGGTTACACCGGCTCGGGCACCGATGACGCGGAGTCGATCAGGACCGTGCACCGGGCCCTTGAGCTGGGCGTCACGCTGATCGACACCGCCGAGATCTACGGCCCCTACATCAACGAGGAGCTGCTCGGGCGGGCGCTGAAGGGCCGCCGGGAGAAGGTGGTGCTGGCCAGCAAGTTCGGCTTGGTCTCGCACGCCGGCGAAGGCGCGTGGAACCTGGACTCCTCCCCGGCCAACATCCGCACCGCGATCGAGGGCTCCCTCAAGCGCCTGGGCACCGACCACATCGACCTGTACTACCAGCACCGCGTCGATCCGAACACTCCGATCGAGGAGACCGCCGGCGCCGTCAAGGAGCTGATCGACGAGGGCAAGGTGCGTGCCTTCGGGCTCTCCGAGGCCGGTCCGCACACCATCCGCCGGGCCCACGCCGTCCAGCCCGTCACCGCGGTGCAGTCCGAGTACTCGCTGTTCACCCGAGGGATCGAGGAACGCGTGCTACCCGTCCTGCGGGAGCTGAACATCGGCCTGGTGCCGTCCTCCCCACTGGGCCGCGGCTTCCTGACCGGCACCGTGCGCTCCACCGACCAGTTCGACGAGAACGACTTCCGTCGCGGCAACCCGCGTTTCACGGGCGAGAACTTCCAGCGCAACCTTGCGCTGGCCGACGAGGTCAAGGCCCTGGCCGACGAGGCGGGTGCCACACCCGGTCAGGTGGCGCTGGCCTGGCTGCTCGCCCAGGGCGACGACATCGCCCCGATCCCCGGCACCAAGCGCGTCAGCCGGGTCGAGGAGAACACCGCCGCTGACACGGTCACGCTCACCGCCGAGCAGCTCGACCGGCTCTCCAGCCTGCCGCCCCCGGCCGGCGACACCCACACCGAGGCTCAGGCCCGGATGCTCGAACGCTGACATCCGTCGCGCCCTCAGTACGAACCCCGTTTGGAGCAGTAACCCCTGATGCGTGCAGCAATGATGTACGGAGCCGGTGACGTCCGCGTCGAGGACCGACCCGACCCGAAGGTCGTCCAGCCCGCCGACGCCGTGGTTCGCATCGTCGCCTCCTGTGTGTGCGGCAGCGACCTGTGGCCCTACCAGTCGATGCCCGTCACCGGCACCGGCCGCCCCATGGGCCACGAGTTCCTCGGCGTCGTCGAGGAGACCGGTGCGAAGGTGACCGGCCTGGAGAGGGGGGACCTGGTCGTTGCCCCGTTCACCTACAGCGACAACACCTGCGACTACTGCGCCAAGGGCCTGCACATCTCGTGCCGCAACGGCGGCCGGTACGGCTTCGACGGCGTCGACGGCGGGCAGGGCGAAGCCGTCCGCGTCCCGCACGCGGACGGCACCCTGGTCAAGCTGCCGGTGGCGGCTGATTCCGCACTACTGCCGTCGCTGCTGGCGCTGTCGGACGTGATGACCACCGGCCACCACGGCGCCGTCACCGCCGGCATCGGCCGCGGGGATGCGGTGCTGGTCGTCGGCGACGGCGCGGTCGGACTGTGCGCGGTGATCGCCGCCAAGCGCCTCGGCGCCGAGCGGATCGTGCTCGCCGGCCGCCACGAAGCCCGCACCGGCCTGGGCCGTGAGTTCGGCGCCACGGACGTGGTCGCCGAGCGGGGCGAGGAGGGCATCGCCCGCATCCGCGAGCTGACCGGCGGCGTGGACAAGGTCGTCGAGGCCGTCGGCACCCGCCCGGCCCTCGACACCGCGCTCGGCGCCGTCCTGGACGGCGGCACCATCAGCCGCCTGGGCGTCCCCCAGTACGAGCAGGGCCCGATCGGCCCGGCCGAGTTCATGCGCAACATCACCCTGACCGGCGGCGCCAGCCCCGCCCGCGCCTACATCGAGCAGCTGCTGCCCGACGTCCTGGACGGCACCATCACCCCCGGCCGCGTCTTCGACCAGGAGTTCACCCTCGACCGGGCGCCGCACGCCTACCGGGCGATGGCCGACCGCCAGGTCCTCAAGGCCCTCATCCGCCCCTGACTCCCGCTCCTCCCGTCCCCGCTCCGCTCGCCGGCGAAGGACATCCCGCTCGTGCAGAGCCAAGCAGTTGAGCAGAGGAACGGCGGCAGTTGGATGCTGGACCCAGCCTGCCGCCCTTCGCCAGAGGTCACCGGATTGGTCAGCCAGCGGTGCCGCTACGGCGGTGGCGCCACCACAAAGCGGCGTAGCCGGCAGGGCGATCCCGAACGTTACCGACAAGGCTGCCTTTACCCATGCGGGTACGCGATTCACCGGACCACCCACGGCGTAGAGGAACGTGTCGGTTTCGATCTTCGTCGGTTTCGTCCACGGACTCTCCGGCTCGGGCAACTCCGGCTTCGGCGTCATAGCCAGGCCGGGAGCCGCCGCGACCACCACGGCAGTGGTCGTGTCCGAAACCTCTCCGTTCGGCGCGCTTCGACACCTGAAGCCCACCATCACCGCCTATTTCAGGCCAACTCCGAGGCAGTTGAACTGCCCCATCCGCCCCCATTGTTCGACCCAGCCCGTCTGTTCATGGCGGTATGGTCGATTCCTTTATTTGTCTCATGACAACTACATCGTAAGGAGAGGTGACTGCGCGCGGCCCCGTGAGAACTGCACGATACTGCTGTGGTGCTGTTGACGTGGATCGCTGAGGTGGCGGACGAGCCTCTGGTACTGGAGCCGGCTGACCGGCGGGTGGAGTGGGCGACCAACACCTGGTCGCTGGGTGCAACTGACGGGGACAAGCTTCGTTGTCCGTCGCCGAGGTCGTGGCTGCCTTCGAGCGGACCGCTGCTGCCATCCGGGAACATATTAGCCAGTTGGGGGTCTCCGGGGTGGCGACGTTCTACGTGTGGCACGACCAACAGGCAGGTCAGCTCCGGTGCTCGACCGGTTCTGTGCCCCCGGATATGTTGCCCTTCAGCGGTACCTATAAGCCTTCCGACGACCTCGCTCCGATAGTCGAGAGATTTCTCGCCGACAGCGAGCCAGGTTTCATCGCCTGGCCGGACTGTCTCTCAGCGCAGACCGAGACCGACCCGGAGGTCAGGCCCTTCCGTGTCTGGGTCAGCAGTGTCGGATCCTCCCACTGACAGGAACCGGTCCTTTCGACAGCCCATCGGTGGCGGGCGAACGGTTGCCAAGACGCGATTCCTTTGCGGGCTTTGCGGTGGCGGACGCCGCGCCTGCGGAACCATCGGCGCAGGCGGTCATAGTCGTAGTATCCGGACACTTCCCCGGCACTCAGGTTGTTGGAGACGCAGATGCCGCCCGGCGGCCCTTTGGGCGGCTACGCCGCCACCCCCTGATGCAACGGGTCTCGGGCTGGCAGCGCCATCGGCGTCGAGGACGGAGACGAATTCCACTCTCCCGCCGCACTGCCCGGCTGGCTGCGCCAGGCGGCCGGACAGCGCGCCTAGACGACCGGTGGGCGGCCCAGGCGGGTCATCCGGGCCACGGTCGCCCACCGCATCGGTCGCCGCGGCCCGCCCGACTCACGGACACCCTCGGCAAACCCGCCCGCCCAGGCCCGCCATCCGTCCCACGACCGCGTCCGCACCACCGTCAGCAGGGCCCACACCCCGAGATAGGCCGGGACCAGTGGCGCGGGCAGATGCCGCTTGGCCAGCCACACCCGGTTGCGGGCCGTCATGCGGTAATAGACCGCATGACGGGCCGGTGACGTCCAGGGATGCTGCAGCAGCAGCGTCGGCTCGTACACCACCCGCCACCCGTCATCCAGCGCCCGCCACGCCAGATCGGTCTCCTCATGCGCGAAGAAGAACTGCTCCGGCCAGCCACCGATCCGTTCCAGCATCCGCATCGACAGCCCGTGCCCGCCGCCCAGGAACGTCGTCACCTCCCCGGCCCGCATCGGGTCCTTCGACCGCAGGCGCGGCACATGCCGACGCTGCGTGCGACCCCGCTCGTCAGCGATCCGGAACGACACGATCCCCAGCCGTTCATCGGCCTCGTACATCGAGGCCAGCTTCGCGAACACGCCGTCGTCCACGAGCAGCCCGTCGTCGTCCAGGTCGACGACGACGTCCACGTCCCCGCACGCCCGCAGGTGCTCGATGGCCACGTTCCGGCCGCCGGACACCCCGAGGTTCTCCTCCAGCTCCACCCCGTCCACACCCGCGGGCAGCTCGGGCAGCGGGCTGCCGTTGCCCACCACCACGATCCGCGTGGCCGGCAGGGTCTGCCGTGCCACCGACTCCAGCAGCGCCTTCAGCTCGGCGGGTCGGTTGCCCATGGTCAGGACCGCGATCCCCAGGCGTGGACGACTCACAGGTGAACTCCGATCGACTTCCGATCGACGCAGCCTACCGGCGTGCCACCCCCTCCCCACGACACCGACAGGCGTCGCGGCCGTGGTTCGGCCGAGCGGTTCGGTTCGCCGAAGTGGGCTGGGCAGGCGATCATTCCTCGGTGTTCTGGCTCGGCCGTACTGGGCGAGTTCCGCGGGCGGGGGCGCGCCAAGGCTCCACGTACATTCGGGAAGGAGTGTCGGCGCCGGGGAGGTTCGGTCAGGCGCGCACGGAATCAGGAGCACGTGTGCGAGGACCGGCGGCAGGGGCGATGAGGATGGCGGTGGCGACGAAGGCCAGCACCACCACCATCGCCGAACGCAGTCCGTAGTGATCGCCCAGGAAACCGAGAGTGGGAGGCCCCACGAGGAACGCGATGTAACCGATCGTGGCCACGAGACTGACGCGGGCGGTCTCGTCGGGCCCCGAATCGCCTGCGGCTGACAGGGCCACCGGGAAGCCCAGGGACGCGCCCAGGCCCCAGAACAGGACGGCGCCCGCCGCCACGACGGCGTTGTCGGAGAAGATGACCAGGACCAGGCCGACGGCGCCGGAGATCGCGCTGGCCCGCACGACGACCGCGCGGCCGTAACGGTTGAGGAAGAACGTGCCGCTGAAGCGCCCCAGGGTCATCGCCGCCGCGAACCCCACGTAGACGAGTGAGCCGGCTGCGGCGTCGAGCCCGTGGCCGTCGACCATGAGCAGCGGCAGCCAGTCGTTGGCAGCCCCCTCGGCGAGAGCCATCGCCAGAACGACGGCCCCGATCAGCAGGAGCCTGCGGTCCCTCCACACCTGCGGCCTCGAAGGCCGTGCCCCCTCGGAGTCCCGCGGAACGGCGCGGATTCCGATCCTGGCGGGGACGGCGCCGATGGCGTACACGAAGATCGCGGCCGTCAGCACGGCCACTGCCGCCAGGTGCCAGTGGACGGGGAACGACGCCGCGGTGGCCGCCATCCCGGCCAGGCCGCCGATGACCGTGCCCAGGCTGAAGCATCCGTGCAGCGTGGGCAGAACCGCCGTGTCGGTGATCCGTTCCACGTCGGCGCCGTCCACGTTGATCGCTACCTCACCCGACCCGATCCCCAGGCCGAACACACACAGTCCGGCGGTGACCAGCGACGCGGAGGCCAGGACGCTGCCGACCCCGATGACGGCCACGCTCGCGACGACCAGGAGGGTGGCGAGTGCCGTCACGGGCCTGGTGCCGAACCTCGACACGAGGCGGCCGGAACACAGGACGCCGGCCATGGAGCCCACCGACAGCCCGAACAGCACCAGACCCATCTGCCCGGTGGACACGCCCAGGCGATCACGGATGTCCGGCGTACGCGTGACCCACGAGGACATCGCGATGCCGTTGAGGAAGAAGAACAGGAACAGCGCACGACGGCGTCGGCGCACGGCGCGGTCTGGCACGGCGCGGTCTATCAAGAAGGGGCTCCGCTGGCATTCGACAGAATGGGCAGGCAGGCAACGAGTCCGCGCACCCACCGAGTATGCACAAATGTACACACCGAGTGGATGTCCGAGGAGACAAGGCAGACAACGGCGATGACAGGCAGCACCCGCGGCCCCAACGACCCCCGGCGCCGCGAACGCATCCTCGACGCCGCGCTCGACGTCATCGCCGAGCACGGCGCCATCAAAGTGACCTTCCGCAAGATCGCCGACGCGGCCGGGGTGCCGCTCGGCTCGCTCACCTACTACTTCGACGACATGCAGCACCTGCTCACCGACGCGTTCACCCGGCACGCGGAGTCCGTCTCCACGCGGTACGGGGCCCTCCTGGAGGCGGCGCAGTCACCCCGGGAGGCGCGGGAGGCGGTCGTCGAGATCATCTGCGGCAAAGTCTGGGGAACCGACCGCAACCTGCTGCTCAGCTACGAGCTCTACGCCTTCGCCACCCGCCACCCCGAGGTGCGCAGCGTCATGCGGTCCTGGATGCAAGCCAGCCGCGACTCGCTGGCAAGGCACTTCGACCCCCTCACCGCGCGAGCCCTCGACGCACTGATCGAAGGGCTCTCCATCCACAACTCCGTCGACCTCCGCCCCACCGACCGCGCGGCAGTGGCCGCCATCGTCGACGCCGTCGTCGACCGGCACCGCTGAGCGCGGCCGCCACCGGGACGAACCCCGAGGGCAACTGCCCCACGGGCCCATGACGACGCGGGAGGACTCGGGAGGGCGCTGAGAGAGCGCTGGGATTGCTCGTTCGCTTCGCGCGCGGTTCGCTTCGCGCGCGGTTCGCTTCGCGCGCACGCGAGGGGACGGTGACTTCGTGCCTCCTGCCCTGGGTGCGTCGTTGGGCTGATCGTGTGCCACCGCCATTGCAGAGGGGTGGCATCCGTTCACTCGACTACAAGGAGGACGCATGGCGCGTATCCAGGGAACCGTCCGGACCAGGAAGCCGAGGAAGGCGGCTTCCACTGTGGGCCTGCTCGCCCTGCTGGTGGGCACGCTCGTGGTGTCGGCCTCGCCTGCCGCCCAGGCCGACGGCGACTACTGCGGTCACCGGGTACTGGGCGACATCGAGAAGCGGTACCTCGCCATGGGCGGCCCTGAGGGGTCTCTCGGCTGTCCGCTCACTGACGAGTTGGTCAACCCCGACGGGATCGGCCGCCGGACGCAGTTCGAGAAGGGGACCGTCTACTGGTCTCCTCGCAGCGGCGCATGGCCCGTATGGGGTGACATCGGCGACTACTGGTGCAACGAGGGATGCGAAGCGGGCTGGATGAAATACCCAACGTCCTACGAGTACACCGTCGGCAACGAGACACGGCAGAACTTCCAGTGCGCCGTCGTCCATTGGCAGGCACTGCCGGGCAACACCACCAAGACCTGGAACGACGGCAACACCTGCGTGTGAGGTCCCGAGACGGGTCGTCGCAACGGCTCTCCGCTGCGGCATCGGCTCGCGCCCGGCGCCTCGCTGCCCGTGGGGCGCCGGGCGTGAACTCCCGTCGGCGCTGAACGCCGCGTTGTACACCTGGCGGCTGGGACTGTCGGGTGGTTGCGCTGAGCGGTGGGGCCGCCGGTGTCTCAGGCGTCGTGGGCCCCCGGCGCGCCGTACCGGGCGAGCATGGTCAGCACCGCTTGGTCGACCGCGTTGGTGATGGCGGAGTCGTCGGGCTCCCAGCGTGCGAGCAGCATCCGGGGCCAGAACACGTAGTTGGAGATCATTCCGAGGAACTGGGTCGCCGCCATCTCGGCATCGTCAAGCCGGGCCGTACCAGCGGCGTTCTCCGCTGCCAGGTAGCTGCGGACCGATTCGAAGTAGGGCATCTTGCCGAGCTTGAACTGGGTCGCGCCGAGTTCCGGAAAGCGCGGCACCTCGGCGATGACGATGCGGAAGAGGGCGGCCATGCCGGGTTGGGTGAGAAGGGCCACGTATCGGCGTCCGATGGTTTCGAGCCCTGCGCGGAGGTTCCCTGGCTCAGGGAGGGGCGCCTCCTCGTCGTCGACCTTCCAGTATTCGGTGACGATCGCCTCGAACAGGGCCGCCTTGGTGGTGAACTGCTTGAACAGAGTCGCCCTCGACACTCCGGCCGCCTCGGCGATGCGGGCGAGCGAGGTGCCGTCGTAGCCGGAGTCGAGGAAGAGCTTCGTCGCTGCCTCGACGATGGCCGTCCGCTTCTGCGCTGCCACGCGCCGGTGGTATTCCGAAGGCTGTGCCGTCATGCCCTCCAGTATGGCTGCCGCCGCGAGGTGAGTCACTTGACTCACCTCGCGGCCCGCCCTACCTTGAGAGAGGAGGTGAGTCACTCGGCTCACCTCTAGTGCGAGCCGGAAGGAAGCACCATGGGACGCTTCGAGGGCCAGACCGTCATCGTCACGGGCGGCAGTGGGGGCATGGGCAGCAGCCATGTACAGGGCTACCACGCCGAGGGCGCGAACGTCGTCATCGCCGGCCGCGACGACGACGCCGGCCGCGAACTCGTGGCTCGGCTTGGTCATCGGGCTCTGTCCGTTCACCTGGATGTCACCAGCGAGGACGACTGGGCGGCGGCGGTACGAGAAGTCGAAGGCCACTTCGGGCCGATCACCATCCTGGTGAACAACGCGGGGGTCCAGAACCCGGCGGCTCCTGTCGAGCACACCGAACTCCGCACCTGGGAACACACCTTCAGCGTGAACGTCACCGGGCAGTTCCTCGGCATCAGGGCGGTGGCCCCGTCGATACGCAGGGGCGGTGGCGGAAGCATCGTCAACATCGCCTCGACCATGGCCCACATCGGCACGGCCTTCTACGCCCCCTACACCGCCAGCAAGTGGGCCGTGCGCGGGCTGACCAAGACGGCCGCGCTGGAGCTGGGACGGGACAGCATCCGGGTCAACTCCATCCACCCCGGAGTCGTCTCCACACCGTTGATCAACGAACCCACCGTCGCTGGCCAGCCGGCCATCGCCGACTTCTACTCGCCCGATCCCTTCGCCATCCCCCGCCTCGCCGAACCCTCTGAAGTCACCCGCCTGTTGCTCTTCATCACCTCCCAGGACGCGTCGTTCGCCACCGGCTCGGAATTCGTCCTGGACGGGGGCCTGCTGCTCGGCCCCGCGCTCCGGCCTGAAGCCGACGTCGCAGCTTGAACCGGCATGGCGGTACGGAGTGTGCGATCGCAGGCGCCCGCTGCGAAGATCTTGTCCAGGCGAAGCGATCTTGCCTTGCGATTGAGATGAAGACGGGCTGTAGCAGTCGTGATCACGACGTCCGAGCCGTGCTGGACAGCTCCGTTGGGTACCAGGTTCTCTCGGTTGGAGCTCGCGGAAAGGCCGAGTCGTCAAAAGCGGAACGAACCAGTTCGCCTTGAGCTCCGTCATGGTCGTGAATGGATCGGGAGCCGCGCCCGGGGTTTTGAGCCTCTCACGGGTCAGGCGCCACCCGTGAGACGGAGCGCACACGCTCCAGGAGGAGCCCACTGATGCGAATCAGCATGTCAAGCCGACGCAATGCCGCTACGTCGAGGCGGTCGCGGTGGCTGCCGTGGTATTCGGGCATGGTCGTGGCCGCACTGACGACCGCCTGCACGACACAGGGCGGTGGCGGGGAGGCCGAAGGGTCGTGTGCGATCGCTGCCCTGTACGGTGGCCGCACCTATACGCAGGTGGCCAACGTCGACTTCACCGTTGGCGAAGCACTCGGGACCGCCACGTTCCCGCCCTGTGATGACACGCCGGGCCACGCCGACGATGCCGCAGGGGACCATGCCGCAGGGCCCGAACCGACCACGGCCTATGCAGTCGACGGCCTGAATCCACGTATCGCCATTGCGATGCGGTACACCTCGGACGAGGTCATGCTCCTTGCCGCCCAACCGGGCGGCAGCATGCCTCCCGAGGTCGAGGCCCTGACACGAAGCTAGGGCTGGACCAGCGTGCGGAATGGGACGGATGCCTGCGATGGGGAGTACGGCCGCGCCCACTGCGCATGAGTCGACGGGAGCATTCGATGAGGCAGTCAGGCACCGGTCCGGCTGCCCGGTCCCTGACCGACGACGCGGCCCCGTTCGCGGTCACAGAGGACGGAGAACGGGGCCGGGGCGTGGTCCTGCTATCGGACTCCCGACTCAGCGAGCAGGGTCTTGCACTCCTCCGGTTGCCGGTCTCTCGCGTCCATCCACACTCTCGTGCCTACTCACGCCCTCGAACTGCTGCCACAGGGTCCTGAGGTAGGAGGGAGCCGTACTCGCCGATCGTCAGGTGCGGCTCGATGAACTCCCACTCTTCGTCCCTCAGTTGCGCGCGTGTCAGGCGAGGGCGGTGACCAGCAGGGTGAACGCGGCGACGATGACGGCGACGCGGAGGTAGTGGTAGCGGTTCCAGCGGTGCAGCTGCTCCTTCCAGTCGGCGGGCCGGTTCTCGGGGGTCCAGGTCTTGTTCAGGTTGTTGATCGGGACGAGCAGCAGGATCGACATGGCCACGCTGAGGAGCAGCAGTCCGGCGGCGGTGACGACGAGTCCGGCGCCGTGGTGGTGCCGGCCGGCGACGGCCCAGATCGCGCTGAGGGCGACCGAGCCCATGTACCAGATCGGCATCACGGCACCGAGCATCCGGCCGCCGTGGGCGTGGCCGAGCTGGCGGCTGTCCTCGGGAAGCGCGTCCAGGATCCGGCTCATGATGAAGGCGACGGAGAACTCCACCCCCACCATCAGGCCGACGACCACGGTGGTGAACACCTCGAGTGCGTTGAGCATGATGACCTCCCCTAGAAGCTAGCGTCGCTAGCCGATGAGGCAACGCTAGTACTATTGTCGCTCGCTTGTCTAGCAGTGCTAGGATCGAATCATGTCGGTAAAGGAACGCAAGGAGCGCGAACGGGCGGAGCGCGAACGCCTCATCGTGGCGACGGCCCGCGAACTCGCCGAGCAGCAGGGATGGGACGCAGTCACCACCCGCCGGCTCGCCGAGCGCATCGAATACAGCCAGCCCGTCCTCTACAGCCACTTCCGCGGCAAACGCGAGATCATCGGCGCCGTGGCCCTGGAGGGCGCCGCCGAGCTGGCCGCGGCGGTACGTGCCGCGACCTCCGCCGCGGACGGCCCACGCGAGCGGGTCGCCGCCCTCGCCCGCACCTACCTCGACTTCGCCGCACGCAACCCAGCGGTCTACGACGCCTTGTTCCAGCTCGACGGCGGCCTGGCCTACGCACAGGAGGACACCCCCGAGCCGCTCAAGGACGCCTTCGCCGCACTGCTGGAAACCCTCGGCGAGGTCACCGGCGACGACGTCCACCCGGCAATGTTCACCGAAGTGTTCTGGGCAGCCCTGCACGGCCTGGCGACCCTGACCCGAGCGGGCCGACTGCTGCCCGAGGACGCCGAGCCGAGAGTGGAGCTGCTGGTGGACCGGCTCGCCATCCTCTGACACACCGCCCCGGCGGGCACACAGCCGGGGCCCTCGGCTCCGCCGCTGCCTGCTGCAACTCGGACTGACCAGGTGGCTGTAGGGTTCCAGCCGCCGCCGATACCGGTTCGCGGGGCGAAGTTGTCGTTGCCGTAACCGAGGTAGAGCCGGAGGACACCGGAGCGGTCGCGGGCGACGAAGTCACTTGTGCGAACTCCGGTGCGGACGGACTGTGGCGACAGCGAGGTCGGCCGGGCCATGATCGAGCCGGCCGGGGCTCTGGTCCGGCACCGGCTGCGCGTGTACCGCGTCAACGAACAGATGTCTTCCAACGCCAAGTTGCAGGTCAAGACCGTCGTCCACCTGACCGACTACGGCTCGGTCACGGACCGCCGTGCACGGGCACAGCGCGAAGGAGCACCGCTGACCGCGGCCGAGGGTGACACGGAAGCAGTCCGCCGGGGCCCGGATGCTCCTCGCGGACACTCAGCAGTGCTCTGAACGGGAAGGTTCGCCGGCGCGGTGGCTTCGCCTCGCTAGTCTGCACGGCATGACCGACTCATACGCGGGCTCCGACGATGCTGCAGTCGCCATAGCCGGGGCGCGGGCCGGCGCGCACGTGGTCCGCACCCTGTACGGACGGCGGCTGAGCCGCATCGAGAAGGGTGCCGGGGACTTTGCCACCGCCGCCGATGTGGAGGCGGAGGAGGCGATCCTCGGCGTCATCCGTGCCGCACGGCCCGATGATGCGGTGCTCGGCGAGGAAGACGGTCAGCGAGGTGCCGCCGACGCGGTGCGCCAGTGGTTGGTGGACCCCCTGTGCGGCACCCTCAACTACGCCGTCGGCAACATGCTGGTGTCCGTCAACGTGGCACTGCGCGATGGCGCGGCGGCCGTGGCCGACCCGTTCAGCGGCGAGGTCTTCTTCACCGACGGCGAGAGGGCCTGGGTGCGGCATGACGAGGCTGACGACGCACTGCTGACGCCCACTCCGTGAGCCTGGCACCGACAACATGATCCAGGTACTTGCCGGCCTGCTCGACGACCGTTGCCGGCCGAGACCACGGTCGCGGCGATCGTGGCGGCTGAGGGTGGCCGGCGCCGCCTGACCCAGCCGGTCCAGGCCGCGGGAATTACGCCGCGCGATGGCCGAGCCGTGGAGCCGGAGGTTGTGGGTGCGGCCGGCTACGGCCCCGGGGCCATGTCTGTGGGACTCCCGGCGGTGGCGACGGACCCGATAAGGAGGTAGTCTCCGTTTCGCGGACGCCGATACGGAGATGGTCTCCGCATTTCCAGAGGGAGGTGCAGGGCATGAGCGAAGGAGCAGCCGGCGGGCGTCGGCAGCGGACGGACAAGCAGCGCAATCGCACGCACATCCTCCAGGTCGCGGAAAAGTTCTTCGCCGAGCAGGGCATCACCGGCTCCATGGACGCCATCGCGAAGCGGGCCGGTGTCGGCCCGGGCACGCTCTACCGGCACTTCCCCAACCGGGAGGCCCTGCTGGCCGCTCTGCTGCAGGCCCGCGACGAAGAGCTGGAGGCCCGCCGGGACGCCATCCGGCGCGACGTGGCCGACTCCCGCGACGCGCTCGCGCAGTGGCTTCAGGCGCTGAGCGAATGGGTGACCGCGTTCGACGGCCTGCCCGAACCTCTACGGGCCGCACTGACCGAGGACACGTCCCCGCTGGCGATCACCTGCCAGGGCTTCGTCACGACCACCGAGGACTTCCTCCACGCGGCACAGCGCGACGGCGTCGCCAAGTCTTGGGTGCGGGGACGTGACCTGTTCCTCAGCACGCTGGCCACCGCCTGGGCCCGCAGCGCCGCCATGGCCGACGAATCTTCCCCCGACGCACTCGCTTCCCTCATGCGCACCGGGTGGGAGACATCCACGACGGAAGGCGTGCCCGGGTGCGACCAAGCCCCCTCGTATCCATAGCGGGGAACCGACCGGTGTGAGGACCTTCCGCAACGAACGTCCCGGATGGCGCGCCATTGGACAGCCCTCACCTCCCCCCTGTCAGGCGTGACCGAGCGCCTTGTCATTTGGGTGCCGACGCCGCATCGACCGCACCACCACCCCCCATTCCCCACTCGATGCAAGGAGATCAACCGTGAAGATCGGCATTTTGGGCGTAGGACACATCGGCAAGACCCTGACCCGGCGGCTCAGTGCCGCGGGACACGAGGTGAAGGTGGCCAACTCGCGCGGCCCGCACACGATCGGGACCGACGTGCTGTCCTCGGGCGGGCGAGCGGTCACCGCGGCGGAGGCCGTGGCGGACGTCGATGCCGTGATCCTCTCGATTCCCCTGAACCGCATTCCGCAGATCGCGCCGCTGATCGCCGGTGTACCGGCCGACACGGTCGTCATCGACACGTCGAACTACTACCCGGCGCGGGACGACCGGATCGGAGCCATCGATGCCGGGCAGGTCGAGAGCCTGTGGGTCACCGAACAGCTTGGCCGGCCGATCGCCAAGGCATGGAACGCGATCGGTTCCCACTCGTTCGCGGCCAAGGACAGCCCCGCGGGCACTCCGGACCGCATCGCCATCCCCGTCGCCGCCGACCGCGACCGGGACCGTCAGGTGGCCATGGCACTGGTCGAGGACACCGGGTTCGACGCCTTCGACGCCGGGACCCTCGCGGACTCGTGGCGGCAGCAGCCGGGCGCGCCGTGCTACTGCACCGACCTCACCCGCGAGGAGATGCCGGGCGCGCTGGCCGCAGCGGAGGCCGACCGCTTGCCCAAGCGGCGCGACCTCGCCGTCGCCGCGATCCAGGAAAGGGTCGGAGATGCCACGACCAACCCCGACGCGGAGTACGGCGTCCGCCTGAACCGGGCCCTCTTCATGTGACCCCCCGGGGCGTGTCCCGTACTCGCACATCGGCCGGTGAGCAGCACACGCCACTTGCGGCTTGTCGGTGCGCAGCGGTGCCGCAGGGGCCTGCATGATGCGCTCGGCCGGCACGTCGGGATCCGCCAGGTAGATGCGGGGGCAGGCGCCGGGCTCGAAGCGCCAGCTCTCGTCCAGGGTGCCGACGTCCGCCGTGTCGAAGCCGAGCCGGCCGATCAGCTCGGCGGCCCGGACCTTCGCGTCGGCGTCGCTTGCGTCGAGAGGGGCCTGCGGGTCTCTCAGTTCTTCAATCAAGGTGGAGCGGTCACTGAAGTCGGCCCGGCTGTCGCCGGTCCGGTCGCGCTCGGCGAGCGTGCCGTGCGGCCTGCCCATCGCCGGCAAGCCAGTGACTTGGCGGTAGGAGGCCGCTCAGCCGCCGGTGTCTCATGAGACACGTCATCCGCTGATGATCGCCGGTGAGGCCGAACCGGGCCACGAGATGTCGAGTGGCCGGTGCCCCCTCCCTGGAACGTATGCCACCCAAGCGCTGCGCGAAGACATCACATGTACAGCTCACGTGCCGACGGCGTAGGGCGCGAGGCGGCGAAGCGGTTGGTGTAGGCGAAGTTGAGGACCGTGCGGCGTACACCTGGCCGGGTGAGAGGGGTGACACGGTGCGCCGTGGTGTCGCTGCGCAGGAGATAGGCGTCGCTGGCACGGTGATGGGCCGAGCGTGCTTGGTCGGTGTCCAGGTCGGCCAGTGAGCCGGCCTGCGGAACGTACTGAAGCAGACCGCCGTCGGCGGCTTCGGGCGGCGCTTCCAGGAAGAGCACCAGCGCGTAGGGGTAGTCGTCGGTGTGCGCGCCGTGGGTGTCACCTTGCTGATGGAGGACGTTGAGCACGTGCCGTTCCAGCGGGTCGGGCACCGTCACGGGTGGCTCGCCGGCGATCTCGCCCACGAGACCGAGCAGAAGCGGGTTCTCGTACAGCTCGCGAACCAGTGGTGACTCCCGGGCGATGTCGTGGCCGCCGAGGGTCGTCATGTGCCGGGGGGAGTCGTTCATGCACGACATCGTGAAGTCCCGGCGCCGGGCAATCTCCGCCAGTCGCCGGGCCTCCGCCCGTACCTCGCCCAGGCCGTTCACGGTGAGCAGGCCGGGCAAGGGGGCGTAGCCGTCGTTACGGAATCGCAGTCGGGCGGCAGCCCTCTCCTCGTCGGTGCGGGCGGCGAAGGGCACAGGCGGTGCCTTCCGGTCGGGTGGACAGGACACGCCTCATGCGTCCCCGGATGGCGCGTAGCTCAGTCCCCCACGGCTTGGAAGTGTCCGAAAACCGTGCGGACCCGCACAGCCCCCGCAGACGAGGAATGACGGTCGGTGAGGGGTCGTCGGCGGCGCGGGAGGCCGACCACCCCTCACGGGCTCGGAGCTGGATGTGAAACGTGAATCCGGAAGCCTAACCGGCGGCCGTCGCGGCGTCGGCGGCCCCGGGGGCGGCCGGCTCCTTGGCGGCGGGCGGTGTGCGGTAGGCGCGAAGGGGCGCGTTGGTCGCGGCCACGACGGCGATCGCCAGGAGGGCGGACAGCCCTCCGAAGACCAGGGAGAAGGGAGCAGAGGTGACCGACGCCAACAGGCCCCCGCGGAAGTTGCCGAGTTCGGGGCCCGCGACACCGATGACGTGTTCCACCGAGGAGACCCGACCGCGGTACGCGTCCGGGGTCTCCAGCTGGACCAGGGCGCTGCGGGTGACGACGGACACGGTGTCGGCAGCGCCGGCCACCGCCAGGCAGCCGAGCGCCAGCCACAACGGCCCCGCCAGACCGAAACAGGCCAGTGCCACGCCCCAGACCCCGGCTGCGGAAAGCTGTACGAGGCCGCTGCGGCGCCAGCGCGTCACCGTGCCGGAGAGCAGACCGGCCGTGATCCCGCCGACCGCGACGGCCGAGAGGAACAGGCCGAGGGTCTGCGGGTCTCCCCCGAAACGGGTCTCGTTGACCAGCGGGAAGAGCGCGATGGGCATGGCGAGCAGTGTTGCGGACAGGTCGGTGGCCATCGAGCCCCACAGCGTCGGGCGGCGCAGGGTGATCCGCCAACCGCCACGCTCGGGCCGACGCCTGCCGCCTGCCGCGCCGGCGCCTTCGGGCCGCAGAGCGGGCAGGCGGATCACCGCGAGCATCGAGACTGCCATGGCCACGGCCTGGGCGGCGTATGCGGCGGGGAAATCCCAGCGGGCGATGATCAGTCCGGCCATCGCGGGACCGGCCAGCATCGCCGCCTGGAAGGAGACGTTGGTCAGCGCGAGCCCGGCCGCGACCTGGTCGCCCGGCAACAGCCGGACCGGGAAGGTGCGCCGGGCAGGAGCTCCGAGGGCGCTGCAACTTGTCCCCAGGCCGACAAGGGCGAGCAACAGCAGCACGTCACGGTTGTCCGCCAGGGCCTGGGCGCACAGCCCCGCGGAGGCCAGCAGTTGGCCCGCTGTGGTGGCCCGCACCACCGCACGGCGGTCAACGGTGTCGGCCAACGTGCCGCCGAGCAGCCCGAACAGCACCATCGGCAGGCCGGTGGCGAGGCCGATGGCGCCGGTGCCCACTGGACTGCCGGTCAGGTCCCAGACCTGGGCCAGCACCGCCACATTGGCTATCTGTCCGCCGAGTTGGGAGACCGAGGTGCCGATCCACAGGTCGCGAAACGGCCGGCTGCTCCGCAGCGGGCGGGTGTCGAGGAAGCGGACCCGCACACGCCGCCTCATCGCGGTGGCTCGACGAGGTGGTGGAGGATCCGCTGCCGCATCGACCGGCGTTCCAGCGCCCGCTTCACCTCCTCGACCACGGTGGTCATCGCGTACGGGAGTTCGCTGTCCAGCTCGGCGACCGTTTGGTGGGTGGCGCGCCACTCCGCCTCCAGGAACGGCACCAGCGATCGGCCGCGTTCGGTCAGGTCGATCCGCCGGGTGCGGGCGTCGGGACCCGGCTCGGAGGTGACCAGATCCTCCTTGCGCATGGCGGCGATGGTCTGGCTGATCGCGGAGTGCGAGCGGTCCAGGGACTTCGCAAGCTCGCGAATGGTCAGTGGTCCGGTGTGGGCGAGCCGGATCAGCGGATAGGCGAACCGCGGCCGGACCCCCTTGATGCCACGCTCGACGTAGACCTGCTCGATCTCGGCGTCCATGGCTGCCAGAAGCTCGTGCAGGGAGTGCCAGGGGTCGGGTAGCGCTGTGGGATCTGAAGATGTCACAGCGCTAATATAACAGCGCTTACCGGTTTCTCACCCCTCGCGGCCGCCGACGCCGGCCTTGCTCCGGACACCGTCGTGGTCGCCCGCCTCTCCCGCTCGGGGACCGGCACATCGACTTCCCGGGCCACCACCTGTTCAACGTCACCGCCGGCGGCCCGGCGAGGGCCTGCGCCCCTCCCCCGTCCCCGATACCGCCGAGGACGACGAGGAGGGGCGCGGCCGCAGCGGGTCAAGGGGTCCAGGCGCCCTGTGCGGCGGTGGTGCGGGCGTGGTCGGTGAAGTCGCGGGGCGGGCGGCCCCAGCACCTTTTCCACGTCGCCGGTGAGCGAGTTGAGGGTGCCGGAGCGGACTTCGGCGTACAGGCCGATGGTCAGCCGCACCCAGTCCTCGGGCACGCCGTGGGCGCGCTGCTCGGCGGCGTACGTCTCGGCGCTCAGCGCGGTGTAGCCGATGCCGTGGCCCGTGGCGTGGGCGATGTCGGCCACGGCGTCGGCGAACGACATCAGCCGTGGGCCGCTCAGCTCGTAGTCCTGCCCGGCGTGCCCGTCCTGGGTCAGGGCGGTGACGGCGACGGCCGCGATGTCCTCGGCGTCGACGAACGCCTCCTTGCCCTGGCCGGCCGGCAGTCGCACGTCACCGGAGCGGACCGCATCGCGCGGGAAGTCCTCGCTGAAGTTCTGGAAGAACCAGCGCGGCCGGAGCAGGGTCGCCTCCAGGCCGGCCGCGCCCAGGGCGCCCGCTCGGCCGCCGACACATGGCCGGTGTCGAGGACCTGTCTGCGCGAGCACCGGATCGCCCTGGCCACCGGGCTGCTGCGCGAACCCGGCGCGACGATGGGCGCCGTCGCGGGACGTGTCGGCTACTCCAACGCCTTCGCCCTGAGCTCCGCGTTCAAGAGGATCCGCGGCATCAGCCCGAGCGAACACCTGACCGGCAAGGCGTAGAACCACCTCTACGCGCCGTACAGGCCCCGGTGTCCTGGCCGAGACACCGGCCGCAAAGCAGCGGGTGATCACACGCTGGCCACCGTGACGGCCTTCTCGTCGTGCTCGCGAAGCATCCGCATGACGGCGGGGGCGGGTGAGGGGGTCCCGGCCCTGCTTCCTGCCGGTGGTGACGACGAGCCGCCTGGCGATGTCGCGCTGGCGCATCTCCTGGTCACGCGGGTGAAGTGCCATGGACAGCACGCCCTCGCCGGTGACACCCGCGCCGCCGCGCATGAAACGCCGGCTCCGGACCGAACCGCTCGGTCACCGACCAGTGTTCACGCTCGGGCGTCGGAAGGCGCCCCGGTAGGCGGCTGGGGTCATGCCGATCTGGCGGCTCAGGTGCTGGCGGAGCGACTCTCCGGAGCCGAGGCCGCTGCGGCCGGCCACCTGGTCGACGGTGAGAGCGGTGGTCTCCAGCAGCTCGCGGGCCCGCAGCAGCCGCTGCTGGAGCAGCCATTGGAAGGGGGTCACGCCCGTCTCGGCCGTGAAACGGCGGGTCAGGGTCCGCACACTGACCTTGGCTTGACCGGCCAGGTCGCGCAGGGAGATCGGTTGGTCCAGGTGCTGCAGTGCCCAGATGCGGGCCGCGTCCAAGGAGGAGTCGGTTTCGACCGGGAGCGGGGTCTGTACGAACTGCGCCTGCCCGCCGTGGCGGACCGGGGTGACGACAGCGGCGCGGGCCGCCGCGTTGGCCACGGCCGCGCCGTAGTCGCAACTGATCAGGTGCAGGCACAGGTCGATCCCGGCGGCCGAGCCCGCACCCGTGACGATCGGTCCGTCCTCGACGAACAGCCGGTCGGCGTCCACGCGCACCGATGGGAAGGCGCGCTGCATCTCCTCGGCCAGACTCCAGTGGGTGGTGGCGACACGGCCGTCGAGGAGTCCGGCCTGGGCGAGGACGAAGGCACCGCTGCAGATCGAGGTGACGCGCTTGCCCGCGGCGGCCGCATGCCGCAAGGCGTCCAGTGCGGCAGGCTCGGCGTCGTGCCGGCTGGCGGTCGAGGGGACGATCACCGTGTCCGCCGCCGTGACTGCCTGAAGGCCGTGCCGGACCACCACCTCGATGCCGCCGGAGGCGCCGATCACACCGGGCGTGGCGGTGCACACCGTCACCTCATAGCCGGGGCGTCCGTCGATTTCGGCGGCGCCGAGCAGCGCGGACGGCATGGACAGGTCGAACGGTTTGACCGCGGGAACGGCCAGGACGGCGACACGATGCATGGCTAGATCCTTGGATCTCATGGCTTTCGGGCCACTAACCTACCCTGCGCCCGCACGGCGGAGTTGGGCGTGCGGACGGGCCCTCCGTCAACCACGTTTCCCTCATCGGGGAGGCGTTCCATTGTTGAAGGTGAACGGAGACAACACCATGGGTGGATCAGTCGTCATCGGGGCGGGTGCCACCGGGGCAGCGACCGCCAGGCAACTGGCCGACAGCGGCAAGCGGGTCCGCCTCGTCACCCGCAGCGGCAGTGGTCCTGACCACTCCGCCATCGAACGGGTCGCCCTGGACGCGGGCGACACTGACCAGCTGGCCGAGGCCCTGGCCGGAGCGACAACGGTCTTCAACGCCGCCATGACCGCCTACCACACCTGGCCGGAGACCATGCCGCCGTTGTTCACCTCGATTCTCGCCGCGACCGAACGGGCCGGGGCCGACTACGTGATGCTCGGCAACCACTACGGCTATCGGCAGACCACCGAGCCGGTCACCGAGCGCACCCCGATGGCCCCCAACACCCGAAAGGGCCGGGTCAGGGCCCAACTGTGGCAGCAGGCCAAGGACGCCCACGACGAAGGGCGGCTGCGGGCCACCGAAGTGCGAGCCGGCCAGTACCTGGGCCCTGGCGCGGTCTCACAGTTCACGCTGCTGGTCGCGCCCCGAGTCCGCGACGGCGAACTCGCCCTCGTCCACGGCAACCCAGATGCGGCCCATTCGTTTTCCTACACCGAGGACGTCGCAACGGCGCTGGTGGCGGTCAGCAGCGACGAGCGGGCCTGGGGACGGGCCTGGCACGCCCCGGTCATCACCACGACCGTGCGCCACGCCGCGACCGACCTGGCCGAACTCCACGGAGCACCCGAACCGCGGTTGGAGCAGCTCACCGAACGGGACATGGCACTGCTGTCCTTCACCGATCCACTGTGGCGGGAGTTCAGCGAGATGAGCTACATGGTCGAGCGCCCGTTCATCGTGGACGACAGCGATGTCCGCGACACCTTCGGACTCGAGCCTTCAACGCTCCGGGAAGCGCTGGCGGCCTGACGGGGTGGTGGGCGGGCCGGGCTCCGCGGCCCGCCCACGCCGCAACCAACCCGCGGTCCACCCAGCTGACCTCACTGGTCGCCACCGCAATCGCCAGGAGCGACAGCGCACAGTGAGGCACCATCGGGAGAGTGCCCTTTCCCTTGCAGCCAGCAGGACCCTCAGCAAGTCCTCTCGTTGCGGTTCAAGGGCACTTTCCGTGCGCTTCTGATCAACTCCTGGACAGCGCACCTCGTGAAAGCGCGAGGCCAACCCGGCGAGGCCAAGTGACGGCCGCCGGTGCCGATTCCCCGCGAAGGGGTCAGATGGTGAGAACGAGCTTGCCCTGAAGGTGACCATCGTCGAGCAACCGGTGCGCGTCGGTGACGCGCTCGAACGGGAACGTCTCCTGCACGTGGACCCGGAGTTCGCCCTGTTCGACGAGGGCGACGAGACCGCGCAGGGCGACCGGATCGGGGTCGACCGCGATGCCGCTGAAGCGCATGCCGGCCGCCTCGAACCGGGCGGCGAGCTCCGCATCCTCGTCGGCGACCGCCGTCACCAGGTGACCGCCCGGCCGGAGCACTTCGAGCGACCGCGCGGCAGTGTCGCCGCCGAGCGTGTCGAGTGCGACGTCGATGTCGTGGACCACCTCGGTGAAGTCGACCGCGGTGTAGTCGATCACCTCGTCGGCGCCGAGCCCTTCGACGAACTTCCGTTTGCTCCCGCTGGCGGTCGCGATGACGTGTGCGCCGAGCGCTTTCGCCATCTGGATCGCGATGTGACCGACCCCGCCGCCACCGCCGTGGACCAGGACGCGATCGCCGTCGGTCACGCCGCCGAGGTCGACGAGGCCCTGCCAGGCCGTGAGCCCGACGACCGGCAGCGCGGATGCCTCGACGTGCGAGAGCGAGGCAGGCTTGCGTGCCAGGTGCAAGGCCGGCGCCGACACGACCTCGGCGTACGCGCTCGCCGCCCGCGGGAACAGCGGCATCCCGAACACCTCGTCGCCGGGCCGGAACCGCCCCGTCTGCGCCTGTTCGACGACGCCGCTGATATCCCAGCCGAGGATGAACGGCGGCTGGCCGATCAGTGGGAACTCGCCGGCCCGCAGGCGCGCCTCCAGCGGGTTCAGCCCGATCGCCTTGACCCGGACGAGGACTTCGGTCGGCAGCGGCCGGGGTTCGGGAGCGTCCACGATGGTGAGTACCTCGGGACCGCCGAGCCTGTGCTGGGTGATGACTCGCATGACTCTCCTGACTAAAAAAAAGGGGGGTGTGGGGGAAAAGCCACGCTAGCTATCCGAAAGGAACCAGCAGGTACCCTTTGGCGCCATGAGCGATCTTGGTCCCGGCAACCTCTTTCTCGCCGACTGTCCCGCGCGTCTGGCGGTCGAGCTGATCGCCGACAAGTGGACGGTGGTCGTACTCGCCGGCCTCAGCAGGGGGCCGGTGCGCCACGGCGAACTGATCGAACTGATCGGGGGCATCTCCCGCAAGATGCTCACCCAGACGCTCCGACAGCTCGAGGCGCACGGACTAGTCCGCCGTCACGCCTATGCCGAGGCGCCGCCCCGTGTCGAATACGAGCTCACTCCGCTCGGGGCGACCCTGATCGATCCGATCCACATGCTGGCCGAATGGGCGAGAGAGAACGGCGACGCGGTGCTCGCTGCACACCAAGCCGATCCCGAGGCGGTTACCCACGGAACACCGACGACCTCGGCCAGCCGCTCCGCAGGCCAAGCGCTTGATTCTGAAATGATCAGTAATAACGATCAGTGATTACGACGCACAGGGCTGTGCCCGACGGGGCCGTCGCCGGCACGCCTACGGAGAAGGGGGCGTGGCGGGATGAACCTCGGGCCGTGTCAGCTGGGCCAACAAGTGTCTGTACGCGGTGGGGTTCCCTGCGAAGTCGCTCGCGGCCGCGAGGGCGGCCCGGTCGGTGTCCTGGCCCCGAAGCAGGTCAACGGAGGTCTGTGCGAGACGCTCGCGCAGACCGTTCCGCTCAGCGTCGTCCAGTAGCAGGCGCAGGTCGGCAACCGCTCGGGCAGCAGCCAACCGGGCTGCTGGGCCGGCCTGCAGCATGCTCCGCAGCCCGGCGGCGGGGGCCGCGTCGTCCAGCAGGCCGTGAAGCCGGCCTGTGAGTTCCCGGGCGAGGGCCGTCGCCTCCCGCGCCTGCGGGCCCGCCTCCCGCAGCACCCAGAGCGCCGTGACCAGTTGGGAGCCGCGAGTGTTGTCGGCACCGTTGGGAAGCGCGTCTTGGCGTCCCGCTTCCTCTACCGCCGCGACAGCCCGTTCGTAGTCCTCAACCGTCGACATGGCGGCCTCGGACAGCTCGGTCGCACGTCGGACAAGCCGCGCCTGCACCCCAAGGACCCGGGGCAGGGCGCGGAGATTCCCACCGATCAGCCCGACGGCGATGAGCGATGTTCCGAGCAGCAGGAAGACGTCCGGACGTTCGAGATCCTGCCCGGCGGAGAGGTCCTCCAGATTCCCCCGGTCCGGGCCCTCGGTGAACATGAACCCGCTCTCCCAGCCGTAGCCACCACTACCGGAGGACTGCGAGGCCTTGAGGAGGTCGGACCTGCCGGGATCGCACTGGTAGGACGCTTCCCTCTCCCGCTTCTGATACGGGTCGCTCCAACGGACTGTGCATGATCCGTCGGGCTCCTCGTCGAGTACCGTCAGGTCGATCTGGCGCGCTTCAGGCAAGTCCGGCGCGGCTGCGTACAGCCCCACCGCACAAGCGAAGAGTACGAAACCCAGCGTCAGTACCCATCGGAAAAAGGGCACATGCCTCATCCCGTCTCCCCTCCCCTACAGGCTCACCAGCATCCCGCAAGCCCGTCCAGGGATTGAGAGGCGCGTCCGGCAGCGCTCGGGCGTGCAGCGCTGCCGAAACCCGGCAGGTGTTGCACTTCAGCCCTTCCTGCCGCCCCCTTCCACGCTGTGCGGGATCTGCATACCGGCCTCCAGTGGGAGTCCCTGCCCCAGGAGCTCGGCTTCGGCCGGCTCGGGCATGGCCTGCTTGCGGTGCCTTGCGGCCCGGAACGAGGCCGGCGCACGGGGCCGGCTTCACCAGCTGCTGCGGAACGAGCTGCGGCCTCGCCCAGCAGTAGGCGCGTTCCGCGTCACTGTCGCGGCGGTCGCCGCGGCCGCAGCTGCGGCAAATCCGTGCGTCCGTTTGATCGCCGGAGCGACCGCGGACAGGTTCTGCGTGTGGAGGTCCGGCGCGGCAGCGTGTGTGCCCATGCAGTGAGGCAAAGCCCCAAGGCTTGATAGTTAACCTGGCAACAGTTAGCGTGTTAAGTATGAGCGGTGGATCGAACCGAGAGAGCACGTTGGAGCTGATGCGGTGGGTTGTGTGGGGGCAGCGCCGCACCGCTGAAGACTGGATCCGGGAACGCGGCCTCACGCACGAGCAGAGTGCCGTGCTGGCGTACCTGTCGAAGAACCCGGACGCCATTCAGCGTGACGTCGCGCGGGCCATGCGCACCAGTGCGCCGAGCATCTCGCGGCTCCTGGCCGGACTCGAGCGGCGCGGACTGGTGGAGCGCCAGACGCAGGCGAGTGACACACGCAGCCGTCGGGTGCATGTCACTCCAGCGGGCTCCGAGCTGATCCAGGGATTCGAAGAGGCCATGGACCGTGTCGAGGAGTCGATCCTCGCGCCGCTGGGCGCCGCAGGGCGGCGTCAGCTCCATGAACTGCTGGAACAGCTCGCGTCCCGGATCGAGCCACCCAGCTCTCCCTGACCCGGCTCTACCGCTCCGCACGGCGGCCGGGAACCTCGCGGGCAGGACCTCAGGCTCCTCCAGCAGCAGTAAGGAACACAGGTATGACCCAGATCACGATCATCGGTGCCGGTCTAGCGGGACTGACACTGGCACGAACCCTGGCGGTTCATGGAATCCCGTCCACGGTCTACGAAGCGGAGGCGTCTGCTCAGGCCCGGGGCCAAGGCGGCATGCTCGACATCCACGACTACAACGGACAGCACGGGATTCGTGCCGCCGGCCTGATGAACGGCTTCCGGTCCCTCGTCCTCGAAGGCCGCCAGGCGTCCCGCGACGTGGCACCTGACGGCACCGTCCTGGCGGACCGGCCCGATGACCCCGCCGGAGGCCGCCCCGAGGTGCAGCGGGG
The DNA here is from genome assembly GCF_055581985.1 of Streptomyces sp. NPDC042336. Taxonomy (NCBI): domain Bacteria; kingdom Bacillati; phylum Actinomycetota; class Actinomycetes; order Kitasatosporales; family Streptomycetaceae; genus Streptomyces; species Streptomyces sp. NPDC042336. The sequence goes on along the minus strand of NZ_JBVJEA010000020.1, from coordinate 71,374 downwards.
CGAGCTCCGGCAGTTGCTGCTGGAGTCCCTGCCCCCAGGCACGGTCGTCTGGGGCCACAGGACTCGGAGCGTACGGACCCTCGCTGACGGTCGTCACGAAGTGACCTTCGCCAACGGATCGAAGAGCCGCACCGACATCCTCGTGGGTGCCGACGGCGCATGGTCGAAGGTCCGGCCGCTGCTCTCCGATGCCACGCCCGCCTATGCCGGACGGTCGATGATCGAGACCTACCTGTACGAGAGCGGCACCCGGCACCCCGCCACCCTGGCACTGGTCGGTGGCGGGTCGATGACCGCCTACGACGAAACCACCCGCATCGGTCTCGGCGTACAGCGCGAGCGCGCGGACACCTTGCACTCCTACGCCATGTTCGACCAGCCGCTCGACTGGTTCGACGGCATCGACTTCAATGACGGCCCTGCGGCCGCCCGTACGGTCGCGGCGATGTTCGAGGGGTGGGCGCCGGAGCTCGTCGCCCTGGTCGCGGACAGCGACATCCCGCCGATCTTCCGACCCCTGTACGGGCTGCCGATCGGACACCGCTGGGAACACGTACCCGGGGTCACGCTCGTCGGAGACGCCGCCCACCTGGCACCGCCGGACGGCGAGGGAGCGAACTGGGCCCTCTTCGACGCAGGCCAGCTCGGCAACGCCATCGCCCAACAGCCCAAGAACGTCGACGCGGCCATCCGCGCCTACGAAGCCGCGCTCTTCCCACGGAACATCGACACGGCGACCGCCGCCGCAGCCTACTACCCCGAATTCAAACTGAACCGACCCACGGCAACTGGACAAGCCTGAGAATTCACCGCAGGCATGGGACGTAGCGAAGATGACCAGGCCGGTGCCGTATGGCTCACCGCGCTGCTGTCGGCCTCGCCGCCGAGATCGAGGGCACGTTCGGTTGATGGACACCCTGAGCCGCAACGGCTGCGACAGCCGCCGACTGCACCGTTCCTGTGCACCGAGTCGGCCGACAGGGGCCCATTTTATCTGTACCCGCGAACTAAGGATTTCAGGAAACAGGCACAGAGTTTCCTTGCAGGAGTGAGTGGAGCGGATTCGTTCAGCCCGCCCGGACCTTCTCAACGTGCTACTGTCGTAGTCAGTTGCTGTTGTGGTTCCCGAATTCCAGTACTTCCTGCCGGACTCTGTACGGCTGGACAGTATTTTTGGCACCGGTTTTTCCGGACGGGGTGATCATCGCGGCGACGCCGCGTCCGTGCAGTACGGGCGCCGACGCACTGCCCCGGAGGAGAAAAAAATGGCCAGTGGCACCGTGAAGTGGTTCAACGCGGATAAGGGTTTCGGCTTCATCGAGCAGGACGGTGGCGGCGCCGATGTGTTCGCCCACTACTCGAACATCGCCGCCCAGGGCTTCCGCGAGCTGCTCGAAGGCCAGAAGGTGAACTTCGACATCGCCCAGGGCCAGAAGGGCCCGACGGCCGAGAACATCTCCCTCGCCTGACTTGCCGACGCGCCCGTCGGCGCGCACTTCGTAGCTGGGGCCCGCATCCTTCGGGGTGCGGGCCCCAGCTGCATGCTTTCCGCAGCTGTTTCAGCTGCGACACCACCGCGAGGAATCCGCAGATTCAAAAAAACGGGTTTCCGTTTCACTCGGCCTATTCTTGCAATTCTCCATGCGTTCGCTGCTGCGAGAGTTCCTTGATGTGTGCCGCATTGAGGAAGGTTCCGCATGAACTCCACACGCACGAACGACCGGTTCCCCCGCACTCGCGGCGGCAGTGCCACTCCCGCGAAGAACGGCAGCCGGTACGGATCTTCAGCCCGCTCGGGCGGGGCGTTCCGCTCCAACGGCAGCAGCGGCCGCGGCCGTCGTCCAGCCGCGGCGCAGGGCGAGTTCGCCCTCCCGGAGACGATCGTCCCGGCGCTGCCCGCCGCGGAGAGTTTCGCCGATCTCGACATGCCCGCGCAGTTGCTGGCCGCACTCGCCTCGCAGGGCGTGACCGTTCCGTTCCCGATCCAGGGCGCGACGCTGCCGAACTCCCTCGCCGGCCGCGACGTGCTGGGCCGGGGCCGCACCGGTTCCGGCAAGACCCTGGCCTTCGGGCTGGCCCTGCTGGCCCGTACGGCCGGGGAGCGTGCTGAGGCCCGGCAGCCGCTGGGGCTGATTCTCGTACCGACGCGCGAGCTGGCGCAGCAGGTCACCGACGCGCTCACGCCGTACGCCCGGTCGGTGCGGCTGCGCCTGGCCACGGTCGTGGGCGGGATGCCGATCGGCCGGCAGGCGAGTGCCCTGCGCGGCGGCATCGAGGTCGTCGTCGCCACACCCGGACGTCTCAAGGATCTCATCGAGCGCGGCGACTGCCGACTGGACCAGGTCCGCGTCACCGTCCTCGACGAAGCGGACCAGATGGCCGACATGGGCTTCATGCCGCAGGTCACCGAGCTGCTCGACCAAGTGCGCCCCGGCGGTCAGCGCATGCTGTTCTCCGCCACGCTCGACCGCAACGTCGACCTGCTGGTGCGCCGCTACCTGAGCGACCCCGTCGTGCACTCCGTCGATCCGTCGGCCGGCGCGGTCACGACGATGGAGCACCATGTGCTGCACGTCCACGGCGCCGACAAGCACGCGGCCACCACCGAGATCGCCGCACGCGAGGGGCGGGTGCTGATGTTCCTGGACACCAAGCACGCCGTCGACCGTCTCACCGAGCATCTCCTCAGCAGCGGCGTCCGCGCCGCCGCCCTTCACGGGGGCAAGTCGCAGCCGCAGCGCACCCGTACGCTGATGCAGTTCAAGAACGGGCATGTGAGCGTGCTCGTCGCGACCAACGTCGCGGCGCGGGGCATTCACGTCGACAGCCTCGACCTCGTCGTCAACGTCGATCCCCCGACCGACCACAAGGACTACCTCCACCGCGGCGGCCGCACGGCCCGGGCCGGCGAGTCCGGCAGCGTCGTCACTCTGGTCACGCCGGCCCAGCGCCGTGCCATGACCCGCCTCATGGCGACGGCCGGCATCGTCCCGCAGACCACCCAGGTCCGCGCCGGGGCGGAGGCCCTGCACCGCATCACCGGCGCCCAGGCCCCCTCCGGGATCCCGGTCGTCATCACCGCACCGGTGACCGAACGCCCCAAGCGTGGCGCCACCTCGCGCGGCCGGCGCCGCCCGGCCTCGGCGGCCCGGCGGTCCGTCACCGGCGCGGCGGCTTAGGACCGTCCTGATCAGAAGGCTGACCATCAGTTGACCGAACTCCGCAGGAGGCACTTCTTGACGCTGGTCCAGACACAAGACCGCCCGACGGGCATCAACGCCGCGCACAGGACGGCCGCCGACGCCATGGACGCGGCCGGACCCCAGGTCTGGGACGACATGACGGTCGAGGTGGCGCTGTCCGTCATGGTCGCCGCCCGTACGGGTCACCTCGTCGTCTGCGACGTGGACGGCCAGTACACCGACCTGGTCACCCGGGCCCGGCTCAACGCCGTGCGGGACGGTCTCGGGTACTCGGACCAGGTCCGCCTGCGTGACATCACCGAGAGCGACGCTCCTTTCACCTCCCCGCTGACCCCAGTGGCCGAGGCCGAGCACGCCATGCGTCACCGGCGGCTCGGCTCGCTGCCGGTGGTCGACGAGCACGGCAACGCCCTGGGCATTCTCGCTCTGTCCCGCTGAACCGCCTCACCACGGTCGGCCCCTCTCCCCTCCCCCTCTCCCGTCTCTTCTCCCTGTGAGGCATCATGCGCTGTGTCATCGCCCGCTTCCCGTTCGAGCTCACCAAGGGCGGCGTGCTCGAAACGATGAAGGGCGTCAAGCCCGAGCAGGTCACTGGCGACTCGGTGATCATCGGACGCCGCCACTACCCCGCCAAGCAGGTCGGCCAGGTCATCACCCGCCAGGACCGCCGTGACTTCAGCGGCGGCGAGGTCCTCCGTGCCATGGCCCGGCTCGGCTTCACCTGCCGCACCCTCCCCGAGGCTGCGACCGTGACCGCGAGGATCGTCGACCCGCTCCAGCGGGCTTCCGCGATGCTCGGCGCACCCTTGTCCGTCTGACCCCGCGGGACAGTCACGAGCCAACCGTGGTTCGGAGCCCCACGGGCGTACGCGGGCTTCAACGGGCCGGGTAACCGGCGGGTCGAGTGGGAGAGACCAACACCTGGTCGCTGGGTGCGGAGGATGGGGGCGGGTGGCCGTTGTCCGTTGCCGAGGTAGTCGTTGCCTTCGAGCAGACTGCCGACGTCCGGGAACGCATTCGCGAGCTCGGATCAGGCGATCCTTGCGCTGCGCTCTGCGGCCGGACAGGTCGGCCCGTGCGCCGTCCGGGCTCCGTGGCCGGGCCGCCGGCTTGACCGGATGCTGCCTCCGTTTTACTCTTCAACGAGTACGGAGGCAGCATCCGCTTTGATGCGTCCGTGTACGCACCAGAGGCAGGAGGACGCATGGCCACCACCGGACACCAGGGGCGTAAGCCTCGCGCGGACGTCCAGCGCAACCGCGCGACCCTCCTTGAAACCGCGCAGCGGCACTTCCTGCGGCACGGGGTCGGCACCTCCCTGGAGGCGGTGGCCAAGGAGGCGGGCGTCGGTCCCGGCACCCTGTACCGGCACTTCCCCACCAGGGAAGCACTGCTCGCGGCCGTCCTGCAGACCCGCTCCGAGGAACTCGCGGCCCGCCAGGCGGACATCGAGCAACTCGGAGACCCGGCCGAGGCGTTGGAGCAGTGGCTTCGGGCGATGGAGGAGTACTTCAGTGCCTACAGCGGCCTGCCGGAACCCCTCATGGCTGCGGCCCGGGCGCAGGAGCCGGACAGCCCGCTCACGATTCCCTGCGACATCCTCATCACCGCCACCGACCAGTACGTGCGAGCGGCACAGCACGCGGGGCACGTGCGGGCGTCGGTGCAGGGGTACGACCTGTTTCTCGCCGCCTGTTCCCTTGCCTGGATCAAGGGCAACGGCACCGACGAGGAGTCGCTCGGCCGACTCCGCGCGCTGATCGCGAGCGGCTACCGCGAGCGGGACGCCCAGGTCTGACCGCCGCACGATCGGGTCCGGCCGGGAACATTCGGCGATTCGCCACGCAAAGTCATCAGATGGCGCCACCTTCGCGGGTGGCGCAGCACAATCCAGCGAAGGACACATCATGAAAATAACTGTCATAGGCGCCGGTGCCATCGGCGGGAACCTCGCTGCCAAGCTCAGCACAGCGGGTCACGACGTTCAGGTGGCAAATGCCCGCGGCCCCGAGGCCGTCCCGGCAGAGGCACTGGAAACGGGTGCCCGCGCGGTGGCCCTGGAGGAGTCGGTCCACGACAGGGACGTGATCGTCTTGTCGATCCCGTTCGGGGTGGCGGGCCAGCTGGCGGACCTTTTCGCGTCGGTGCCCGACGAGACGGTGGTCGTCGACACCTCCAACTACTACCCGGGCACGCTCATCGAGCCGATCGAGGCGGTGGACAACGGCCAGGTGGAGAGCGTGTACACCGCGGAGCTGCTCGGCCGCCCCGTCGTCAAGGCGTGGAACGCCGCGCTGGCCGAGACCCAGCGCACGCGAGGCGTCCCGGCAGGAACCCCCGGCCGCATCGCCATCCCCGTCGCCGGCGACTTCGAGGTGGCGCGTCGTGTGGCCATGCAGCTGGTGGACGACACCGGCTTCGACCCGTACGACGCCGGCCCACTGGCCGACTCCTGGCGCCAGCAGCCCAACAGCCCCGCCTACTGCACGGAACTGACCCTTGACGAGCTGCCGGCGGCCCTGGCCGCGGCCGACCGCGTCAAGGACACGCGCGTCCGCGACAGCCTGCCGGAGCGCTTCGCCGCCCTCGGTGCCAATCCCACGGTGGAGGACGTCGTCGAGATGAACCGCGCCGCCCACCGCTGAGTCACCCAACGCAGTTCTCGCGCACGCAATGGTGCGGGGGCGGCAGCGCCGGCACGCCACGGACACACAAGATGAAACCCGGCGCCACCCCGAGCTGTGCGGGTCGCCGGTGGGCTTCTTCAGCCCTTGCCGGAGTTTTGGTTCTCGTACGCTTCGCGGGCGGCCAGCAGGGTGGGCATGTGGTCTTCCGCCCAGCGCCGTCCGGCTGCGATGAGTTCGAGCAAGGTACGGCCGAGCGTGGTCAGTTCGTACTCCACTCGCGCGGGGACCTCGGCATAGACGGTACGGGTGATCAGCCCGTCGCGTTCCAGCGCCCGCAGGGTCTGGGTGAGCACCTTCGGGGTGGCGGTACGCAGAGGGACCCGCAGCTCGGAGAAACGTCGTGGCCCCTGCTCCAGGCACAGGATGACCATGGCGGACCATTTGTCGCCGACCCGGATCGGCATTGCTCTGCTCGGACAGGCCGGATGGAACATGTCAGGATCGAGCGGTTGCACCAGTACCCCCGCGGTAGCCAGATACCCTTGAAGTAACGATTATGTCCTGCACTACCTTCGCGTCGGCAGCGCAACCGATCGCTGCCTCTCCGGACCATTGATGCGAGGGAAGCATGCGTGCTGTCCGATTCCATGACTACGGATCACCCGCCGTGCTACGGGTCGACGAAGTACCCGATCCCCGGCCGGGGCCCGGGCAACTGCTGGTCCGGGTCACCGCCGCGGGCATCGGGTTCGCCGACGTCCAGATTCGGGCCGGCCTGATGCGGCAGACTGCCCTCCCCGATCTGCCGATGCCGTTCTCGCCAGGCTTTGAGGTGGCGGGCACTGTGGCGGATGTCGGGCCCGGCGTCGATCCCGCAACGGTCGGCAGGCGGGTGGTGAGCACGACTTCTGGTGGCGGTTACGCCGAAATGGCGGTGGTGTCCGCCGCCGCAGCGCTGCCCTGCCCTGACGCCCTTGATGACCACGAGGCTCTGGCACTGCTGGGTCAGGGTTCGACGGCGGTCGGGGTGGCCAGGGCCGCCGCACTGCGAGCAGGCGACACCGTACTGGTCGAGGCTGCCGCGGGAGGTGTCGGCAGCCTTCTCGTGCAGTTGGCCAGGCGCGCGGGCGCCACCGTGATCGGCGTTGCCCGGGGTGAGAAGAAACTGGCCGTGGCCAAGCGGCTCGGCGCGCACACAGTGATCGACTACACCGCGCCGGACTGGCACGAACACGTACGCGATGCGGCAGGCGGCAGCGTGGATGTGGTCTTGGAGACCACGGGCGGTTCGGTGTCGGAGGCCGCGTTCGATCTGCTGACCATCGGTACAGGCCGCATGGTCATCTACGGCATGACCAGCGGGCAGCCGCCGCGCTTCGACCCGCTCACGGTGTATCACCGAGGCGTCTCCGTGACCGGATTCGCCTCCATGGTCCTGGCGGCGGACCAACAGACCCGCCTGCGCGACGAGGCATTCGCCCTGGCCTCCACCGGTGCGCTCAAGCCGGTCATCGGTGCCGTGCTGCCGCTGTCGGAGGCCGCCGCGGCGCACCAGGCATTTGAGGAACGCGCCACCATCGGCAAAACCCTCCTCACGCCCTGAACACCCCAGTGTTGGTGCGCTCCGACGGACACCCGCCGGGGCGCACCAACGACGGTTTCCGACGCTGACAACAAGCCTGCCCATGTGATGACTATCGTGTCTCGGCTCACCCGCGAGGTCAGAAGTAGCACTTCCGTCACACGCCCTACTCGAGGTGCTGCAGAAGTTCTGGAAGCACCAGGGTCAAGCCACGGAGACGGCGAGCAGGGCGAGCGCGGAGCCGCCGAAGACGATGGTGTTGCGCATGTGGGTCTGCACACGTACCCAGGTCGGGAAGGTGTCCGCCGCGGCCTGAAGGAACGGGGCGACCGCGACTCTGGCGAGCTCCGGGTCGCCGCTGCGGCGGAAGGCTGCCTCGACGGACTTCACCGCGCTGAGGTTGCTGTAGACGATTCCCGCGTTCATCAGCAGGACCAGCGAGGAGAAGATCCAGGTCAGCAGCTGGGCCACATCGACGTCGGCGAAGTTCGCCCACGCAGCGGCGATCATGGTCAAGGCCACGATGACGGGCACCGCGGTCTCATGACCGCCGGCATCGAAACGCAGTCCGTTCTCCTCCAGGATCTCCGGCCTGATCTCTTGGCGGCGCAGCTCGGCCACCGCAGCGGCCTTCGCGGCCGGACCGAAGCGGTGGCGGACCACAGGGATGCTGACGAAGGCGGCGGCGACCAGTAACTGCATGACTGCGGCAAGGGTGTTCACGGTGTACTCCTTCGACTTGCACTTAGTTCAAGTGGGGCGATACAGGAGACAGTAGCCCATGACTTGAACTAAGTGCAATGCCGCGTCCGGGGGTATTGCGTCTGCGGTAGAGGCCTCCGGTCGAAGGTGTGTGGCCTGTCGCCCGGACGTCCGCCGGCGGTCCTCCACCCGGAGGAGCCGGCCGTCCCGGACCGAGGGATGTGGAGAGCGAACAACTCACGATCCTCGTCGGTGAGTTCTCGACGGCGTACCACGCCACCGTGCCGCACCATCTGGCGGTCTGACGACCTGTGGAGAGGAACCCTAGACGGCGGACCCGGCTTCGATGTCGAAGGGGACACCTGTGAGCTGTTCGCTCACCGCCCACAGCCGCCTGCCCTCAGCGGGGTCGTCGGCGCCTGTGGGGAGCTTGGCGGGCCGGGGGGAGCCGGAGGTCTGGTCGCGTCCGGCAGGGCCGATGAACCGGCCCGACTGGATGTGCGGGCTGGTCGCCGCGTACAAGGAGGGCCAGGCGGCGCCCTCGGCCGAGCCCATGAGCAGGCGTGCGGCGATCGGGGTGATCATGCGGCTCAGGGCGCCGGTACCCTGCTGCTGCAGGCCGGTCATCGCCGACCCCGGGTGGACGACGAGCGCCTCGACGGGGCTGCTTTCAGTGCGGCGCGCGAGTTCGAGGGTGTAGACGATGTTGGCGCGCTTGGACTTGGCGTAGGCGCCCATGGCGCGGTAGCTCTTCTCGCTCATCAGGTCGTCGAGCCTGCCCATCGGCCACCGCGCCGCGATGGCGCTGACGGTGACCACGCGCGGTGCGGACGAGCGGCGCACGGCGGGCCAGACCTGGGCGTCGAAGGCGAAGTGGCCGAGGTGATTGATGCCGACCGTCATCTCGAGGCCGTCGTGGGTGGTCCGCCGCTCGGGCAGGTTCATCACACCGGCGTTGTTGAAGAGCAGGTCGACCGTCTCGGTCTCGGCGATCCGGGTGGCCGCGTCACGGACGGAGGAGAGGTCGGACAGATCGAGCACGAGGGTGTCCGTCCGGGCCTCGGGGGTCGCGGCGCGCACGGCCTCCGCTGCCTGGTCCAGCTTGGTCCGACTGCGGCCGGCCAGGATGACGCGGGCCCCGTGCCGGGCGAGCGCGCGGGCGGTTTCCAGTCCGATCCCGCTGTTCCCACCGGTGATCAGCGCCGTGCGGCCGGTCTGATCGGGGATGTCGTCGGGAGTCCAGTGGTTCACCGTTGTCACGCTCCTAGGATTCGTTGAATCTGTGCTCGGTATGCGGCACTCGGCAGGGTCGTGATGCCGAGTTGGAAGTGCATGCCGAGGATGTCCTCGGCGAAGGCGGCTTCGGCGACGATCTGGATGCCGTCCAGGCGCCGCGCGCGAGCACGTCGAACGCTCGAAGCTGGTCGACAACGTCGAGACAGCCCGCATTGACGGCTTCGTCGATGAAGGACCTCAGTCGTGGTGCGCAGCCCAAGACCTGTCCCCTCTTTCAGACCGGTGGTCTGTTTGGCTGCACCCTCAACGTAGAAGACCGCCGGTCTGATGTCAAAAGACCAGCAGTCTGTAATCTGGGAGCATGACGAACTTCCAGCGCGCACGTAGCGAGGAGCAGCGTGAGGTACGACGCCAGGCCATCCTCGACACCACCGCCGCCATGCTCGAGGAGATGCCCATCGGCGCGATCAGCCTGAACGAGCTGAGCCGCCGCGTGGGGCTGGCGAAGTCCAATGTGCTGCGTTATTTCGAATCGCGTGAGGCGATCCTGCTGGAGCTGCTCGACCGTGCCTGGCGGCAGTGGGTGGCCGACTTGCCTGCCCTGGTACACGCCGGCGTCGACCGGGACGCTCCGGTGAGCCTGCGTGCAGAGCAGTTCGCCGGCGTCATCGCGAGCTCCCTCGCCCCACGCCGGGTCCTGTGTGACCTGCTGAGCGCTCAGGCGGGCGTACTGGAACACAACGTCTCCCCGCAGGTGGCCGTCCGCTACAAGCGCGCGGCCGTGGCCAACGTCGCCGACATCGCGGCGTTGGCCCATCAGTACCTTCCTGAACTGGGCGACAGCGCACCGCAGTTGACCGCAGCCATGATCATGGCCGTCGGCGCCGTGTGGACACACGCACGGCCCTCCCCGGCGATGCTCGCCGCCTACGAGGCCGACCCCTCACTCACCGCGTTCAAGCTGGACTTCGTGACTACCCTGCAGGAGATGCTGGCCACGCTCACCGCGGGCACTGTCGCCCGCGCCAACGCCTGAGCCCGTCCACGCAACAGCCGTGGGCCGGGCCGCGGTGGCCAGCGAGCGGTGGCGCGCACTCGCTGGCCCTGCCCTTCAACTCGCTGATGCCCGAACACCTGGCCTTCCCCGGCGGCTTCGTCGCGCAGTTGCACGATTCAGCCGTCCGTCGTCACCCTCTCCGCCGAGCGTCACAGCGCCGGATACGCTCTAGCCGGATACGGGTGTCGGCTGCTCATCCGCCCACTCGGCGAAGGTGGTGACCGGGATGCCCAGCTCCCGGGCGAACTCGGGCCGGGCGGGCTGGAGGACCGCGTTGTTCCATGCGTGTCCGGCTCCCCACGTCGGCATGCCCGCGTCGAGGGCCTCTTCCAGGCTCATGGAGGGCGCGGTCATGGGCACGCCCCAGGCGGCGGACAAGGTCTGCGCGATCTGCTCCATCGTGCGCAGGTCACCGGCCAGTTCCAGTTCCACCTGGTGGAACCGGTCAGGGTCTCGAAAGGCGTGCGCCGCAGCCGTGCCGATGTCCCGCACGGCCACCAGGGCCAGTTCGGTCTCCGGCTTCAGTACCGTCAGCAGTCCGCCTCGCGGCCCCTTGGGCGCCAGCAGGGGCAGGTTCTCCATGAAGAAGGCGGGCTTGATCACCGTCCAGCGGGCAAAGCCCGCCCCCCGCACCGCCGTCATGATCGCCTGCTTGGTCCGGAAGTAGTCCGCCATCGCTGCCCAGCGGCCCTCGGCCCAGCCGGCGGCCCGGGTGTGCTCACCGACTCCACTGGTCGAGGACTGCACGAACTGCCGTACTCCCCCAGCTTTCGCCGCGTCCACCAGGTTGGTGGCCTGTGCGAGCTCGCCCGCGAAGTCCACGCTGGTCTCGGTCATGGGCGGCGTCTGCACCGAGAACACCGCGCGGACTCCGTCGACCGCTGCGCCGAGGGAGGTCCGGTCGGAGAGATCCGCCCGCACCAGCTCGGCGCCCAGCGCCTCGATCGCTCGGGCGGACTTCGACCGCGGATCGCGTACGAGTGCGCGTACGGGCACCTCGGCGGCCAGGAGTGCGCGGGCCGTGGCCCCGCCTTGCCGGCCGGTGGCTCCGGTGACCAGGACGGTCTTGCTGTTGACGGGCATGGTTGTTGCTCCTCGCGGACCGGGGAAAGAAAACGGCGGGGCCCGCCGTTTTTCATGCCGCTAAGATATGGCGGGGCCCGCCGTTTAGCAATGAGGAGATCATGACCGGTCAGCGCTCGGACGCCCGACGCAACTACCAGCGCATCCTCGCCGTCGCCGAAGCCGAGGTCGCCGCGCACGGCACCGAGGCATCCGTGGAGCAGATCGCCCGCACCGCAGGCGTCGGCTCGGCGACCGTGCGCCGTCACTTCCCCACCCGCCGTGCCCTGCTCGAAGCCGTCTTTCAGGAGCGCATCGAGGGCCTGTGCGAGCACGCCCACCGGCTCGGTGCGACCGAGGACGGCCGCACCGCCCTCCTGGAGTGGCTCCACGCCCTCGTCCTCTACTCCGTTTCGGCCCGCGGCTTCGCCAGCACCCTCAGCTACGAGCCTCCAGCCGAGGAATCCTCCCCGCACTCCTGTGGCGACAGGATCGCAGCGGCCGGAACCCCCCTGCTCCAGCGGGCCATTCGCGACGAGGCGGTCGCACCGCACGTCACCTTTCACGACCTGCTGACCCTCGCCGTCGGCATCGCCCTGGCCACCGAGCACCACAAGGACCCCGAGCCCCAGGCGGACCGCCTCTTCCGCCTCGCCGTGGAAGGGCTGAGCCCTGAGCACGGGCGTCGGCCGTGCTCCACCCCGGAGACGGCGAACAGCAGTAATGAGTGACCAGCCCGTACTGCCCGTGGCCTACAGCTTCATGATCGGCTCTGCCCCTGCGTGGTCGGTCGCCACAGCTGCCGGGGTCGGGTGCGGAAGCGTGAGAGCCAGCCACCGCCTTCTACGTGGCGAACTGATCCGCTGCCTTCTGGCGCAGGCGCTCCCGCTCGTGGCGCTTGCGTTCGTCGGCCTCGTCCCGCGCTGGTGCGCAGAGCCGTTTTCCGGCGACCCGGCCAGGGCGATTCGCAGGCGAGGCGGGTGGAAGGGCGACAGGCGGCCCGTCGGATGATCGTACCTGCGCAGCGCGGACGTCAGTTGTCGCCGGACGGGGCGGGTTGGAAGGCGATGGCGACAAGGTCGTCGCCCAGTGTGGATGCCCACCGGGCGACGTCCTCCTCGAGGAAGGTGACAAGACGGGTGGGGGAAACCGGCCCGGCACTGTCGGCGCAGTGGGCCTGGAGGCGTTCGCGCAGCGGGTAGAACGTGCCGGCGCTGTCGCGTGCCTCGGTGATCCCGTCGGAGTAGGCGATCAGGGTGTCTCCGGGGTCCAGGGTGAGTGTCACGGTGCGCGGGGGCGCGGTCAGCAGGTCACTCATGCCCAGCGGCAGGCTGTGCTCGCCCTCCACGACCGCCGCCTCGCCGTGCCGGATGGTGAACACAGGCTGATGCCCCCGGTCCAGGATCCGTACGGTACGCGCGTCGGCGGAGAACTCGAGCAGGACGGCCGTGACGAAGACCTCGTCCGCCGGCCCCGCGGCCTCCCCGGGCGTGTATGCCGGCCGGCCGTCACCCATCGGCTCCGGCGGAGGGTTGTCTCGGTCCAGTTGCAGGGCCACGTCGATCCGCTCGGCCACCTGGCTCAGCGACGGCTGGAGCAGCGCCGCCTCCTGGAACGAGGAGATCACCGTGGCCACCGTCTGCGTCGCACTGATGCCCTTGCCCTTGACGTCCCCGATGATCACCCGGATGCCGAACGGCGTCGGGCGGACACTGTAGAGGTCCCCGCCGATGAGCGCCTCGTCGTCCGCCGCCCGGTAGAAGCCGGCCAGGCGCAACGGGCCGATCCGGGCGGGCAGCGGACGCAGCAGGGCCAGCTGCACGGCCTCGGCGACCGCCTGTACGCGGCGGAAACGGCTCTCGGCCCGTCGGCGCACCACACACAGCGAAGCGGACAGCACGGTGACGGTGGCCAGGACGGTCAGGGCCACGACGGTCATCGGACCGATGTAGTCCTCGAGCCACTCGGTGACCGCCAGCAGCGCACATCCGGCGGCGCCGATGGCGACGACACCCAACGGCGGGTACGTGAAGAGGGCCAGCACCACCGAGGCCGCCAGCAGCGAGCCGAAGAAGTAGCGCGGCGGTGTCACCTGGTCGAGCACCATGGTCACCACGATGAGTGCGGGCGGAACCCAGGGGAGCCATCGGGGCGGCCAGGCGTGCTGCTCATCCCACTGTCTGTGTTCCGCCGCAGCCCGCCCCGCTCCCACGCTGTCACCCGCTTCTCACCAGCTTCCGGTCCATGCCTCGGTGAGCATCATGCATGAGTGAGCACGACCTGGACGGCATCAACCCACCGCACGACGGCTCTCCGCGACGGTCGAGGTGCGGGGCGAGACGGTCGCCATCCCGTCGCGTCCACAACGAGGAGCCGGGCTCGGACTCGGAGCGTCCCCCTGATCGGAGCCCGGACGTGTCCCAAATGCGTTGGTCCGGAAGAGTTCCGGCCGCTGAGATGGAACGGGTGGGCGCGCAGTGGCCGCGGCACGCTTCGCGCCCCGACCAGGCCGTGTCGGCATCGATGACGACCTGGTGAGGCGGCTCGGCTCCATCAGCTTCGCGTGGGCTCAGGGCCTCATCGGCCACTCCTGTGCGTGCTGGTGGACGAATTCGGCGAACGTGCGGGGCGGGCGGCCGGTCAGGTCCAGTACGTCGGTGCTGACCTGGTCTTCCCTACCGGCCCGGATGCCGTCCTCCACAGCCGCGAGGGCGTGCGCGAACTCCGCAGGTATGCCTGCCGAACGGTAGTTGGCCGCCTGTTCGTCGGTGTCGATGTGCACCACGCGCACCGGTCGGCCGGTGCCCGTGGTGAGGGTCGCCGCCGCGTCCGCGTAGCTCAAGGCTTGCGGCCCGGTGAGCAGGTAGTCACGGCGGTCGTCGGGCCTGACGACCGGGTCGGCCAGCAGAGCACAGGCCGCGGCCGCGATGTCCCGCGTGTCGATCCAGCCCACTCGCCCCTCCCCCGCGGCGGTACGGATCTCGCCGTGCCGGCGGATCCGCTCGCCCAAGGGGTGCGGGCTGAGGAAGTTCTGCATGAACCCGGACGCGCGCAACACGGCCCACCCTGGCTGTGCCCGCACCCGTGAGGCCAGCTCCAGTGCGCTGGGGGCGTTGGGCAGCACCATGGAAGAGCCGAGGAGCACCACCCTGTGTACGCCGCAGTGCTGCGCCTCGGCCAGGAACGGTGCGACCAGTGGCAGCGGATCCACGCTCTCCACCGGCGGCACCAGGAAGACCCGGTCCATCCCGCGCAGTGCGGCGGGATGGGTCCGCGGGTCACTCCAGTCGAACCGGATCGCGTCAGGGTCACCGGCAGCGGGAGTCCGGCTGGCCACCCGGACCGGCACGTCCTGGCCGCGCAGCAGTTCCACCAGGGCGCTCCCGGTCTTCCCGGTGCCGCCGGTCACCAGCACGCCCGTCATCGGGTGCCCTCCTTGCGCAGCGCGTCGAGCAGTTCGGGCAGGATGCCGGCCGCCTCCGCGGTGGCCAGCGGGCTCCAGTAGTCCCGGTAGCAAGTGATCAGTCCATCGTGGACGGTGAGGACCACGATGTAGTCCAGCCGGTACGGCTCTCCCGTTCGTACGGTGGATCCCGTGCCCGTGAACTCCACGACGGCCGTGTCCGGCCGCTGCGTCCGGTACACGGTCATCGAGGGAACCTCCCGTAGGTCCATCAGCTCCGGGAGGCGGGCGAGGTAGTCGCGGATCGCGTTCCGCCCGGCCAGTCGACGCGGTGAGGTGCCGGTGGCGAACGGGAACTCGGCGATGCCGTCCTCCGCCCACAGGCCGGCGGCGGCATCGGTGTCTCCGGTCGTCATCAGATCCAGCAACCGCCGGATTGTTGCTTCGGGGGTGCTCGTCGCTTCTTCACGTGTGCTCGGCATGGTGTCCTTCGGTGTTCGACGGGATGCGACCCGCCCAGACTGGACGCGGGCCCGCGATCCGGGAACCGACGGCTGAGCCCCGGACCGGCAGTCCGTGGCTAAGGCCGGCAAAAGGTGCCACCATGAACGGGTGAGCAGAAGGGAACTGGCCGACTTCCTGCGCCGTCGGCGGGAGGCGTTGCACCCGGACCGGTCGCCGGGCACGCACCCGCCGGGCCGACGCGCCCGGCGCACACCCGGACTACGCCGGGAAGAGGTGGCCGCTCTGGCCGGGGTGTCGGTCAGCTACTACGAACGGCTCGAGCAGGCCCGGGCCCCGCGCCCCTCTCCGGAGGTGCTCACCACGCTCGGGACGGCGCTGCAGCTCAGCACGGCGGAGCGCGAGCACCTGGCGCGGCTGGCCGGTCAGATGCCGCCCACCACCGACGCCGAGCGACGACCGGTTCCCGACGAGGCCCGCCAACTCCTCGACCGGCTTGCGCCGACCCCCGCCTACCTGGTCGACGAGCGACAGGACATCGTGGCCTGGAATGCCGAAGTGGCCGCGCTGGTCCCCGGCTTGGAGCGGCTGCACCCTGCGGAGCGCAACACGGTGCGGCTGGCCATCCGCCTCGGCGGCACGCTCTGCCGGGCGGCGCAGGGCGCGGAAGGCGAGTACGCCCGGCAGTTCGCCGCGCAGCTGCGGGCAGCCGGCGTCCGGCACCCGGCCGACCGCATGCTCGGCGAGTTGGTCAACGAACTCGCCGCTCACAGCGCGGAGTTCGCGGCCGGCTGGCGCGAACACGACGTACGGCCGGTGCCCACGGTGCGTAAGGTGATCTGCCACCCTCAGCTGGGTGACCTGGAAGTGATCTGCCAAACCCTGCTGCTGCCGGGAACCGACCTGCAGGTGGTGATGTACCAGGCTGAGCCGGGCAGCCCCAGCGCCGCCGCACTGGCCCGACTCGGAACAGCGAGCAGGCCGAACACGGAGGTCCGCAGCACCATCGGAGCCGGCGCGGCTCAGCGGGTCCGGTAGCGCGCGTAGATCAGTCCGCTGTCGAAGGCACGTTCCTCGACCAGCTCGAGTTCGAGGCGCACACCGTCGGGAAAGAACCGCTTGCCGCCGCCGACCACGCTCGTGGTGATGAACAGGTGGTACTCGTCCACCAGGCCGGCCGCGATCGCCTGGGCCGCGAGGTTCGGACCGTCCACGGTCAGGTCGTGATCGGCCTGGGCCTTGAACTCGCGCACCGCATCCGGATCGAAGGTCCGCTCGATCCTGGTCTTTGCGCTGGACACCGACTCCAGCGTCGTGGAGTACACGACCTTCTCCGCGGCCTGCCAGTCGCGGGCGTATTGCAGGATGTGCGGCGGCAGGTCGGCCTCGGCGTGCGCGGTCTCCCAGAAGACCATCGTCTCGTACATCCGCCGGCCGTAGAGGTACGTGCCGACGGGACGGAAGACGTCGTTGACGAAGGTGTGCACCTCCGGATCATCCGCCCCAGTGCCCAGGTTTCCGTCCGCCGCCTCTGCGTAGCCGTCGAGCGAGGTGATCATCGAGTAGATGAGCTTCGCCATGGGTCTCCTTCAGGTGGTGTGGGTGGTGTGCTCGGCGTCGGGTGGGAGCACCGCGAGCCGGGCATCGGTGACGTTGTCGAAACGGGCGTCCCCTCCACGGATGAGCACGGAATGCCTGGAGACCGCGGCCTGATAGACCAGCAGCGGCCCAGCCGGTCCGAGGTCCTCCGGCACGAGCCGGTGACCGGTCGGCAGCCGGGTGTTGAGCGAGGCGAGGTCAGCCGGACGGGCGTGGTCGGCAGCCTGCCCCGCGGTTGCCTCCAGGTAGACCGCTTCCGCCCCGCCGACGGGCGCAGCCGTGTCGAAGACGGTGATCGCCACCTCCGGGCGTACCGCGATGTTCCGTGAATGCCGGCTGTCCGGCGAGGACACCCACAGAACCCGGTGTGGCCCGTCGGCGGCGAAGAACACCGGGCTGACCCATGGCCGGCCCTCGGCGTCCGCGGTGCCGAGGACGAGGTAGCGCTGCTGAGCCAGCAGCCGCGGTACCGTTTCCCACATCGTCAGTCCTCCGGTTCGTGGTGGCATGGGGGCAATCCTGGAACGCCGGCGACCTCGCCACCAACGGCGGTTTTGCCAACAATCGTTCAGCCAGGGTGAACAATGGGAGGATGGAACGGCAGGACATCGAGGTGTTCCTGGCTCTGGCTCAGGAACTGCATTTCACCCGCACCGCGGAGCGGCTGCGGCTCGCGCCTGCCTCGGTCAGCCAAACGATCAAGAAGCTCGAGCGCCGGTTCGGGGCGCAACTGTTCGCCAGAAGCACGCGCCGGGTGGAACTGACCCCGCTCGGCCGGCAGCTCCTGGACGATCTCGGCCCGGCTTACGCACAGGTCCAGACGGCGATCGCGCGAGCGATCGCCACCGGCCACGGCACCACAGGTGACCTCCGCCTCGGCTACATGTCCGCCGCCGTCGCCCGCCGCGTCCTGCCGTTGGTCGACGCCTTCCACGCCGGTACGCCGGGCTGCCGGGTCACCATCCGCGAGACCGCACTGGACGACCTCCACGGGCCGCTGCGCCGCGTCGAAGTCGACCTGTCGATCCTGCCGCTGCCCGTTGCCGAACCGGATCTCACAGTGGGGCCCGTGCTGCTGTCCGAAGCCGCGCTGCTCGCCGTCCCCGCCGACCACCGTCTGGCCCGACGCGGCCAAGTGACCCCCGAGGACCTGACTCAGGAGACCTTCCTGTTCGCCCAGGATCTTCCCGACTACTGGATCGAGCACCACCTGCCACTCAGGCGGCCGGCGCCCACGATCACCCGGCTGCCCGGTTTCCAGGAGATGCTCGCCTACGTCACCGCTGGCCACGGCGTGGCCATCGTCGGCGCCCAGACCGAACAGCTCTACCCACGCCCCGGCCTGACCTGCTTACCGCTCGCCGAGGGTCCCACCTTCGACTACGCCGTCGTCTGGCGCACCGGCGGCCTGACCGCTCTCGCATCCGCCTTCGTCCATCACGCCGCCAACGGAAGCGGCTCCTCCCAGGGATCGACGCAGAATTCGTGCACGCCTCATGGGGAGTGAGTTCAGCAATGACCACCTGTTCTGGTCTCCGCAGACACACTTGGACCACGCCACCAGGAGGAACGCCGGTGTCAGACCCCCAACTGCTCACTCCCGAGGAGCAGCTCGCCGACGCGAAGGAGCGGCTGCGCCTCCCGCGTGTCGTCGTGATCTGCGGCTCCACCCGCTTCATGACCGAGATGACCGAGGCCGAGGCGCGGGAGACCAAGGCCGGGAGGATCGTCGTCAAGCCGGGCTGTGACATGAAGTCACCGCACGCACTTTGGTCCGATCCTGTCGAGGCCGAGGCGCTGAAGGTTCGACTCGACGATCTGCATCGGGCGAAGATCCGGCTCGCTGATGAGGTGCTCGTGGTCGGCGACTACATCGGGGACAGCACCCGAGCCGAGATCGCCTACGCCCGGTCGCTGGGCAAGCCCGTGCGGTTCACGCACCCCGAAGTCGCCGACGGCCGCTGACCGCGGATCCTGCCGCGTGCCGCCGCCGGCCTCCGCCGGGTCAGGCGTCGGCACTGATCTTGTTCTCGGTGTCGGCCGGCGGCGCGGGCGCTTCGGGCTCCTTGCCGGATCGCAGGATCTTTCGGGCCTTGTCGGTGTCGAAGTCGTTCTCCCATTTCCCGATCACGATGGTGGCGACGGCGTTGCCGAGGACGTTGATGAAGACGCGGCCCTCGTTGAGGATGCGGTCGACGCCGACGATGAGGGAGAGGGCGGCCAGAGGGATGTGGCCGACGGCGGTGACGGTGCTGGCCAGCACGATGAACGCGCCGCCCGCGATGCCGGCGGTGCCCTTGCTGGTGAGCATCATGACGCCGACCATGACCAGTTGCTGCTGCCAGGACAGGTCGATGCCCATGGCCTGCCCCAGGAAGAGGGAGGCCATGGTGAGGTAGACCGCGGATCCGTCCAGGTTGAAGGAGAACCCCGACGGGATGACGATGCCGACGACCGGCCTGCCGACGCCGAGCGTCTCCAGCTTGCGCACGAGCTGCGGCAGGACGGCCTCGCTGGAGCAGGTGCTCAGGGCGACGAGCAGCTCGGCCTTGAGGAAGCGCATCAGGCCGAACAGGCTCAGGCGGCAGGCTCGCATGATGGCCCCGAGGACGACCAGGACGTAGACGACGCAGGTCGCGGTGAACAGGATGATCAGGTAGCCGAGTTGCTTGAGGCTCTCGGCACCGTAGGTGGCGACCACGGTGGCCAGGGCGCCGAAGGTGCCCAGCGGTGCCAGGCGCATCACCCAGCCGACGATGCGGAAGACGACGTCGGAGAGCGCCTTGATGCCGCGGGTCAGGGGTGCACCGTCCTCGCCGGACATGTTCAGGGCGACGCCGAACACGATGGAGACCATGAGCGCGGCGAGGATGGCGTCACCGGTGATCGCGCCGAGCAGGGAGGTGGGGATCAGGGAAGAGATGAAACCAGTGAAGGTGGCATGCTCGGTGGCGGTCTCGGGAACGTCTGCCGCGTTCAGCGAGGAAGGATCGACGTCCAGCCCGGCACCGGGCTGGAAGATGTTGGCGACCACCAGCCCGATCAGCATGGACAGCAGCGACAGGACCAGGAAGTAGCCGATCGCCTTCACACCGATCCGGCCCGCCTTGCGCAGGTTGTCCATGGACGCGATGCCGGTGGTGACCACACAGAAGACGACCGGGACGACGATCATCTTGACCAGGTCGATGAACCAGTCGTTGAGCGGCTTGAGTTCCTCGCCGAATCCGGGGGCGAGGACGCCGACAGCGATGCCGAGGACCGCGCCCAGCACGACCTGGAACCACAGCTCACGCATCAGGCGGTTCAGCCGCGGCCGCTGCGGGCGGCCGGCGGCAGCGGGGGTGGTGCTTGTCATCGTAAGTGCTCCCTTGCACGACGATCGTGTAGTGCCCTGTCCCGTGGGGGTGCGCGGGGGACGCGATACGGCTCGCGTCCCCCTGGGTCGTACGTGGCGCTCGCGTTCAGCCGGGATCACGGCTCACGGGGTCCGTGAGAGCCGTGCCGCTGGTCAGCTGTGCAGGTCGCGCAGCACCTTGTAGAAGGCGGCCTTGCCTTCGAAGCCGATGCCGGGGGTGTCGGTCAGGCCGACGCGGCTCTTGTCGACGACGGCGTCGTCGGCGAAGCCGCCGGTGGGCTGGAACTCGCCCGGGTAGGACTCGTTCCCGCCGAGCTTGAGGGCGGCGGCGATATGCAGGGAGAACTGGTGGCCGCCGTGCGGGATGCAGCGCCGGGAGGACCAGCCGTGCTGCCGGAGCATGTCCTGGATGCGCAGGTACTCCACGAGGCCGTAGGAGAGTGCGGGGTCGAACTGGAGGGTGTCGCGGTCGGGGCGCATGCCGCCGTAGCGGATCAGGTTGCGGGCGTCCTGGAGGGAGAAGAGGTTCTCGCCGGTGGCGATGGCACCGGCGTAGTGCTCGGCGACGGTGGCGTTGAGGTGGTAGTCGAGCGGGTCGCCGATCTCCTCGTACCAGAACAGGCCGTACGGCTCGATGGCCCGGCCGTACTCCAGGGCCGTGCGGAGGTCGAAGCGGCCGTTGACGTCGACGGCGAGGCGGGAGCCGTCACCGCCGAGGACGTCGAGGACGGCCTCGATGCGGCGGAGGTCCTCGGCGAGGCCGGTGCCGCCGATCTTCATCTTGACGACGTCGTAGCCCAGGTCGAGGAAACCGCGCATCTCGTCCTGCAGGTCGGTGAGCGTCTTGCCGGGTGCGTAGTAGCCGCCTGCGGCGTAGACGAAGACGGAGTCATCCGGCTGTCCGTCGCCGTAACGCTCGGACAGGTACTGGTAGAGCGGCTTGCCCTCGATCTTGGAGGCGAGGTCGAACAGGGCCATGTCCACCACGCCGACCGCGACCGAGCGCTCGCCGTGACCGCCGGGCTTCTCGTTGTTCATCATGACGTCCCACGCCTTGGCGTGGTCGAAGCGGCCCTGCTCGTCCAGGAGGCTGCCGGGCTCGGCGGCGGTCAGGCGGGGCAGTATCCGGCGGCGCAGGATCTCGCCGGCGCTGTAGCGGCCGTTGGAGTTGAAGCCGTAGCCGACGACGGGTTTGCCGTCGCGGATGACGTCGCTCTCGATCGCGACGATCGAGCAGTCCATGGAGCTGAAGTCGATCCAGGCGTTGCGGATCGAGGAGCTGATCGGGACCACGCCCTCGTACACGTTGGTGATCTCCACGAAGCGCCTTCCTCATATCTTATAAGTTGCGTCGGTGTTAGACTCGGCCGACATCACACAGGCTGTCAAGAGGGGTGCGAGCACCCGGGAAGGATTGTGCGGGGGCGATGGCCGGCACGAATCTCTTCGTCAGCAAGAGTGACTACGCCTACGCGGAGCTGCGCGGACAGATCCTGTCGGGAGCGCTTCCCGCCGGGGCGCGGCTTGCGCAGTACGACCTCGCGGAGTCGCTGAACATGAGCATCACACCGCTGCGCGAGGCGATCCGCCGCCTCAGCAGCGAGGGTCTGGTCACCGTGGAGACCCACCGCGACGTCCGGGTGTCCCCCATGAGTTCCGACGAGGCCAGGCAGTTGTTCGAGGTGCGCCTGTCCTTGGATCCCACGGCCGCGGAACTCGCCGCCCGGCGCCGCACCGGGGAGGACATCGCCGTCATGCGGTCCGCCGTCGCACGGCTGCTGCCCGTCACCCGGCAGTGGGGCGAGGAAGCGCTCGCGGCACACCGCGCCTTCCACCAGGCGCTCTACCGCGCCTCGCACAACGATGTCCTCATCGGCCTCCTGGACGACCTGTG
Organism: Streptomyces sp. NPDC042336; assembly: GCF_055581985.1. Taxonomy (NCBI): domain Bacteria; kingdom Bacillati; phylum Actinomycetota; class Actinomycetes; order Kitasatosporales; family Streptomycetaceae; genus Streptomyces; species Streptomyces sp. NPDC042336. Next base: position 49,189 of record NZ_JBVJEA010000020.1, on the reverse strand, counting down.
GGACAAGTCCGACCGCTACCGGCGCCTCGGTCTAGAACTGCCGCCCGGCGACGAGCCCCGCACCCGCGACCTCCAGGAACACCATCGCCTCGTCGACCTCGTCGAGGACGGACGGGCCGCGGACGCCGCCCAGCTGATGCGCGACCACATCACCCACAGCCTCACGGCCACCGCCATCAGCGCGTTGGAGAACCGCGAAGGCGCCCGTACCGTGTGAGGCGCCGAGTCGCAGCCGTCGTTCTTCCAGGCTGTCCGGGCACTGGAACGTGACCTGGGTTCTGAGGTGTTCGGTGCCTGAACTCCCGTTCCGCAACGCATTCCGGCGTGACGGCGAAACGGATCAACCGGCACCTATCGTGGCCGGTATGGCTTCTCACCGTTCGTGGCAGGCACCACGGCCATCAGGCAGACGGGGCGTCATCCTGATCACCATGTGCGTCGGGCTGTTCCTGGTGCAGCTGGACGTGACGATCGTGAACGTGGCGCTGCCCACGATCGGAGCCGGTCTGGGTACCTCGGTGAGCGGACTGCAGTGGGTCGTGGACGGCTACGCGGTCCCGTTCGCCTCGCTGCTGCTGGCCGGAGGCACCCTCGGGGACCGCTACGGCCATCGTCACCTGGTCCTGTGGGGGCTGGCCTTCTTCGGCGTGGGCTCCGCCGCCTGCGGTCTCGCCCCGACAGATGGTGTCCTCATCGCGGCCCGGGCGGTGCAGGGCGTGGGGGCGGCGGCTCTGCTCCCGGCGACGTTGGCCGTGATCACTCACGCCTACCCGGAGAAGAAGGAGCGCGCCAAGGCCATCGGCATCTGGGCCGCGATCGCGGGCCTCTCCCTGCCGCTGGGCCCCCTGTTGGGCGGCCTGCTGGTCGCCGGGCCCGGATGGAGGTGGGTCTTCCTGATCAACCTGCCCATCATCGCCGCTGCCCTCGTCCCGGTGCTCAAGGCGATCCCGCCCAGCCGCGAAGCGACGGCAGGGCGACTGGACATTCCCGGCACCGTCCTGGGTGCGCTCGTCCTCACCGGCTGCACACTGACCCTGATCGAGGGTGGCCACTCGGGCTGGCTGACCTCGGCCACCGCCGTGGCCTGCCTCGCGACCCTGGTCCTGGCCTGCGCGTTCCTGTTCACCGAGCGCCGCCACCCCGAACCAGCCGTACCCTTGTCCCTCTTCAGAACCCGCAGCTTCTCCACCGCGAACGGCGCCGCCCTCGTCATGAACCTGGTCGGGATCGGCACCATCTTCATCACGACCCTCTACCTCCAGGACGTCCTGCACCTGGCGCCCCTGCTCGCGGGCGCGGGGCTGCTGCCGATGTTCGTCCCCCTGATCGGCCTCGCCCCGCTCACCGGCCGCATCACCGCCCGCTGTGGCCCCCGGCTGCCGGCCACCACGGGGCTTCTCCTCGGAGCGACCGGCATGGCCCTCCTCGCCACCGTCGAGGCGGACACCTCTTACCCCGGGCTCCTGGCCACCCTGCTCCTTCTCGGAATCGCCCTGGGACTGCTCACCACGCCGCTGGTCGCCACCGCCGTCTCCACCGCGCCCCACGAGCGCGCGGGTCTGGCCGGCGCCGTCAACAACACCGCCCGCCAGACCGGAGGAGCCCTCGGCATCGCCCTCTTCGGCTCCCTCGCCGGACCGCCCTCCCACACGGGCGCCTTCATCACCGGCCTGCACCACATCGCGGCAACCGCCGCCGCCCTCTACCTCCTCACAGCCGCCGCGACCGCACGATGGCTCCCCGCTCGCACCGGCCGCCCCAGCGGCTCGGCCTGACCGCCCTTCAGCGCCCTACGTCTCCTCCTTCGCGGCTTGCCCAGGCCGGCAGCGTCACTGAGGAGGGCGGATCCGGCGTCGGCCCGCCTGGCCGGACCGCTGTTGTCCTGGCAGTGGGGACGGCGGCGGCCGCCGAAAGGCCGGGGCCGTCCTCCCGACCCCCGTGGCGGGAGGACGGCCCGGTCTTTCGGCAGCCGCCTGGTCAGTAGAGCCTGTCGACGGCCGTCCTCGTGGTCTTCTTGAAGGCGGCCACGGGCGCGTCCCCGAAGTCGCCCAGCTGTGACCACTTCACGACGGTGACGGTCCTGCCGTCCCGCCCGACCGACAGCAGAGCGATGTCGGTGGCGCCCCACGACGTCTCGGTGTGCAGGCCGCGGACGCGGGCGCCCTCCTCGACCGGCAGCGAGCCGTAGTCGCGGCCCTCCGCCTCGACGTCCGGCGAAGTCTCCTCGATGCGGTCGGCGCAGGTGCGGATCAGGTCGTCGTAGTGCTTCGCCAGGGCCTTGGCCTGGGCCGCCGTGCCCGCGACGACGGTCAACTGCACGGCACTGGTGTCCAGGTCGGTCCGGAAGTGCCGGTGCCGGTAGTCGTAGGAGGGCACGCCCTCCGTGCTCACGCACAGGCCGAGTTCCTCCGGGAACCCCTCGGTGACCGGCCCGGCGGTCCAGGACGACGTCGGATGCGGCGGCAGCTGGGACGCCGACAGGAACGTGGGCGCGGCCACCTTCGGCGCGGCGCCGGCGGCCGGTGCGGTGAGGGCCGTGCCCACCGCGACGGCGGCGACGGTGAGCGCGGTGAGCGCGCTCGTTCGGGTGCGCATGGACATGGGCGTTCCCCCGTGGATGATGCGTGGACGCGGATGCCGCAGGGAGACCGGTCGGCCCTGGCTTTGGTCGGTGCGACACCAAGAGCATCAGCGGTCACGGCGGCCAGGCGCAACAGCCGACGGCCGATCGACCGGGGTGGAACCATCCCAGCCCGTCTGACGTGCAGGTACATGGGGTGCCTGGGATACCGTCCCGGGCCGGTCGGGGTGTACGAGGACGGGTGGGACCTGTGACGGCACAGGACGGCGGCGACGGCGTCGACGAGGTGGCCGAGTTCGCGGCGCTGCTGCGGGCGTTGAAGGAGCGCACGGACCGCAGCTACGGCTCGCTGGCCCGCCGCCTGGGCATGAACACCTCGACGCTGCACCGCTACTGCGCGGGCGACGCGGTGCCGCTCGACTTCGCCCCCGTGGAACGCTTCGCCGCCCTGTGCGGGGCGACCCCGGAGCAACGTCTGGAGCTCCACCGCCACTGGCTCCTGGCCGTATCAGCGCGCCACCGGCCCCGTACGGCGGAGAGCGCGCCCGGCCCCGCGGCGGCGGAAGCCGTGAACGACGCGGCGGACGGACCGGACACAGCGGTGGAGGGCACCACCGGGCCGAACACGGCGCCGACGGCCGACGGCGGCCCACTCGTCACCCCGGACCCGGCACCGAAGGCCCCCAGCAGCCCGGCCGCCGAAACGGACCCCGCGCCCAGGCCGCCCGAGGCGTCCGCGCCTCCGCTCCCGCGCCGCCCCTGGTACCGCCGCGGACGTCTCGTGGTCGGGGCGGCCTCCGTCTGTGCCGTGCTCGCGACGCTCGGGACCCTGTCCGCACTGCCGGACGAGCCGCGGGCGTCCGGCGGCGGTCCTGTCCAGAACGCCGGCCCGACGGCGTCCCGTACGGCCGAGCCCGGGGCACCCGAGCGACCCAGCCTCTCATCCGCCCCGAGCGACACCCCCACCTCCGGCACCTCCGAGCGGACGCCAGGCTCCGCCACCCCGAAGACGAAACCAGGCGCATCCCGCCCGCCCGGCGCGACATCCGCCTCACCTCGCGGCGAACAGCCTGCCGGGCTGCCGCTCACCTGGTCCGTCAACTCCCAGGCCTGGAAACTCGGCTGCGGCCACGACTACGTCATCGCCAAACCCCCGAGTCAGGTTCCTCCTCCCCCAGCCCCGCAGGACGCGGCGCCCTGGGCGGCGACGCAGAGCGCGGTGCACGGTGGCGAGACACTCGTGCAGCTGTCGGTGCAGGGGCGCAGCGACACGGCCGTCGTGCTGGAGGCGCTGCGTGTGCGCGTGGTCGGCCGTACGGCGCCGGCCGAGGGCAACGCCTACGCCATGGACCAGGGCTGCGGCGGCTCGATCACTCCCCGGTACTTCGCCGTCGACCTGGACAAGGACCGCCCCATCGCCCGCGCGCTCGCCGGAAACGACTCCGGCACGCCGATCCCGGCCGTGCGGATGCCCTACCGCGTCTCGGCGAAGGACCCCGAGGTGCTGCTGGTCACGGCCGGTACCAGCTCGTGCGACTGCCGCTGGTATCTGGAACTGGACTGGTCCTCGCAGGGCCGCACGGGCACCGTGCGCATCGACGACGACGGCCGCCCGTTCCGCACCAGCGCCATCGAGGGCCTGCCCCGGTACACGTACGACACCCTGGAACGCCGGTGGGGGCCCTACGTCTGAAGGCCAGGACGCGAAGGAACCGATGCCGTCGACCGCCGCCTCCGCACGGCGAACCGGCGCCGGGCCGGGGCTCTACTCCTCCTCGGATGCCTCGTCGACCCCGAGATCGTGCCGCATGGCGGCTCTCAGATCGGACAGCAGAGCCCACGACATCTCCGTCTCGATCTCCAGGGCATCCAGTGCCTCGTCGCCGGGACGGCCGCCTGCCACCAGCCGCTTCAGCAGGCCATAGGTGCTGTTGAGCTGCTGGTTGGCCGCCCGGGCGTCCGACAGCACGGCAGCAGGCACGATCATCTGTGCCTCGGCGTAGCTGTCACGCAGGGCCAGGCGGCGTTCCTCGAGCTGCCCGACACAGACGGAGATCTCCGACTCGTCCCGGGCCCGCAGCGCGTGCACCAGATTGATCTGCGCGGTCTGGTACTGACGTGCCGTGGTGTTCAGCGCGATATAGCAAGTCCGGCGCAGATCGATCAGCTCGCGTCGAGCCGTGCTGCGGGCTTCCTGGCGCCGTACCTCTTCGGCATGGGCACGGTCCTCGCGCTGCTGACGGGCGGTCATGTCCAGCTCGTGGCGCTTGAGCCGGTCTGCTCTGCTCTGGGTCAGCAGGGCCGCGCCCAGGGTGCCGATGACACCGACAACAGCCACCGCGAGCGCGCCCCAGGTCTGCCCCACGGCTCCTCCTCCCCGCCTCGGACAGTCAGGTCTCCGGGCTTGCCCCCGGCCGCACCCCGCCCGCGTCCTTGCTGAAGATCATAGAGACGGGCCGGGGGCGGGGCTCCGTTGCCCTTCGACGCGGAGCAGCCCGACCCCGGGGATCGCGGCCCTGCCGACGACGAGCGCCGCCGCCGGCAGGAAGATCCCGCCACGGTTGCCGCCGGTCAGCGGCACGGCAAGCAGGATGCCCCGTCCGTGATTCCCCAGGCGACGGCCCGGGCGGCGGCGGCCGCGCGGTTGGGGAAGCCGAGCTTGGCGAGGTCCCTTCCCTCACCGGGCGCAGCACGGCCGCCCGGGAAACGATCTCCCGAGGACTATGGCCACTCCCCCGGCCCCCGCACATCGGTCATTCCACCGGCAGGCGCTCTCGCGGCGGATTCGCGTGCCACAGGGGCCGGGTGCCGAGTCCGTACGCCCCGGCCGGCACGAGTCGGCTCCGGGTGCGCGTGCCTGCCGCACGACGCGGCTCGCGTCGACTTCGAGAACCGTATCGACAAGGACGCGACCCTCACCAAGGAGTGCCTTCTTCACCTTCCCCTTCGCCCTCGACGACCCCGCCGTGCACACGGAGGCCACGGGCGGCGTCCTGGGTACCGACCGCGAGACCGTGCCGGGTTCCGCGGCCCACATGCGTGCCGTCCGGCGCTGGATCAGCCTGAGTGACGGCGCCCACCACGCGGCGCCGACGACGGCCGACGCCCCGCTCGTCCAGCAAGGCCCGGGCCGACGAACTCGCCGTGCGCGTCGCCGCCGTCACCGGCCACCCCCTGGTGCCGGTACGCGCCCGCGCCGGAGCCGGGGCCGCGTCCCCGGCGCAGACCCGGTTCCTGGCCCTGGACGATCCCCGGGTGCGGCTCGTCGGGGCCCGGACACGGTCTCCGGGCTGCGGCCGTCGGCTCCGCACCCGCGCCTACGCGGACAGTGCCCCGCTCTGTTCCGCCCTGCGGTGGCGCGCGCTCAGCCGGGAACCGGATTCCCGGCGGGCGGCGCGGCGCAGCAGCGGGACGGCGAGGAGGAAGCCGAGGACGGTCCAGGCGGTCAGGACCAGGGCGACCGTGGCCAGCTCCCAGGAACCCGCGGCCTCGGCGCTTCGCGCGGCGTCCGGCAGCAGCGCCGAACGCAGGCCCTGCGCCATCCACTTGAGCGGGAAGACCGAGGCCGCTTGCTGGACCGGCCCGGGCAGCGAGGTGATCGGGAAGACCGTCCCGGACGTGATCAGCAGCCCCATCACCGGCAGCATGATGAGCGCCAGTGCCTCGCGCGGGTTGGGCAGCACGGCGCCGATCGCCGCGCCCAGCGGCACGACCGCGAGCAGCCCGAGCGTGGTGACCCACAGCAGCGTCAACCAGCCGGTCGGTCCGTGCGGCAGCGGCCCGTCCACGAGCACGGCCGCCGCCAGCAGGAGCAGTGCCAGGGTGCCGAGCGCCGTGACGACCACCAGCACGCACTTGGCCACGAGGTAGGCCCGTATCCCGCCGGGGGTGGCGCGCAGCCGCAGCAGGGCGCCCTCCTCCCGCTCGGTCACCAGGATCTGCGGAAGGCTGACCAGTCCGATCTGGAACAGCAGGTAGGCGGCGAAGCCGGCCAGCACCAGGTGGGCCATCGGCGTCCCGGTGCCCGGCACGTCGTCGCCGACGAAGGCGGCGACGACCAGCGCGACGAACACGTTGGTCAGGTGCCCGGACAGCTCCTTCGGAGTGCGCAGCAGCTGACGCAGTTCGATGCCGCCGCGCTGGAGCCCGGCACGCCAGTGTCCCGTCATGTGTGTTCCCTTCATGCGGCCCGCGTCTTCCTCTCCGGGCCGTCGGCCGCCCGGTGCACCATGTGCAGGTAGGTGTCCTCCAGCGTCGGGCGGCGGACCTCCAGGCCGGGGACCGGCCCGCCCGCGTCCCGGTGGAGTTCGAAGACCAGCCGTGACGGGTCCGCCGTGCGTTCGCGCCGAGGCGTCCCGTCGTCGGCCGTCCAGCGGACCTCGGCCTCGGCAGCGGCCCGCCGGGCCAGCTCGGCCGGGGTGCCGCAGGCGCGGATACGGCCGCCGACCAGCATCGCGATGCGGTCGGCGAGCCGCTCCGCCTCCACCAGGTCGTGGGTGGTCAGCAGCACGGTGACGTCCTCGTCGCGGGCCAGCCGCTCGACCAGCAGGTGGAACTCGTGCCGCGCCTCGGGGTCGAAGCCGGTGGTCGGCTCGTCGAGGAAGAGCAGCTCGGGGCGGCCGATGATGCCGAGCGCGACGTCCAGCCGCCGACGCTGACCGCCGGAGAGCCGGTTCACCTGCCGCCCGGCCTGCTCGTCGAGCCCGACCAGCGCCAGCAGCTCGGCCGGGTCGCGCGGGTCGGGGTAGTACGTCGCGAAGTGCGTGAGCAGTTCGGCGACCCGCCAGCGGGGGTGGTCGCGCCAGGACTGCAGGACCAGCCCGATCCGGCCGCGCCAGTCGTCGCCGCCCCGCTCCGGGTCGGTGCCCAGGACGCGGACGTCACCGTCGGAGCGCCGCCGGAAGCCTTCGAGGATCTCGACGGTGGTGGTCTTCCCTGCGCCGTTGGGCCCCAGCAGGGCGAAGACCTCGCCGCGGTGGATGTCCAGGTCCACGCCGCGCAGGACGTCGACACCGCCGTACGTCATCGTCACACCGCGGGCCTCGACGACGCACCGTTCGGACGTGTGCCGCCGCGTCACCGTGCGGCCTCCGACGGCTGGTGCCGTGGCGACGCCGGTGTACCGGCGCCTTCGACGATCGCCCGGAGCGCCGCGACGTGCCCTTCGAAGGCGGCGCGTCCCCGGTCCGTCAGCCGTACGTTCGTACGCCGCCTGCGGCCGCCGCCCTCCTTGCGGAGCTCCAGGTATCCGGCTTCCTCCAGGGTGTGGAGCTGCTTCGAGAGCGCGGAGTCGCTGAGTGAGAGGCTGTCGCGCACGAAGGCGAAGTCGGCCCATTCGGTGGCGGCGAGCAGCGCGACCACCGACAGCCGGGTGGCGGGATGGATCAGTTCGTCGAAGCCTGCGGGAACGCTCACCGGCCGGCCCCCTCGCCGGCCGGCCGTCCCGCCCGGCCGCGCAGGGAGCTGGTCGACCACCGGCTCACCGGCCCGACGAACAGGACGAACACGGCCGCGGAGACCGTGGCCCGGACCAGCGCACCCGTCATCGGCTCCAGCGGCTCGACCAGCCGGCCCGACAGCACGACCGTCCCGCCGGTCACCACCGCACCCGAGACGAGGCTCGCGAACATCCGCCAGTCGCAGCGGGAGTGGTGCAGCCGCACCCGGCTCCTGCGGCTGTGAGCCCGGGCCAGCGCACCCAGCACCACGAGATATCCGGCGAGCGCCAGCCAGACACCCCACCTGGGCAGATCCAGACCGGTGACGACCAGGAAGACCCACATGCTCGCGGCCGTCGCGTAGGTCGCGCCGGGCCCACCGGCCGCCGACCGCTCGACCTCGTCGTACACCCGCTCCTGCGGCACGCGGATGCGCTGCAGGTCCCTCCATGCCTGTTCCGCATCGACCGGTGTGCTCACGGCCACCGCCTCCCCGTGTGTGGGTCCGTCCCGCCGTACTTTCCTACTGGGAAAGTTACTCATGACTTTCCCAGTAGGCAAGTCGTGTTTGGGTGCGCTTCATGAGGGCGAAGACGCCCCAGCCCGGGTACTCACGCCCATGGCGGGCGTAGTGGGCGGGCTCGGTGGTGAGTTCTTCCCGTACCTCGGGGGCGAGTTCGTCTCCCGGGTTCCGGTCGAGCCGGCGGCGCATGCTGAGCCACTGGGCCGCGGCGTAGCGGTCCCAGCTGTTCTGGTCGGCCAGCGTCATTTCCACGACGGGTCTGCTGCCAGAAGGGTTCGCCGATCAGCATCAATCCTCCGGGCCAAGGCTGCGCTGGAGCAGTTGGGTCCGCTCCGGTGCCCGTGAAGCCCAGGTCGCGGGCCCAGGTGCACAGCACCTCACCCGAGCCAACGTTCGCCGCGGTGGCGGGTCCGATAATGCGTTGACGCCCGCTCAGGGGTCATTGCTACTGTCGGGCATTCCGTCGGACTACTCGTGCCCGCTGTGCCCCGGAAGGGAGTGAGTTTTGTGCCCCGGCCCTTGCCGCGCGCGTCTCGCCGCACGGCTCCAGCCATCACGTCCTGCTGACCCGTCCCACTCGGACGGTCGCCGGACGCGGATTTCCGGTGCTGTGACCTGCCCGCTCACCCCGTAGTCCCCGCGCGCTGCGGCATACGGGGGGCGCGTCTTCGGCGAGGCCGCTCGGCCTGCTCTTGCTGTCATGATCGACTTCTCAGCAAGGAGCCTCCGGGTGTCCAGGACCGACAAGACTCACTCCCACACTCCGAACACCGTTCTGGCCGGCACTTTCACCTGTGCGTGGTGCGGCCTGACGGTATCCGCCGCCACCGGCGACGGCACACGGCGAAACCACTGCCCGTCGTGCCTGCACTCGCGGCACGTTCTCGACCATGTCGAGGGCGGTCCCAGCGAATGCCGGGGCCGGATGTCGCCGATCTCCGTCGCCGTGCTGCGTACCGGCGACTGGATGGTCATCCACCGTTGCGTGCGCTGCGACGAACTGACCTCCAACCCCATCTGCACCGACGACAACCAGCTCATCCTGATGCGCATGGCCGTGCGGCCGCTGGCCCAACCACCGTTCCCGCTCGAAGCGTTCGGCGACCTGTAGACCGGAAGGAGAAGACCCCGTGCCGAAACGAGCGAACAACTCCGGCAGACGTACGCAGGGAACGCGACGGCCACAGCGGCGCAAGGACGTCCTGCACCGCCAGGGAGGGCACCGGCGACACGATTTCAGGTGCGTGGGTTGCCGGCTGGACGTGTCCCTGGACGCGCCCGGCACCACCCACCGCAATCACTGCCCGAACTGCCTGGCCAGCCTGCACGTCGACCGCCGGATCCCGGGTGACCGGGCAGCGGCCTGCCGTGGGCGGATGGAAGCACTGAGCATGTCCGTGCGGACCGACGGTGAGTGGATGATCATCCACCAGTGCCGGTCCTGCGGTGAACTCAGCGCCAACCGGATCGCCGGCGACGACAACGCACTGGCCCTGGTGCGCCTCGCGCTGAAGCCGCTGCGGGACAGCGGCTTCGCCCACCGAACGCTGCTCCGGCTGTGACCTGAGCCGCACCTCACGGCATCGTGCCGCGAGAAGGGGCGAAGCGTACGAGCGCCGACGTGTTCGGCGTGCTTCGCCCCTTCTCCGGGTCTCGGAGCACTGTGAGTGCCGCCTGCCGCGGTCGACGCCCCCCGCCAGTGGTTCAAGGGGCGTCCGCATGCGTCACCGGAGCACCTCGGGGCTTCGGCCGGCCGCGTCCACGGCGCGGAGGAGGAACACGATGAGCAGTGCGACGGCGACCATGAGCCCGCTCGTCCACAGCGGCCCGACGTCCCCGGCCGCGGTGCCGAGGGTGGTCGCGGCGACTAGGGGGCCGACGGCGGCGCCGGTGTTGAGGGCCGCGGTCGCGTACGAGCCGGCCATGGTGGGGGCTCCCGAGGCCTCGTAGAGGACCCGAGTGATCAGTGTGCTGCCCAACGCGAACGACAGCGCGCCCAGCACGAACACGAGAGTGAGCAGGGCCACCGGCTCGTCGGCCAGCACGGCCAGGGCCGGCCAGCCGAGGAGCAGCAGCGGGCCACCGGCTGTGACGACCAGGCCGGGGCGCTGGTCGGAAAGCCGCCCGGCGACGGTGACGCCGACGAAGGAACCGGCGCCGAAGAGCACCAGTACGACGGAGATCCACAGCTCGCCCAGTCCGGCGGTGCCGGTGACCACGGGGGCGAGGAAGGTGAAGCCGGCGAACGTCGCCGCGTTCACCAGCGCGCCGAGCAGCATCACCAGAAGCAACCGCGGCCTGGTGAGCTGGGCGAGTTCCGTTCGCAGGGCCGGCCCGTCGGCCGCGTCGTTCCGCGCGCGGTGCGCGGGGAGCCCGGCGAGGATGCCGAGGGCGGCGGGCAGGCAGAGGAGGGCGACAGCCCAGAAGGTCGCCCGCCAGCCGAGCAGCGCTCCGAGTACCGATCCGCCGGGGACGCCGGCGACCGTGGCCACCGTCGTGCCCGACAGCAGCACGGCCAGCGCCCGCCCCTTCTTGTCGGGCGGGACCAGGGCGGAGCCGGCGGTGAGAGCAACGGCGAGGAACCCCGCGTTCGCGAGCGCGGCGACGACCCGGGTCGTGAACAGGACCGGGAAGTCGGCGGTCGTAGCGCCCACGGCGTGGGCTGTCGCGAAGGCGAGGACGAACCCCAGAAGGCTGGAGCGCCTGGGCCAGTTGCGGGCGAGCGCGGCCACCAGCGGGGCACCGACGATCATGCCGACCGCGAAGGCCGAGGTCAGCGTGGCTGCTGTCCCGACGGTGACGTCGAGGTCCGAGGCGATGTCCGGCAGGAGGCCGGCGAGCATGAACTCCGAGGTGCCCATGGCGAAGACCGCCAGGGCAAGCAGGTAGAGCGGGAGAGGCATCGAGTGGCTCCGAGGTGAGGAGAGGCACGAGAAGGTCGTCTCGTCACCGCGGTCAGCCCCCATGGGTATGCGTCCCACCGCGGAATGCGGCGCGACGACAGGGCTGTGCGCTCAGTGGTTCAGGGGGCTGACGGCGTGACCGAAAGCCCCCACCTCGTCCGACTCAGGACTCGACATGGCCCGCACGCTACCCGACCGAGGATGGTCGAGGCACCTCGGTTTCGCCCACGAGCGGATCGGGACGACGGTCAGGAAGCTACCGTCCCGCAGCTGTCCTGGGGATCAGGATCTCGTCCATGGACTCCTCGCGCCATCGCTCCAGGAGTTCGTGGAAGGCCACGGCACCGTGAGGGTAGGCGGTGGGGCCGTTGGGCCTGCCGCGGCCCTCGGCGTTGTAGTAGCCGGGGGTGCATTCGGCGTGGAACCAGGCGTGGTCGGGGGCGTGCCGGGTCAGGGCGGCGATCCAGGCGTCCTCGGCTTCGCGGGACGGTTCGATGAGGGCGCCCTTCGCCTCGGCGGCCGCGACGAGTGCCGCGCCGTGGACGGCGTGCTCGTCCAGTACGTGGGTGTAGTTGACGCTGCTCGCGCTCTGCACGCCGCCCAGTTGGATCAGGTTGGGGAAGCCGTTGCTGGTGAATCCGTGCAGCGTGCGTGGTCCACGCGCGGACCACGCGTCCCGCAGCAGGACGCCGCCGCGGCCCCGTACGGGGAGTCGGCCCGAGTGGATGCCGGAGACCCCGACGGAGAAGCCGGTGGCGAAGACGAGGCAGTCCAGGGGGTACTCGGTGTCGCCGACCACGACACCGCGCTCGGTCATCCGCTCGATGCCGTGGGTGTCCGCCGTGTCGACGAGGGTGACGTTGTCCCGGTTGAACGTCTGGAGGTACAGGTCGGAGAAGGTCGGGCGCTTGCACGCGTACCGGTACCAGGGCTTGAGCTTCTCCGCCGTGTCCGGGTCGGTGACGACGTCGTCGACGCGGGCCCGGATCTCGTTCATCTTGGCGGCGTCCGCGACCTCGTAGGCCGCTTCGAACGCCGCCCGGTCGCCCTGCCGGCGGAAGCTGGGCAGCAGTTTCTCCAGGAGACCGGCGGTCGCGGTCCACCGGTCCGCGACGAGGTCTTGCTCCGCGGTTTCGCCCGAGACGATGCGCAGGAAGTTGTCGCGGCGCTCGCCCGCCCAGCCGGGACGGTCGGCGCCGACGTCCCGAGCCGTGGTGCGGCGGTTGGCGCGCACGTCCACGGTGGACGGAGTCCGCTGGAAGACGTAGAGATGCCCGGCGTCCTCGGCCAGTTTCGGGACGACCTGGATTCCGGTGGCGCCGGTGCCCACCACGCCCACGCGTTTGCCGGCGAGCCCCGTCAGGCCACCGTCCGGGGTGCCGCCGGTGTAGGCGTAGTCCCACCGCGAGGTGTGGAAGGTGTGGCCCTTGAACCGCTCGATGCCGGGGATGCCCGGCAGCTTCGGCTCCGACAGGGTTCCGGTGGCCGTGATGACGTAGGTCGCCCGGAACTCGTCGTCCCGGTCGGTCCCGACGATCCACGCGCCGGTCGTGTCGTCCCAGGAGAGCGAGGTGACCGCGGTGGAGAACAGGGCGTCCGCGTAGAGGTCGAACTTCTCGCCGATCCGCACCGCGTGCCGGCGGATCTCCTCGCCGGGGGCGTACTTCCACTCCGGTACGTAGCCGGTCTCGTCGAGCATCGGCAGGTACACGTGCGCCTCGACGTCGCAGTGGATGCCGGGGTAGCGGTTCCAGTACCAGGTGCCCCCGAAGTCGCCGCCCTTCTCGATGACGCGGACGCGAGCGACCCCCTGCCGGCGCAGCCGCGCCCCCGCGAGGACGCCGCCGAACCCGCCTCCGACGACCGCTACGTCCACCCGGTCCCGCACCGGGTCGCGCCCGTCCGTCTCCGCCGCGTAGGGGTCGGCGGCGTAGTAGCCGAACTCGGCGTCCGCACCGAGGTACTGCCGGGTGCCGTCGGGGCGTACGCGCCGCTCCCGCTCGTGCCGGTAACGCTCCCTGAGTTCGGCGAGGGCCTCAGGTGTCAGCTCCTGTGAATGTGCCATGTGGGGGGGACCTTGTTCCTTCCGCTTCACCGTCAGGAAGCCACTCGGCCGTGAACCTGGCCAGATGCAAAGGGACTTGAGCAGCCATGCATTACGGTAGCAAGACCCGGACAACGGTGTCCGGTTGGCTGCGGGTTGCTTCCGCATACTTTCGGACAGGAAGAGTGATGCCCATGCGACGGTTCCCGATCCGGCCCCTCGTCCCGGTCGCCACGATCGGCGTGCTGGCCCTTGCGGGGTGCGGCACGCAGACGGCCGGTGCGCCACGGGACCCGGGCACCACCGGAGGTGACCGGACCATCCACGCGCAACAGGTCATGCGCTTGACCGAGGTGCACGAGCAGACCGGGATGACCCTGCTGGAGGGCCCGGTCTTCGACGAGGACGGCGAACTGCTGGTCGTCGACGTCACCGCGCCGGCCGGCGAGCCGAAGCTCCTGCGCGTGAATGTCCGGAAGAAGACCTCGGAGCCCGTCCACACGGACGCTCGCGGCGCCTACACCTCCGCCCAGTTCAGCCCGTACGACGGACGGATCTATCTGACCGACTTCTCCCACGGGGACATCGTGAGCCTGGCCCCGGACGGCGCCGATCCGCGGACCTTCTTCTCCGGCGAGGTCGACGGAGCACGGATGAACCCCGACGACCTCGCCTTCGACCGGGAGGGAAACCTGTACCTCAGCGACTCACGCGGCATGTCCGAGGGCGAGGCGAAGGGCCGCGTGGTGCGGATCGACCGCGGGGGAAAGGAGGCCACCGTCCTGGCGGACGGCCTGGCGTCGCCGAACGGCATCTCCTTCGACACGGACTACCGCGGGCTGTGGTTCAGCGAGCTGACGCAGAACCGTGTCTCCTACCTCCTCCTGGACGGCAGGGGCCGGGTGGCTTCGCGGCACACCGCCATCCGGGTCGACGGCGGTATCGCCCGGACCGACTCGATCGCGGTGGACGCGGACGGCAACCTGTACCAGGGCCTGCACGGCCGCCCCGCGATGGCGGTCTACGACAAGTACGGTGAGCGCCTGGCCACCGTCGAGGTTCCGGCCCGCGCCGCCCGGGGACTCGAATCGGCGACCAACGTGGCCATCACGCCCGGTGGAACCAGGGCGTACATGACGGTCAGCGGGCCCGACGGAGGCTACCTCTACGGCTTCGACGCACTGGGCGAGGGCATCCGCCAGTCCAACGGCGGCTGAGGCCTGCGCTCCGCTCACTCCTCGAAGGGGTGCACCGGCCCCACCTCGACGCCGAGCAGCCGCCATGCCGCCCGTGCCCGGCGTTCCCGCTGTTCGCGGGTGGGGCCGGTGACGGCGCCGGAGACCATGGCTACGGCGATCATGAGGTCGCCGTCCGCCGAGGCCAGCCGGTGGCCGTCCGGCAGATGGGCCCGCAGGGCACGCTCGACCCGCTCGGACAGGTCGTGCGCGTACGAGGGGACGCTGGAGGGACTGCCGGCCCCGTCGGCGTGCAGGATGCCGATGAACGCCGCCGACTCCGTCAGATGCCAGGTCAGGACGCCGAGCACGCGAGGCAGGTCCGTGTCCTGCGCCGCGGCTGTCCGCTCCACCTGCCGGACGTTCTCCTCCAGCACCGCGGTCGCCACGGCCTCCCGGTCGGGAAAGTGCCGGTACAGAACTCCCTGGCCGACCCCGGCGCGACGCGCGATGGCGGAGAGCGGGGCGTCCAGGCCGTACTCCGAGTAGACCGCCCGTGCGGCGGCGACCAGAGCCGCCCGGTTGCGGGCGGTGGCCTTGCGCCCCTCGTTGGCGGGCCGCCGCTCCTCGGGAACACGGTGCTGCGTCACCCCGAGAGAGTACCCGGACGCGCGGGCGGCGGGAGCGACCCGGTTTCCGCCGATGAGTTTCAGGTGGTCGCGCGGTCTTACCTCTCGACGAAGGGAGCGCACCATGCGCAAGGTCATTGTTTGCACCTTCCTGACGCTGGACGGCGTCATGCAGGCGCCGGGCGGTCCGGACGAGGACGCCGAGAGCGGTTTCCGGCACGGCGGCTGGCAGAAGCCGGTGGACGACGACGAGGTCGGCACCGCCATCGCCGGTTGGTACCAGGACTGCGACGCGATGCTGCTCGGCCGCAAGACGTACGAGATCTTCGCGTCGTACTGGCCGACCGCCGATCCGGAAAACCCGTTCACGCACCGCATGAACAGCATGGACAAGTACGTGGCGTCCCGGACCCTGACGTCCGTCGACTGGCAGAACTCCGCCCTGCTGGAGGGCGACGTCGTCGATGCCGTGCGCAAGCTGAAGACGACCGACGGCGGCGACATCAACGTCGTCGGCAGCGGCGACCTGGCCCAGACCCTCATGCGGCACGACCTCGTCGACGAGTACCGGCTGACCATCCATCCGGTGATCATCGGCATCGGCAAGCGGCTGTTCGCCGACGGTGCGGTCCCCACCGCGCTGGAGCCGGTCAGCGTCACGACGACGCCGGGCGGGACCGTCGTCGGCGTGTACCGGCCCAACGGCAAGCCGAGCTACGACAGCTACTAGGCGGGGCGGGCTCCGATCCCGGGGGCCACCCACTCGGCAGGTCTAGATCCGGGACTTGCGCAGTGAGTGCCACACCGCCCCGGACAGCGCCAGCGTGGACCGCGGCACCGAGAGGCGTTCGTGCTCCCGGTACAGCCTCCAGTTGTGCTCCACCAGCGACAGCTTGTTCGAGGACAGCGACCCGGCCCGGCCGGCGCGGTAGACCGCCAGCGGTTCCCGCAGCCCTCGGGCGGGGTGCCCGTCCCTCATGATCGACAGCCACAGCGCGTAGTCCTGCCGCTTCGGCATGTCCGGCATCAGCCTCGTGCCCAGCACCGTCCGGTCGTACATGGCGGTCAGGGCGCCGATGTGGTCCTGCACCAGCATGTCCTTGTACGTCACACGTTCCCTTGCCGCGACCACGCGCCCGTTCGGTGTGAAGTCGCGGGCCTCGCCCGTGAAGTCGCCCGCGACCTTGTAGTAGGAGGTGAACGTCAGCGGAGCGTCACCTTCGGCGGCGAACGCCAGCTGTCGCTCCAGCTTTTCCGGGAGCCACATGTCGTCGCTGTCCAGGAACCCCACGTACTCCCCCCGCGCCCGTGCCAGGGCGAGGTTGCGGGCCTTGGCCGCGCCGCCCTGTTCGGGCGCCGCCTGCGGGCGCACTCGCTCGTCCTGGCGCGCCAAGTCCTGCAGCAGGTCCATCGAGTTGTCGGTGGACGCGTCGTCGGTGATCAGCAGCTCCACGTCCGTGTGGGTCTGCGCGAGTACGGAGCGCACCGACGCGCCAAGAGTGGCAGCCGAGTTGTGTACCGGCATCACCACGGAAACCAGGGGCACTGCCGTGCTCCTTACCCAGGTCGGAGTCGTCAGGGACGTCGTTGCCGCCGGCCACGGTCGAGTGGGCCCGGCTCTGTCCGCGCGCGCCGCCGAGGCGGCCACCGTACGTCGGCTACGACATGGACTGCACCGTATCAAGTGCGGGTCGTGGACTGATGCTCGGACCTCCTTCGATACAACCAGAGGTTGTAGCCAGCGCCTTGGAGGTTGTTTGCCGGGAGGTCAGGGCGTTGGTTCACTCGGAGTGGTCACGGGATGGTTGGCACAGGGAGGACGACATGGGCTTCGTGCAGAGGGTGCAGCGGGCGATCGGCATGACCGAGCGGATCAACACGCTCGCCTACGCCCAGCAGGAGGAGATTCGTGAGCGGTGGAGCGAGCTCACCGGGCAGGCGGTGGACGAGACCTTCCACCTGATCCCGCCCGTCTACAGCGACCACGGTGTGAACATCCGGGTGGGCCGCAACGTCTTCGTGAACCAGGGCTGCCGCTTCAACGACATCGGCGGCATCGAGATCGCCGACGACGTGATGCTCGGCCCGAACGTCAGTCTGATCACCTCCGGGCACCCGCTGGACCCGGCACGGCGACGCACCGGGATCACCTCGGCCCCGATCCGGGTCGAACGCAACGTCTGGATCGGGGCGTCCGCCATGATCCTTCAGGGGGTGACCATCGGCGCCGACGCCGTGGTCGCCGCCGGCGCCGTCGTGACCCGTGACGTTCCCGCCCGGAGCGTCGTCGCTGGGGTACCGGCGACGGTGATCAAGAAGATCCCCTGACCGCCGACGCCGACCTGCGACACACCCTGACTTCGCTGCCTGGAGCCGCCGGTCTCCTGCCTGAGTAGCGATCGTCCGCCGCCGACGTGATCCTTGCTCCGGAGGGTGTGGACCGCACCGACGACCTCGCCGCTCGGGAACAGCCGTCGCCCCGGCCGGCGGCACCTCCCCGGCCTTGTCCTTCGATCAACCGCACTCCGCCGCTGACCTGCTGCTCCCTCCCTGAGAAGCGACCCACTGACACCAGGAGTGATCATGCGCCACCGCAAGCTCGGCAGCTCGGACCTCGAGGTTTCGGAGATCTCCCTGGGGTCCTGGCTCACCTACTCGGGCGGCATCGAAGCCGACCGGACCCGCGCCTGCACCGAGGCGGCTTTCGAGGCGGGCATCAACTTCTTCGACACCGCCAACGTCTACGGACAGGGCGCCGCAGAGACGGCCTGGGGTGAGATCCTCTCGGCCCACCGCCGCGACTCCTACATCCTGGCCACCAAGGTCTACTTCCCGATGTCGGACGACCCGGCCGACCAGGGCCTGTCCCCGGCCCAGATCGCCAAGCAGATCGATGCCTCCCTCACCCGCCTCAGGACCGATCACGTCGATCTGTACCAGGCGCACCGCTTCGACCCGTCCGTGCCGGTCGAGGACACCGTCGAGGCGTTCCAGAAGGTCGTCGAGCAGGGCAAGGCGCGCTACATCGGCTTCAGCGAGTGGACGCCCGAACAGATCCAGGCCGGCATCGACATCGCCGGACCCGAACTGTTCGTCTCCTCCCAGCCGCAGTACTCGATGCTGTGGCAGGCCCCCGAGGCCGAGGTCTTCGGCCTGTGCGCCGCCAACGGCATTTCCCAGATCGTGTGGTCCCCGCTCGCCCAGGGCGTGCTGACCGGCAAGTACAAGCCCGGACAGCCCGTCCCCGAAGGCAGCCGCTTCGCCTCCGCCGACATGGGGGTCTCGAAGGACCTGGTCTACAGCGACGCCACCCTCGAAGCGGTCCAGCGCCTCGTCCCGATCGCCGAGCAGGCCGGGATGAGCCTGCCCACCCTGGCACTCGCCTGGGTCCTGCGCCGCGGCGAGGTCGCCTCCGCCATCACCGGCGCCTCCCGCCCCGAGCAGGTCCACGCCAATGCCGCCGCCTCCGGCGTCACGCTGTCCGACGACCTGCTGTCGGCCGTCGACCGGGCGCTCGGCGACGCGCCCCTGACCGAGCCCACGCTCGCCCCCGGCGCCCGGGCCGGGATCCGGCGCCGCTGAGGTCGCCCTCGGCAGCGGCGTCCGTACGGGATGGTGAGGCGGGAGAGGGGCGCCTGGCGCCGGGGGCGTGTGGCCTCCCGGGGCTCAGGCGTCCGCGATCCAGCTGCCGTGGAATCCCAGCGGAACCCGGCCGGGCAGCTGAACGCGCGCCAGCGGGTGACCGTCGAAGTCCTGGGCCGACAGGATCACCAGGTCGGTCGCGCCACGGTCGGGGTCGTTCACGTACGCCAGGACGTAACCGTCGTCCTCGTCCCGCGCTCCGCGCCGCGGGACGAACACCGGCTCGCTGACCGCCGCGCCCCCGGGGAACCGGTGGAACTGCCTGCGGCTCCGCAGCATGTCGTGCTTCACCAGGTAGTTGCCGAGCTTCTCGTCCGGGCACGCCCCGTCCACGGCCTCGTAGGCGCGCCACATCTCCGCCGCGCTCGCGGTGTAGGCATAGCGGTGCCGTCGCGAGACCAGGGACTCGTTGATGCGGGGGAACTCCTGCGGCCGGTCGTCCAGCCGAGTGGAACGGACTCGGTCGGCGCGCAGGTCGATCGTCCATCGGTCGAGTGTGGGGGACCCGGTCGCGGAGGGCCCGCCCATGCCGCGCCCGGCGGCGTGGAACGGCGCGGGGAAACCGATGTACTCCAACACGACGGTGTCGCCGTGGTCGTAGGCGTTGAGGGTGTGCGAGTAGTACACGGGATCGATCTCGAACCAGCGCGTGGTTCCACCGGTGCGCGGCAGCAGCCCTATGCGCATGGGATGCCTGTCGTTCCACACGTACGGCACGATCGCGCCGGCCTCCGCGGCGGCACCGTCGAAGGTGATCGGAACGTCCACGATCACGACGTACTTCTCGGTGAGCGCGAAGTCGTGCATCATCGGCGCGTCCGCGACGGGGATCCGCGTCGCGGGCCTCGCCCTGCCGGTCCCATCGATCACGATGTGACGCACATGGTCCCAGGTGGGGTAGTACGCGATCGCGTGCAGTTCGTCGGCCGCCTGGTCGTACTTGGTGTGCGCGGCAAGGGGGCCCTCGAGCGTGGAGCGGAAGTCGAACGGGCGCACGGTGCCCAGTTCGCCGTCCAGCTCGTACGGCAGTGGCCCGCCCTCCTGCATCGCCAGAACGCGGCCCTTGTACGGGATCACGTGCGTGTTGCACGCGAAGTCGTCCGGCGGCACCGGGCCCGGGTAGGTCTCCCCCAGCTTCGCGGTCACCTGCGAGGACCGCACCCAGCGGTTGCGGTACCACTCCGCGCGCCCGCCGCGCAGCCGGACCCCGTGCACCATTCCGTCACCGATCATCCAGTGGTGCGCACGGACGTCCTCGACGCCCAGCGCGTTCGGGCCGTTGCGCAGGTAGCGGCCGTCCAGGTCGCGCGGGATGCGGCCGATGACGTGGAGGTCGAAGGCGGTCAGCTCCTCGGTGACCGGCGCGAAGGCCCCTTCCAGGAACGGGGTGGCCCCCGTCTCGCAGCTCCACGGGGCTTCGGGAGTCGTCTGCGCCGCGGCAGTGAAGAAGCCGGGCCCGAGGCCGCTCCCCACCACACTGCCCGCTGCCGCGACCGCGGCGCCCTTGAGTAGTTTCCGCCGTGTGTGACTGGCCATCATGCTTCCTCGCTCCGTGATCGGTGTCCGGCCGTGACCGGGACGCGTGGTGACGGGACCAACTCTCCTCCCCGGTCGCCGGTGAAACAGGTGGCCCAGACCCCGAATCACGAGTGGTGCCGGCACCACCCCCACGACCGCCACGGCGAGTTGAGCCGCCGCGAAGCTCTCTCAGACCGGCTGGTTCCCTTGGTCGCGCCGCCGGCACGTCACCGGCCCTCGGGGCATGGTGAACCCGGCCCGCCCCTCTGGAATGGGCTGGGAGCCACGGACCAGAGCCGGGGCGGGAGTGTCCCTCCCCGAGGGCCTGCGGAAGGTCGGCGTGCGGTCGCCGTCATGGCGTGAGGCGCTCCGGATCAACGGTGGGTCCAGGATCGTCGAGTGCCACTCTGCCGAGGGCGCCCTTCTCGTCGCTGTGCTGCCCGATGAGTTGCATCATGTGCTCACGGCCCTGAACAGGGGCTGAGCCCGGCAGGGCGGCCTCCCTTGACGCTTGGGCGGGACTCCACACCGGGCACGTACAACCTTCGACGGCGTACGGATGTCTACTCGGTGAGCGCGGCACGGGCCGCGCCCGCCGAGGACGGCGGGCGGCCGTGGGCACTCGGAGACCAGGGAGGTCCTCCCGTGCATCACCTCAGACAAGCGGCCGTCACGGCCACCGCACTCCTCGCCCTCGCGGGCGGCGCGGTCGTCGCAGCCCCCGCCGCGCCCGCGGCCCCGGCCGCCGTGCCCTTTCCGTCCATCGGATGGCAGCAGCGCAACTGTGACTACGACGGCAACGGTTTCGACGACGTGCTGACCGGCGCCCCCGGCGCCACGGTGAACGGTGCCCCGGGCGCCGGTTACGTCACCGTGCAGTACAGCTCGTCCGGCGGTCTGAGCACGACGAAGAAGAGCGTGCTGCACCAGAACCTCTCCGGCGTACCCGGTGGTGCCGAAACCGGCGACCGCTTCGGCGGGGCCGTCGCCTCCGGGGACCTGGACAACGACGGGTACGACGACGCGGTCGTCGGCATCCCGGGCGAAGACCTCGCCGGACTGCCCGACGCGGGCGGTGCCGTCGTCTTCTGGGGCTCGCCGACCGGCCTGCACGGCTCCGACAGCACCTGGCTGGAGGACGGCGACCCGCGCGCGGACGCCCACTTCGGGCGGGCCGTCGAAGCGGCCCGGTACTTCGCCCCCGATCCGGCGGACCCGGACGCCGACCCGCGGGACTCCGTCGCCGTACTGGAGGACGACGCCCTGCTGTTCTTCACTCTCACGCCCGGCCTGGCGGCACGGCGCCCGACACTGTCGGAGCACCGCGTGCGGGCGAGCGACTTCGCACCGGCGGGCAGCGGCTTCGAGTTCCGCAGCCTCACCCACGGCAACTACAACGAGGACTCCTGGGCCGACCTGGCCGTCTCCGGTGTCACCACCGACGAGCAGCCGGGTGCCGGCACGGTGCACGTCCTGCACGGCGCACCGGACGTCGCCGGTCTCGGCGACGGGGGCACGTTCCCGGGTGGCCCGGCCGTCGTCTCCGGCGACTGGGACGGCACGGGCCAGGACGACCTCGTCATCGGCGACACCGCGGCCGGCGCACCGACCGGCGGCGGCATCACCCTCTATCTCGGCCGCGGCGACCTGTCCGGACTCGAGCCCGAGCCGGCGCAGTACTGGACCCAGGACTCCCCCGGCGTCCCCGGGACCGCGGAAGCGGGTGACCAGTGGGGCGCCGAACTGTCGGCCGGGGACACCGACGGCGACGGCCACCCGGACCTCGCCGTGGGCGCGCCCGGCGAGGACATCGGCACCGTGCCCGACGCGGGCGCCGTGTGGGTGCTGCGCGGCGACCGGACCGGGTTCAGCGACACCGGGGTGCGGAGCTTCGACCAGCAGCTCGCCGACATCCCCGGCACGGCGGAGAAGTCCGACCGCTGGGGCGGGCAGGTCCGGCTGATCGACGCCGACAAGGACGGTCTCTTCGGCCTGCTGGCTGCGGCGCCGGGCGAGAACACCGGCGACGGCTTCGTCTGGGTCCTGCCCGCTTCGTCGTCGGGTCTCGTCGCCCGCGGCTCGTGGACCTACGACGGGGCACGTCTCGGAGCACCGACGGCCGACGCGGGATTCGGATCCGCAATCGACGAGTAGCAGCTCCGCTGCGGCGGGCGAGACCCGCCGCGGCACGTCAGGTACGAGGCCGGGGCGCGCCGTCCCAGCGCCATGTCGAAAGGCGTGGGTGGCCAGGGAGTTCGGCGCGTCCGGTGGCCCACAGCAAGGTGGGCCAGGGGTCGGTGGTGGAGGGCACGTCGGGGAACAGCCGGTCGAGCACGCGCGAGCACAGTCCGGCGGGCGGGTCCCAGGCCAGTCCGAGCCCGCGCGCCAGGTCGTGCGTGTGCACCAGGGCCTCCACGATCCCCATGGCGGCGAAGCCCTCGGGGTCCGAGGCCCCGAAGACGTGGTGGGCGCGGGTCTCCGGCGGGGACGTGCGCACCATGGCGACCAGCAGCGCACCACTCGCCTCCAGGACCTGCAACAGACCGGCGGGGCCCGCCCCGCGGTCCGCGTGGACGGCGTTCGCCGGGCCGCCCGGCCGCCGGCTCTCCCAGACGAAGGGCACCTCGCCGTCCAAGGGCGGTACCGCGGGGCCCAGTTGCACGGCGTAGGCGAAGAAGTCGTCGCCGAGGTGCTCCACCGTCTCCCAGCAGTCCCACTCCAGCGAACCGGCCTTGGCCTCCCACGCGGCCGGGGGTGCCTGGCGGAGGACCTCCACCACGAGGCGTACGGCGAGGGCGAGATCGTCCGCCGTCACGAGAGCTCGGGCTGGGGCAGGTGGTGGCATGACGTGACCGTACCGCGGCCGGGAGGGGTCAGGCACTTCCGTTTGATCACATCCCGGCCGGACAGACGGACGGTCGCGGGCCGAGGCCGTCGGCTGCCGGGCGCCCGGTACGTATCGTCAGGGGCTGACGCGCGGACAGCCGCGCGGTCGGCCGGGACGGGTCCGCTCGTCCCGGGCAGTGGAGCGGAAGGAGCGGCTCACTGTGACGGACAGTCACGAGGAAAGAGTTCTGGCCCGGATCGCCGAGGGGCTCGTCTACACCGAGTCGGAAGCGGCCTTCCAGGCCCCTCTGCGTCGGACGGAGCAGATCTTCGAGTACAACCACACCCCGCCGGGCGAGACGGAGAAGCGCCGGTCGCTCCTCACCGCGATCTTCGGCTCGGTCGGCGAACGGACCGTGCTCCTGCCGCCGTTCCACGCCGGGTTCGGCAGCAACGTCCACATCGGCGACGACTTCTTCGGCAACGTGAACCTGACGTTCGTCGACGACGTGCGGATAAGCATAGGCAACGGAGTGATGATCGCCCCCAGCGTGACCCTGACCACGACGGGGCATCCGGTGCACCCTTCCCGGCGCGTCGACTTCGGGGGGTTCTCGGAACCGATCGTGATCGAGGACAAGGTGTGGATCGGGAGCAACGCCGTGGTACTGCCCGGCGTCCGTATCGGCTACGGGTCGGTCATCGGCGCCGGCAGCGTCGTCAGCCGCGACATTCCGCCGATGTCCATCGCGGTCGGAACACCTTGCCGGGTGACCCGTACCATCACGGACGAGGACCTGACCACACGCACGGCCGGGACCCTGACAGCGGGGAGCGCTTCAGCGCACCAGCAGACCGACGGCGACGGCCAGACGTTCGAGGTATGACTCCCGCGACGCGACCTGGTGCTTGAGGCCGATCGATGCGCTGATCAGTGTCTGGGCGACCGGGAGGGCCGCCTCTGGTCCCGACTCGGCGGCGACCGCCTCCGTGATCAGCTGCTCGAAGCGTCGCGGTGCGGTCTCGACGATGTCTCCGAGGACGTCGGGGTTGTCCGCGACGACCGTCGCGACATCGTGCGCCAGCGGCCCACCGATGTAGCGGCCCGCCCACTGGTCGAACGCTTCGACGAGACGCTCCGGCAGGGGGCGGCCGCTGTCGGCCAGGACCTGTTCGACCGCGGTGATGTCGCGGTCCAGGGCCTGGGTGACCGCGGCGCGGAACAGGGCCTCCTTCGAGGAGAAGAGGAAGTAGAGCCCGGGGCGGGAGATGCGCGCCGCCCGCGCCACCTCCTCCATCGACGTCTTCCGGTAGCCGAACCGCGCGAACGTGGCCATCGCGGACTCCAGGACCGTGGTCCGACGGTCGGCGTCAGCACCGGTCGAGGTCGGGCGGCCGGCAGCGGGAGCGTTCATGGGTCGAGCATACGAGCACCAGCCGCGCTATACAATTCCCGTCTAGTTCGTATAGTGGCGGCATGGACACTCGCCGGCTCATCTCCACGCCCTTCACCTCCTCCAGCACGGCGGACGAGGTGCTGGAGGACATCGACCTCACCGGTGTCCGCGCGATCGTCACGGGAGCTTCCTCAGGACTCGGCATCGAGACGGCCCGTGCGCTGACCGCCGCCGGGGCGGACGTGACACTCGCCGTCCGGAACACGGCCGCGGGTGACACCGTCGCCGAGAGGATCGGGACGGCGACCGGCCGGGTCCGTCCGCGCGTCGCCCGGCTCGACCTCGCCGACAGGGGCACCGTCACCCGGTTCGTCGACGCGTGGAGCGGCCCGCTCCACCTGCTCGTCAACAACGCCGGCGTGGTCACCGGTGGCCTCGAACGGACCTCTGAGGGCTGGGAGTTGCAGTTCGCGACGAATCACCTCGGCCACTTCGCCCTGGCCACCGGACTGCACCACGCCCTGGCCCGGGGAGCGGCCGACCGCGACGGGGCACGGATCGTCGCGGTCAGTTCGACGGCGCACATGCGGTCCGGCATCGACTTCGACGACCTCCACTTCGAACGCCGCGGCTACCACCCGCAGATCGCCTACGCGCAGTCGAAGACGGCGAACTCCCTCTTCGCGGTCGAGGCGACCCGCCTGTGGGCGTGCGACGGCATCGTCGCCAACGCGGTGAACCCCGGCGGCGTCGCGACGGGGTTGCAGCGGAACTTCACACCGGAGCAGAAGGCGTCGCTCGACGCGGCCGAGGCCGCCGGAGTCTTCACCTACAAGACGGTTGAGCAGGGGGCGGCGACCACGATCGTCGCGGCCGCCGCCCCCGAGTTCGCCCGCTCCGGCGGCCACTACCTCGACGACGCGCGAGAGGCCTACACCGTGCCGGACGACGCCGACCTCGCACGCCACCCGCACGGTGTCAAGGAGTGGGCACTCGACCCCACCGCCGCCGAGCGTCTGTGGACCGTCTCCACCGATCTGCTCCGCCGCTGACCCTCGTCACCG
Organism: Streptomyces sp. NPDC042336; assembly: GCF_055581985.1. NCBI lineage: Bacteria > Bacillati > Actinomycetota > Actinomycetes > Kitasatosporales > Streptomycetaceae > Streptomyces > Streptomyces sp. NPDC042336. Next base: position 23,449 of record NZ_JBVJEA010000020.1, on the reverse strand, counting down.
CTTCGTCCCGCGACGCCCGCCTGGTCGTGACCCTTACCGAGGACGGGCGTAAGGCCGGGTCATGACCTCCATGTTGTGGCCGTCCGGGTCGTCGAAATAGGCGCCGCGCCCCCCGAACAGCCGGTTGATGCGGCCGGGTTCGGTGTGACCGGGGTCGGCGTAGTAGGTGACCCCGAGCGTCTCCAGACGGGCGAGGACGGCGTCGAACCGCTCGTCAGGGACGAGGAAGGCGTAGTGCTGCGACTGGACCGGCTCGTCCCTCTTCTCGTAGAAGTCGAGCGTCACGCCGTTGCCGAGGTCGACGGGCAGGAACGGCCCGAACGGGGCGCCGGCCTCCAGGCCCAGGACCGCGGCGAGGAACTCGGCGGACAGGTTCCGGTCGTGCGCGTAGACGGCGGTGTGGTTCAACTGCACGCCGGTCGTCGGCGGTTCGGGGGCGAGCGGGTACTGCTGGTCAGTGGACATCAGGGATGTGTCTCCGGTCTGGGATACCGCTGGAACGAGGCGCCGCACGGGGGCGCCGGGAACTCGGACGCGGAGAAGGGGGGCGGGGCTCTCGCCCGCCTCGCGCTCACGCCGAGGCCGGGAACCTCACTCGTACGTGGCCCATGGCCGACCCGGCAGTCACCCGAGCGACCTTAGTGGCCGTGACAGGCGAGGGGCAACATCACTTCCTGGCCGCCGCCGGGCGCGTCCTCACCCTGGTCACCGAGCGAGCCGACGCGGAACTCGCGGCGCCGACGGGCCGACCGACCGCCTCGACCCGCCCCGCCCCGCCCCGTCAGTGTCCCGTGAGGTGGGCCGTCAGGCGGGACAGCAGGGCCACCGACTCGCTCAGTCGCCGTCTCTCGTCGGGGTCGAAGGTCTCGCGGAGGGCGGCGCCGAGGGCTCCCGCGCGGAGGGCGCGTTCCCGCCGGAGGCGGGAGCGGCCGGCGTCGGTGAGGCGCAGCAGGAACTTGCGGCCGTCGTCGGGGTGCCGCTCGCTGTGGACCAGGCCGTCGGCGGAGAGGTCCTTGACGGACTTGGCGGCCGACTGGTGTGTGACGCCGCGCAGCCGGGCGAGGTCGGCCGTCGTCAAGGGGCCGTCGCGGTCGAGGAATCCGAGGATGGCGGCCTCACCGGGAGGCATGGTGTCCACGGCCCGCACCGCCCGGACCAGCTCCCCGATCGATCGCCGCAGCTCCTCGGCCAGCGCGTCTTCGTCCATGGGGCCATCCTAGCCGTATCTTCATCACCTAGTTGTACAGTTGAGTTGTACAAAAAATGGTCGGTGGAAGCGGAGGGACATCGCGGTCATGGAACTCACCAAGTTCGGTCATGCCTGTGTGCGGCTCGAGAAGGACGGAAGCCGCCTGGTCATCGACCCGGGCGGTCTGACCGACCCCGGGGCGCTGGACGGCGCTGACGCCGTACTCGTCACGCACGAGCACTTCGACCACTTCTCGGAGGAGGTGCTGCGCCGGGCGGCCGCGGCGCGCCCGGGTCTGCGCATCTGGACCAACACCTCGGTCGCGAAGCGACTGGACGGCCTCGGCCCGCAGCTCGCCACCACCGGGGACGGGGACGCCTTCAGCGTCGCGGGCTTCGACATCCGGGTGCACGGAACCTGGCACGCGGTCATCCACCCGGACGTCCCGCGCATCCCCAACATCGGTTTCCTGGTGGACGAATCCCTCTTCCACCCCGGTGACGCCCTGACCGTCCCCGGTACTCCGGTCGGCACGCTGCTGCTGCCCGTGCACGCCCCCTGGTCCACCGTCGGCGATCTGATCGACTACGTGCGCGAGGTCGCTCCCCACGATGCCTACGCGGTGCACGACGGCGCCCTCAACGACGTCGGCACGGCGATGATCGAGGGCTTCCTCGGCGAGCGGGGCCCCGGGGTCCCCGCCCGCTACCACCGGCTGGCCCCGGGCGCGAGCGTCGGGATCCGCTGAGCCCCGCGGGGCCGGTCCCGCGGGGCCGTGACGAAGGCGTGTTCTTCGCGGTGACGGCCGGCCGCGGGTGGCGCGAGCGGCCACGTCGTCAGTGGTCTCGGCGGTCGGGTCGGTGCCGGATGAGGAGGGTGCCGCCCAGGCCGGCGAGCACGGTGGCGACGATGACGGCGGTCCCGGCGTCGTAGCCCGCCAGCGGGTCGGCCCGGTCCGCCCGTTGTCCGGCCTCGACGACGGCGGTGACGAGGGCGAGGACCACGGCACCGCCGATCTGCATGAAGGTGTTGAGCAGGGCTCCCGCCAGCCCCTGGTCCCGGTCGGGCACCCCGGACACCGCGCTCATGTTCAGCGCGGGAAACGTCGCCGCGGTGCCGATCCCGTTGACGACCATGACCGGCAGGACCACGGTGAGGAAGGAACTGTCGGCTCCGATACGGAAGAGCAGGCCGTAGGACAGCGCGAGGAGCAGCATTCCGGCGGCGATCATCCTGTGCACGCCGAAGCGGGCGGCGAGCCGTCCCGCGAACGGCGCCAGCGCGCCGTTGGCCAGGCCGAGCGGAACGAAGGCCCCGGCCGTCTGCAGCGGCGTCCAGTGCAGCACGTTCTGCAGGTGGAGTGTGGCGAGGAACGCGAACGACGTGTAGGCGCCCCACATGGCGAAGATCGTCAGGTTGGTGCCCGCGGTCGCGCGCCGGGCGAGGAAGGACAGCGGGACCAGGGGCCTGCGCGAGCGGGACTCCACCCGCAGGAACAGGACGAGCAGACCGGCCGCGGCGGCGAAGAGGACGAGGGTACGGACGGAGAGCCAGCCGTGCGACGGGGCCTGCGCGAGGGCGTAGACCAGCAGTACGAGGGCTCCGGTGGCCGTCAGCGCGCCGGGAACGTCGATCCTCTCGCGGGTGCCGCCCCGCGGGTCCGCCGGAAGCAGGCGGCGCCCCGCGACAAGTGCCGCCGCGGCGAGGGGCACGGGGAGCGCGAAGACCAGGCGCCACGAGAGTTCGGTGAGTACGCCGCCGAGGACGAGCCCTCCGACGAAGCCGCAGGCTCCCGCGGTGGCGTACCACCCGAGAGCACGGCCGCGCTTCGAGCCCTCCGGCCAGCCGGTGGTGATCAGGGAGAGGGCCGCCGGAGCGAGGAAGCCCGCGGCGACGCCCTTCGCCAGCCTCGCCGCGATCAGCAGGCCCCCGGTCGGAGCGAGCGCCCCCAGCACGCTCACCGCCCCGAAGACGGCGACCGCGGTCAGGAAGACCCGTCGCCGTCCGAAGAGGTCGGCGACCCGGCCGCCCAGGAGCAGGAAGCCGCCGTAGCCGAGGGCGTAGGCGGAGACGACCCACTGCAGGGAGCCCGACGCCATGCCGAGGTCGTGCTGAATGGCGGGCAGGGCGACGCCCACGTCGGACAAGTCGATGGCGTCCATGAAATGAGCCGCGCACAGGACCAGCAGGGCCGCAGTTCCGGGCGTCGGTGACGGGGACGGGGACGGGGACGCCTTCGGCGTGGCGTCGGCCCTCGGGGAGTCGGCGGCCTCACGGGCGCCTGCGGCGGGGACGCCTCCGCGCTCCCTCATGAGGGCTCCTCCTCGCGGTACAGCACGAGGTGTTCGTGGTGGAGCACGCCGTCCCGCAGGTCTCCGGTGGCGGTGAAGCCGGTGTCGTCGACGTAGTCGAGGTGGTTGCCGGTCACCGTGTACCGGCCCGTGTACGCGCTGCGCCGGTTCCCCCGGGCCTCGTCGTAGCGCCCGTCCGGCCGCAACTCCTGACGGATGTGGCCGTCCGCGGTCACCCACATGCCGACCACGTCGGCGTTGCCGGGGCTTCGGTGACCCCGCGCGTTCGCTGGCATCAAGATTGCCTTCCTCGGTGAGCGGTGGTGTCTGCCCGACCGAGTCTGCGCAGGTCAGCCCGGTGGAACCAGGGCGTTCTCCGCCTGGGTGCGGCGCACCCAGGCAGCGCGCAGGACCACCGCCTAGCCTGGGGGCATGGACGACAACCACCTTGGGGAGTTCCTGCGCGCCCGTCGCGCCGGACTGCGGCCGCAGGACGTCGGCATGGCGAGTCACGGCGTGCGCAGGGTCGCCGGACTGCGCCGCGAGGAGGTCGCCGTCCTGGCCGGGGTCAACGCCGACTACTACACCCGGCTGGAGCAGGGCCGCGAGCGGCACCCGTCACCGCAAGTGCTCGACGCCCTCGGCCGCGCGCTGCTCCTCGGCCCGGACGCCCGGGCCCACCTGCACCGTCTGGCCGGGGTGGCACCGGCCGCCGGAGGCTCGCTGCACGTCACCGAACGGGTCAGTCCCGCACTGCGTCAGCTGATGGACGGCTACGCCCACACCCCCGCCTTCGTCATGAGCCGCACCCTCGACCTGCTGGCCTCCAATGCCCTGGCCGACGCGCTCTACGCCGCCTTCACGCCCGCGGACAACCTGGCCCGCATGACCTTCCTCGACCCGGCGGGCCGGCACTTCTACCGGGACTGGGAGCGGGCCGCCCAGGCCGTCGTCGCCAACCTGCGCCAGGCGGCGGGCTTCGATCCCGAACACCCGCGTCTGGGGCCGCTCGTGGACACGCTCACCGAGCACAGTGCCGTGTTCCGGCGCCTGTGGGCGGAGCACTCCGTGCGCGGCAAGACGCGGGACGCCAAGCAGCTGCTCCACCCGGACGTCGGTGCTCTGTCACTGACGTACCAGTCCTTCGACGTCCGCGACGCGCCGGGCCAGCAACTGGTGATCTACCACGCCGAGCCGGGCAGCCCGTCGGCCCACGCCTTGACCCTCCTCGGCTCCCTGTACGCCGGCGAACGGCAGACCGCGCCCGGCTCCGCCGGACAGTGACTCCCGCCGCCGTCGAGGTGTGCGGGAGCTAGGAGCCCGGCCCGGCCGACGCCGTCCCGGAGGGTACGGCCCGAGCCGGTGTTCCGTCCTCCCAGCGCAGCAGGTCCCCCGGCTGGCACTCCAGTACCTCGCACAGCGCCGCGAGCGTGGTGAACCGCACCGCCTTGGCGCGGCCGTTCTTGAGCACGGCCAGGTTGGCGGGGGTGATGCCGACCCGGTCCGCGAGCTCGCCCACGGACATCTTCCGCCTGGCCAGCATCACGTCGATGTCCACGACGATCGGCATCAGATCACCTCGGCCAGTTCGGCCCGCATCCGCGAGGCCTCCACGTCCCGCGCGACGGCCTGGGCGAGCAGCACCCGCAGCACCAGGACGACGAGAGCGACCCCGAAGACGGCCAACGCGGCTCCGCCCAGCAGGAGCACGATGCCCGGGGCCACGGCCTCGCCCGGCGCCAGGACGACCCCGAGCGCGAACACCAGCAGGGCGGCGGCCAGGAACGCGCCGATGATCAGGTGCACGTGCCGGAACGCGGCGAGGGAGAAGACGGTGCCGCGCCGCACCATCGTCACCAGCCGCCACACGCAGACCAGGACGACCTGGGCCGCCATGACGCCGAGGACCACGATCGTGAGGATCGGGACGACCCGGCCCGACAGGGCGCTGTCCTCGACGTCGGCGGCCAGCAGCACGGCCATCACCGTCTGCACTCCCACCGAGCCGGCGAGCAAGGCCACGAGCACGGCACGCAGCGCGAGCACGGTCAGTTTTCCCATCGCCACTCCTCCTCGATCGAACTACGATGGGAATCTATCGTTTTTCGATAGGGTCGGCAAGGTGCGGCAGGGAGGAGTCGCGCGGGGCCTTACGCAGCGGATTGGACTTTCGGCAGTGGCCGGCAGGCGTGCGCGGTCCGTACCGTCGCCTCCGTGGAGAGCACAACGACCGACGGCCGGACCGGACGCAGGACCGGAACCGCCCTTCCCGGGTGGGCACGTGATCCCGGGACCCTGCTCACGGCGGCCACCACGCTGACCGCCGGCCTGAGCGCGACGAACCTGTGGTGGACCGTCCCGACCGCCGTCACCGCGTTCCTCGCGGGGCGGCGGCCCGGGCGGACGGCTCCGACGGCGCTCGCCCTGGTCGCGATCCTCGCGGCCGGTGTGACGGCGCTGTCAGTCGTTCCCGCCTGGCTCCCGCCGGCCGGCCGGTTCGCGACCGTGGTGGTCGCCGCCATGATGCTGCCCTGGTTCGCGGGCCGGTTCTGGTGCCAGTACCGGCAGCTCGTCCGGGCCGGGTGGGAGCGTGCGGGTCAACTGGAGCGCGAGCAGCGGCTGATCGCCGACCAGGCCAGGTCGCGCGAGCGGGCCCGCATCGCGCAGGACATGCACGACGTTCTCGGCCACGACCTCAGCCTGATCGCGCTGGCGGCCGGCGCCCTGAAGCTGGCGCCGGACCTCGCGGAACACCACCAGAGGGCAGCGGCGGACATCCGCGCCCGAGCGGCGGCCGCGGTGGACCGGCTCGGCGAGGTGATCGGTGTCCTGCGCGAGGAGACCGGTCCCAGCGCGCTCGACGCCGAGGGCTCCGGCCTCACCAGGCTGATCTCCGAGGCGTCCGACGCCGGGCTCGCGGTGGAGTGGCGCGTCGACGGCGAGGCGGACGACCTGCCGCCCGTGGCCGAGCGGGCGGCTCACCGGGTCGTGCAGGAGTCCCTCACCAACGTGGCCAAACACGCGCCCGGCGCGCGGGCGACCGTCCATGTGACCCATGGGGCGACGGCGACCGAGGTCGTCGTGGAGAACGGCCCGCCGCCGGACACGGCCGGAGAGCGGCCCCGGCCCGGCGGCGGCGGGCGTGGCCTGATCGGGCTCGACGAACGTGTGCGGTTGACCGGCGGCGCCTTCGACCACGGACCGCGCGACGGAGGCTACGCGGTCGTCGCGCGCATCCCGCACACGCCCTCGTCCCCGCCACCCGCAGCGTCGCCGCCCGCGCCCCCCGGCCTGCGCGGTGACACACTGCCGATGGAACACCGCCGCGCCCGGCGCCGGGTGGGCCGGACCCTGGTCGCCGCGGTCATGGTGCCGCTCGTGACGGGGGCCCTGCTGAGCGGAGCGCTGATGATCCGGGAGACGATGTCGGCGGCCCGGTCGGTCCTGGACCCTCGCGACTATGCCCGCCTGCACGTGGGGCAACCTCGTGCCGAGGTACGGCGTCTCCTGCCGGAGCGGCAGACCGACTACCGGCCGCTGACCGACGAGCCGACGGGAGACGGCACGACGTGCGAGTACTACGCGATGACGGCCGACCGGTTCGACGACCGCTCCGGCGACGCCTACCGGCTCTGCTTCCGGCAGGACACCCTGGTGTCCCTGGGCACGGTCGCCCCGTGAGCGCGCGATGATCCGGGTGCTGATCGCCGACGACGAGCCGATGATCCGTGCCGGGGTACGCTCCGTCCTCGCCACCGATCCGGGCATCGACGTCGTCGCCGAGGCCGCCGACGGGCACGACGCCGTGGAGCTGGTCCGGCGCCACCGGCCCATGGTGGCCGTACTGGACATCCGCATGCCGGGCGTCAACGGCATCGACGCCGCCGCGGAGATCCGCGCCACCGTGCCGGGCACGGGCGTCGTCATGCTGACGACCTTCGGCGAGGACGACTACATCCTCGAGGCGCTCGGCCGCGGCGCCGCGGGCTTCCTGATCAAGTCGGGCGAGCCGGAGGAACTGATCGCCGCGGTCCGCTCGGTGGCCGAGGGCGCCGCCTACCTGTCACCGAAGGTCGCGGCCCGGGTCGTCGCGCACCTCTCCGCCACGGGCGCCGGCACGTCGGCCGCCCGACGTGCCGGCGCCCGGAGCCGGGTCGCCGCACTCACCGCCCGGGAAGGCGAGGTACTGGCCCTGCTCGGCAGCGGCCTGTCCAACGGGCAGATCGCCCGGCGACTCCATGTGGTGGAGGGGACGGTCAAGGCCCACGTGAGTTCCATCCTGGCGAGGCTGGGCGTCGACAACCGGGCCGCTGCCGCGGTCGTGGCCCACGAGGCGGGCATCATTCCGCCGCGGCCTTCCCAGCCGTGAGGCCAGGCCCTGGGCGAGGGGCAGCAACGCGAGGAGCACCGCCGCCACGACGGCGCCGCCCAGCGCCGCACCGGCGAGCACGTCGTGCGGGTAGTGCACTCCCACCAGCACGCGCAGCAGCGCGGCGGCCCCGGCCAGCGGCAGCGTGATCACACCGAGCCGGGGGCGCAGCACGGCCAGACCGACGGCCAGCCCGGCGGCCAGCGTCGCGTGGTTGCTCGGGAAGGACCAGTCCCCCACCCCCGGGCACGCGGCGACCGCCTCGGCCCCCGCGCCGAGTGCCCGGCACGGCCGCTCCTCGTCCACCACGAGCTTCAGCGCTTCACTCACCACGTAGGCCGCGACGGTGCCCAGTCCGGTCAGTACCGTCCCGGCGACCACGCGTGCGTCCTTGCGGCGGACCGCCGTCCACCACACCAGGAGCAGCATCACTCCGAGGATCACGAGCGTGCCCTCGGTGGCCACCTCCAGAACGGAGCCCGTCCACAACGGCGCATCCGCCAACGCCCCCGTCACCGACCGGTACACGGACGCCGAAGCACCGCCGGTCACCTCGACGGCACCGGCCTCGCCCAGCCCGCCGGGGGACAGCCACGCGACCGTCCCCGCTCCCCCACCGAGGACGGCCGACACACCGAGCGTCCGACCGGCCCGGACCTTCATTCGCGGTTCTCGTTCCATGGGCTCGAACGTAGAAGCGGGCGGAGCCGGACACCCGAGCCGAAGGACCACACCGGCCCTTGACCATCGTCGGGGTTGACAGCCGGTAGCGGGGCGTCGGCCCCGGCCCGGGGGCCGCACGACGCTCGTGTCCCGGGGAAGCCGATGTGCGGCGCCTCCAAGGCTGTTAGCCTCCGCGCATGTCAGACCTGGGGCCCGTCGCCTGGCCGCCCGCGCCGATCACGACCGGGAGACTCGTGCTCCGTGCCCCCGAGGCCCGGGACCGTGCGGTGTTCGTCGAACTGCTGGCGTCGCCGGAGGTGCACGCGTACCTCGGCGGGCCCCGTCGGCGCGACGAGCTCGAGCGCGAGCTTCCCGTGGTGCCCGAGCGGTGGCCGGGGAGTCTCGTCGTCGACCTCGACGGGGCGATGATCGGCCAGATCCTGCTCAGAAGGGCTACGGAGCACCTTCGTCCGGCGGCCGCGGGAAAGCTCGATCTCGGCTATCTGTTCCTGCCGCGCGTGTGGGGACACGGGTACGCCGCCGAGGCGTGCGCGGCGGCACTGGACTGGCTCGACGGCGTCCTTCCCGGCGAGCCGGTGGTGCTCGCCACCCAGACCGCCAACTCCGCCTCGATGCGCCTCGCGGCCAAGCTGGGGTTCATCGAGGTGGAGCGGTTCTGGGCCTGGGACGCCGAGCAGTGGCTCGGCCTGCGGTCACCGGTCACACCGTCCGCATGAGCGGGCGCCTCACCGGGAAGTTCCGTACCCGGCCCACCATGACGCAACCCTGTGTGAAGCTTTGCCTATGACTCAGCCGCGTGAAGAACTCAGGGCGAGACTGCAGACCGATCGTCCGCACTCCGCCCGTGTCTGGAACTACCTGCTGGGAGGCAAGGACAACTATCCCGTCGACAGCGAGGCCGGCGAGGTCATCCTGACGACGTTTCCGGAGTTCGCCGCCGTCGCCCGTCTCCAACGGCGGTTCCTGGCCCGCGCGGTACGCTTCCTGGCCGGTGAGGCCGGCATCCGCCAGTTCCTCGACATCGGCACCGGGCTGCCCACCGCGGACAACACCCACGAGCTGGCCCAGCGCATCGCGCCGGAGAGCCGCATCGTGTACGTGGACAACGACCCCCTCGTCCTCACCCACGCTCAGGCGTTGCTCACCAGCAGCCCGCAGGGTGCCTGCGCCTACGTCGACGCCGACGTCCGGGACCCGGAACGGATCCTGGGCGAGGCCGCCAAGACCCTGGACCTCAGCCGTCCGGTCGCGCTGACCACACTCGGGATCATGGGTCAGATCTCCGACGCCGACCGTCCCGCCGAGCTGTTGAACACGCTGCTCTCGGCGCTGCCCGCGGGCAGCTACCTGGCCCTGAGCGACGGCACCAACGGCAACGAGGCGCTGAACCGGGCGGTCGAGGTCTACAACGGGCAGTCGGCCAACACCTACCACCTGCGCTCCCCGCAGGAGATCGCCGCCTTCTTCGCCGGCCTGGACCTGGTGGAGCCCGGGGTCGTGTCCACGGCCTCCTGGCGCCCGGACGCCGACCAGGCGGAGGAGCCCACGGCCGACGTGTCCGTCTGCGGGGTCGCGGCCAAGAACTGACGTCCCCCGCCGCCGAGTCGGCGGGAACCCTGGGGTGCCCGCCGACCGGTGCCGTACGCCGCGAGCTCCGCCCGCCGCGGCGGTACTCCTCCGGACGGACCCATGTCCCGGCGCGTTCCCCGGGGCCGCCGGATCACCGGGCTAGTGTCGGCGTTCCGTCGTCCTGAGGGAGCGTGTCCAGCTTGGCCCGGAACCGTCGTCTGATCCTGAGTACCCCGTCCGAGGTCTGGAGCCTGCTGTCCGACGGGCACCGATACGGGGAGTGGGTGACCGGCACCCGGCAGATCCTCGCCGCGGACCCGCACTGGCCGCAGGTTGGCGCCCGGCTGCGCGTCAGGGTCGGGGTGGGCCCGCTGGTCCTCGACGACACCTGCGTCGTCCGCGTCTGCGAACCCGAGCGCCGCCTGGAACTGGAGGCGAAGGCCGAACCGTTCGGCGCGGCCCGCATCGCCATGAAGTTGATGCCCTGGGGCGACGCCACGCTCTTCGTGCTGGACTGGCACGCGTTGCGCGGGCCCGGCATCCGGATGCACGGACTGCCCGTGGACTACCTCGTCGAGGTCCGCAACGGCATGATGCTGACCAAGCTCGCCAGGATCGCCGTCCGGGAGCACGACCGCGCACCGCGGCAGGGCTGAGGACGGGCCCCACGAGGGCGAGCCTCCCCGGCCCGCACCCATTGACACGCCGCTCATGGCCGGTCGAGGATGACCGCGTTGACAACGTTGTCGTCTGGTGAAGAGGACCATCATGGGCCCCGTTTCCGTCCCTCTCGGCCGCAGACTCCTGCTGCGACTCCTCGGCGCGACCGGCGCCGCGGCCGCCCTCCAACCGGCGCTGGGGTCCCCTTCGGCCGCCGCCTCCTCCTCCGCCACGGGCTCCGCCCGGCCCGTCGACCCGCCGGACGACGTCGCCGCCACGTACCACCGCGTGCTGCTGCGGCACACCCGCTGGTCGGAGACGCAGTGGGACGAGGCCAAGGGGACGTACACCGACCAGTACTTCGGCTTCGCCGTCGTCCTCGGGCACGCCGTGCTGCTGACGCACGGGACCTTCGACGAGGAGGCGGCCGGTATCGACCGGGAGACGCTCAGGCGCCGCACCCTGGCGACCCTGCGCCACTTCGCCGCCTCCAACCGGCTCACGGGCGGCACCCAGTGGGGCCGCACGCTGTTCTTCGACACCACCTTCCAGTCGTACTTCATCCTCGCGGCCCACCTGTTGTGGGACGAGCTCGACGCCGCCACCCGCGCCGCGGTGGACACCATCACCCGCGAACAGGCGGCGTACACGCACTCCCTGGGCACGGGCGACGACCCGGCCTCCGGCGACTGGACCCCGAACGGGCTGGAGGGCGGGTACGTCGGCGACACCAAGCTGGAGGAGATGGGCCTCTACGCGCAGACCCTCGCTCCGGCGCTGGCCTGGGCACCGGACGACCGGCGCCGCGCCGAGTGGGCGACCGACTACGGCACCTGGTCGCGCAACGAGGGCGGCCTGCCGCCCGCCGACCTGGCCAACCCCGCACGGGTGGACGGGGTCCCGGTCTCGCGCAACACCGCGCACAACACGTACGACACCTTCATCGTCGAGAACCACGGCTCGTTCGGGCCGCACTACCAGGAGGAGATGTGGCGCACCTCGGGGCGTAACGCGGCGCACTTCCTCGCGGCGGGCCGGCCGCTGCCCGAGGTCCTGACCAGGCAGCCCAACGCGGAGCCGCTGTGGCGGACGCTGCTGGGCGTGATGTCGGACGCGGGCGAGCCGCTGATGCCGATGGTGGACGACCGAGAGCACCTGTACGGCAGGGACGTCATACCGCTGGCCTTCCTCTCCCGGGTCGTGGGAGACCGGGCGGCGGCCCGCGCGGAGACGGAGCTGGCCTCGCGGCTGGAGGCCTACCAGGCGTATCCGCCGGAGTACCGGCTGGCGAAGTTCTCGGGCGAGCCGAAGTACGAGCCCGAGGCGCGCGCCGAACTCGCCATCAGCTATCTGCTGCACGTGTGGCCGGACGCGGGGCCGCGGGTGCGGCCGATGTCGCGCGAGGAGTTGTTCGCGCACGCGTCCGGGGTCATCGACTTCGGGACCGGCCCCGGTCTGGTGTCCCACCAGTCCCCCGCCGCGTGGGCCGGTGCGGTCACGAAGCCCGGGTTCGTGAAGTTCGCCTGGCAGCCGGCGCACGACGACTGGCTGTTCCGGCTCGGCGGCGGCACCCCGATGTTCCTGCCCTCCACCGCCGCCGAGGTCACCGGCAGGACGGTGCGCGTGCACACCGCGCTGCGCGACGGCTTCGACGGCAGCGCCACGGTGCTGCGCCTGAGCGAGGGCTTCGCCGGGTACGCGACGCTCCCCACGGGTGCGGTCGTCTACGCCGGCGAGGGTCCGGTCGCCGCCGGTTCACGGCTGGAGGTGCACAATCTCACCATGCCCGGTGTGGCGGGCCTCGGCGGCAGCCGCACGTACCGGTTCGCGGAGGGCTCGGCCACGGTGCGCGCGCAGGACGCCACTCCCTCGGCCGCGGGGCGCGTCGACGAACTGGCCTTCACCCGGACGACGGTGCGGCACATACGCATGCTGGGTGTGCAGCCCGCCCCGACGTACGGGTACTCGCTGTACGCGGTCGAGGTGCGGGACGGGGCCGAGGGTCCCGACCTCGCACGGGGAGGCACGGCGACGGCCTCCTCGCAGTCGGCCGGCATGGGGCCGCAGCTGGCCGTGGACGGCAACGGCGGGACCCGCTGGGCGGTCTCGCGCGAGGACCGCAAGCGGGCGGACAGCTGGTGGGCGGTGGATCTCGGCGCCGAGCGTGCGCTGGACCGGGTCACGCTGCGCTGGGAGGCGGCCGCCGGTCGTTCCTACCGCATCCAGGGTTCGTCCGACGGCACCCGGTGGACCGACCTGACGACGGGTCCCGCCCCGTCGCTGCGCAGCCGTGGCGGGTGGCTCGACGTCGACGGCCGTGCCGGGCTGGTCGTGCGCGGCGGCGGCGAGCGGACGCTGGCCGTGTACGGCGACACGATCGTCCCGGCCGAGGGTGCGCGGGACGCGCTCGTGATCGAGGGGCACTGCGGTGTGTCGGCCGACGAGCTGCGTGTCCTGGCCGGGAGCGCCGCGCCCGCCGCCGAGGACGGCCGGGTCCGTGCGGCGCGGGTGGACGGGTACCTGAGCCTGTTCAACCTGTCGGCGGACGAGGTGGAGACGCGGGTCGTGGTGCCGCAGCAGGGCGGACGGCGAGAGGTCTACGAGGGCGAGCAGACGGTGACCCGGGAAGGCGTCGACTACCGTGCGCGGCTCGGCGCCGCGTCGGCTTCACTGCTCGCGCCGCGCTTCACCCTCACCGCGCTGTCCGGCCGGACGCTGCCGTCCGGGCTGCGGGTCCGGGTGGCCGACGGTGCGACCCTGCTCCTGTCCGGCGCGCACTGCCGGCTGCGGATCGAGGCGCAGGGCCGCAGCGCCGACGCGACCGTGCGGGACGGAGGCGAGACCCGCGTGACGCTGCGTGGTGCACAGCCCTTCCCGCACCAGGACCACGCCCTGGGCCGGAGCACCTTCCCGACGAGTCCGCTGCCGCCCGGGATGTCCCGCCCGGACGCCGCCGTGGACGGCGACCCGGACACGGCGTGGCACCCCGGCCGGGACGGCCGCATGGTGGTCGACCTCGGCGCGCGCACCGAGGTGCGCTGGGTGGAGGCGCAGTGGCGGACCGGCGCGGCCCCGGCGGCGCGCGTGGAGTTCAGCACCGACGGGGTGCGCTACCAGCGTGCCGGGACGCTGGACGGCCGCGGCCGCGTACGCCGGCTCACCCGTGCGGGCTCGGTCCGGTACGTCGCGGTGACGGTGCAGGGTGCGCCGCACCAGCACGACGGGCTGGTCAGGCTGTCCGTGGGCTGAGGCCTGCGCCTGCGACGCGCCCTCCCGGGGTCCGCCGGGCCGGCGGCGGACTGGGAACCGGTGGGCGTCAGTTCAGCAGGAAGGCGCCACCGGCGGTGGTCGCCACGTCGGGCCCGAGGGCGGCCGCCGGCGTCCACGCCCCCGGCGTGCCGGCGCCACCGGCCAGGAGTTCGGTGACCGTGACGGTGACCTCCGTCGTGAAGTCCATGCCCTCGCCCGCGCGGAGCCATCCCTCGCGCCGGGTGCCGTCGGCCCACTCCACGACGGCGTGCCCCCAGGAGTGCTCGCGCGGCCGGGGCGCGGCCTTGGCCGTGACCCGGCCGAGCCGGTCGACGGCGAGGCGTCGCAGCGGCGGGACGGACAGCAGGCGGCCCAGCAGCGGCATCAGGGCACGCAGGCCCGGAGCCGTCGGCGCGAGGGCGGAGGTGGCGGTGACGAACGGCGCCCCGCTGGCCAGGTGCGCCGCGACCAGTTCCCCGGACGCGGCACCTGCCGACTTGGCCGATGTCCCGTCCGGGAAGGTGAGTCGCCGGGGGTCGGCGCCGAGGCGCACGGTCACCTGCCGTCCGTTCTCGTAACGCCGCCCGCCCGTGACGAGCGCGTCCACGATGCCGGCCGCGAGGGCGGTGCCGAGCGCGCCCGCCTCCAGCTCCACGGAGGCCACGGAGTCGACGCGTACCCTGCGCGGCGTGGGGCGGTCCTGGCACAGCTTCGCCACCACCGCCTCCGTCGCCAGCACACCGAAACCGGCGCCGGTGACCAGAGTGCTGCCCGCCCGCGCCGCTTCGTCGTGCAGGGCGAGCAGTCCCTCCACGGCGCCGACGTCATTGGCCTGGTCGACATAGTGGCCGCCGCCGGACATGCAGGCGCGGGCGATCACCGGTGCCGTGGCGGCGTAGGCGCCCATCGTGTTCACCACCACCCGCGGGCGCCCCCGGACGACCTCGTCCGCGATTCGCTCGGCCGAGTCGGCCACGACGACCTTCGTGTCCGCGGGCAGACCGGCTTCGGCGCCGGCGGCGGCCATCCGCTCCCGGCTGCGTCCGACCGGTACGACCGTCAGCCCCCGCGCGGCCAGTCGCGCGGCCACCCGTCGGCCCACACGGCCGGTCGCCCCCACGATCCACACCTCGTCGTTCGTCCTGTTCCCGCTCGTCGTCCCACTGGTCCTGCCGTTCTCGGTCATGCGTACGTCCCTGCCTGCTCCGGGGTCGCGCCGGGGCGGACCCCAGCGATGACACACAGTGCCATGACTTCAGGCTAGCACTGATGGCACAGCGAGACATCACCTGTTAGGGTCGGCCCATGGCAAGGTGGGATCCGGGTGCCGAGCAGCGCCTGAAACGGGCGGCTCTGGAGCTGTACTCGGAGCACGGTTACGACAACGTGACGGTGACCGACATCGCCGAGCGGGCCGGGCTCACCCGGCGCTCCTACTTCCGCTATTTCCCCGACAAGCGCGAGGTCCTGTTCGGCGGCTCGGAGCGCCTGCCCCCGGCACTGGCGGAAGCCGTCCTGGCGGCAGACCCCGACACCGCCCCGCTCACCGCCGTCCTCGACGCGATGTCCCAGGTGGGCACCCAGCTCGTCGCACAGGTGCAGGACACCGCGGAGCGCCGGGCGGTCATCGACGCCAGCCCCGAGCTGCAGGAACGCGAACGGACCAAGGCGGCCGCGGTAACCCGGGCGGTCCGCGACGCCCTGGTCCAACGGCAGGTCGAGGCCGACACGGCGGAACTCGTCGCGCAGCTCGCCACGGTGGCTTTCGGCAACGCCTTCCGGCACTGGATCGACGCCGGCGGACACACGAGTTTCGCCGACTGCCTCGGCAAGGTGACCGACCGGCTGCGGGCGGCCCTCGCCGAAGCGTGAGCCGCGGCCCGGCCACCGCGGGCGTCGTCGGGCGCGGCGACTCACCCGCCCGGCCCGGCCGACTCCTCGTGCGGCTGGTCGTCCGGGCGCTTGCGGGGCGGGGGAGCGGTCCGCTCCCGGTCAGGCGCGCAGGCGTGCGAGTTCGTCCGCGCGGCGGTGGTCCTTGGGGCGGCCGAGGGCCCGCCGCATGCGGATCAGGTCGTCGAGTGCGGCGTAGCGGACGGTGAAACCCATCGGGTCGCGGGTGGTCTCGGCCCGGGCCAGGCAGGGCGTGACGTCCAGGTCGCCCCAGCGCAGGACGGGGGTGCACAGGTCTCCGTCGGCGCCGGTGACCCGGTACCCCACCTGTTCGCGGTCGAGGTCGGGCGGTTCGGTGCAGCCGCAGGCGGCGAGGGCGTCACGCAGGGCGCGTGCCTCGTCAAGGGTGCCGTCCCACAGCAGGTCCAGGTCTCCGGTCAGTTCGGCGGAGCCGTGCAGGATGCCGGCGACCTGGCCGATGACCACCGCGTGCGATCCGGCGTCGTGCAGCGCCCGGAGGAAGGGGAAGGGGTCGAAGCCGAGTGCCCCGTCCGTGGCGAAGGTGCCCCGCACGTCGTCGGCCTCCGCCGAGAGCCGTCCGACGGGGGCGCGTTCGCGCGTCGCGTGCCGGGTCCGTTCGATCGCCCGTCGCAGGCGCAGGGCGGCTGTCGTCTCGCTCATGCGCCCATCCAACACGGCCCGGCCACTGTAGGTTGTCGCGATGACAGGTGACTGGCGGACGGACCGGATCGGGTCTGCGCTCAGGGGCGAGAACCCGACCGTGCTGCGGCGGTTGACGGCCGGATTCGCGGTGATCGGGGACGTGCAGTTCCTGCCGGGCTACTCGGTTCTGCTCGTGGACGAGCCGGGTGTGCGGCGGCTGTCGGACCTGCCGAGGGCCAAGCGGCTGTCGTTCCTGTCGGACATGGACCGGCTCGGTGAAGCCGTCGAGCGGGCCTGCGGGCGGCTGGACCCTGCCTTCCGGCGGGTCAACCTGGAGATCCTGGGGAACAAGGACCCGTTCCTGCACGCGCATGTCTGGCCGCGGTACGAGTGGGAGCCGGCGGATGTGGTGGGTCTTCCGGTGTGGCTCTGTCCGCGTGAGCGGTGGAGTGCCGAGGAGTTCGGGCTCGGTCCCCGGCACGACGCGCTGCGCGAGGCCATCGGCGGCGAACTGGACCAGGATGTCGCGGGCTCCGTGGACGTCACCGCGGTCGCCCCCGTTCCGGTGGGACGGCCGCGGTGAGGTGTGATGGGTCGTGACGCCGTTACCAGGTGACCGGGCCGAGCAGGTAGCGGCCGTCGCGGTGGGTGGCGAAGGACACCACGTGCTCCTCGGGGCGTTCGGCGTCGGCGCCTTCGACGCGCACCGGGTGCGGGGTGCGGATCCGCACGGGGTTGCCGAGCAGCGAGCGCACCTGCGCGCGGGTGATGCCGTCCGCCGTCCACTCCAGGTCGATCTCGAAGCCGCCGCGTGCCCGCAGCCCCCGGAAGGCTCCGGTGGGCCAGGCGTCGGGCAGGGCGGGCAAGAGCTCGATCTCGCCGGCGTGGCTCTGCACGAGCATCTCGGTGATGCCGGAGACACCCCCGAAGTTGCCGTCGATCTGGAAGGGCGGGTGCAGGTCGAAGAGGTTGGGCGCGGTGCGCGCCGGGGTCAGCAGGTCCGCCAGGTGCTGGTAGGCGCGCGCCGGGTCCAGCAGCCGGGCCCACATGTTGATCTTCCAGGCGAGGGACCAGCCCTGTCCCGCGGTGCCACGCAGCTCCAGGCTCTTCCTGGCCGCCGCGGCGAGTTCCGGGGTGCCCCTCGGCGTGATCTGCGCGCTCGGGAACACACCGTACAGGTGGGACACGTGGCGGCTTCTGACCAGGGCCGCCTCCTCCCAGTCGACGAGCCACTCCTGGATCTGGCCGAGGTGGCCGACGCGGGTGGGGGCGAGCCGGTCGCGGACCTCGGTGACGCGTTCGACGAGCCGGGGGTCGCGGTCCAGCACCTTCGCGGCCTGCCGGAAGGCGTCGAAGAGGTCCCGCAGGAGCTGCATGTCCATCGTGGGGCCGGCGCAGATGCTGACGCTCTCCCCCTCGTCCTGGTGGTGGGTGACCTCGGGCGACTGCGAGGGGTTGGTGACGAGCCGGCCGGTTTCCGCGTCCACCTGGAGTGTGTCGAGGAAGAACTCCACCGCGCCCTTCATCACCGGGTAGTTGCGGCTGAGCGCGCCCGTCTCGCCGGTGAACCGGTAGTGGTCCCACAGCATCACGCACAGCCAGGCGCCGCCGGTCGGCCACATGCCGTACTGTGCGGCGTCCACCGGTGCCGTGCCGCGCCAGCCGTCGGTGTTGTGGTGCAGTACCCAGCCGGGCGCGCCGTAGAGGGCCTTGGCGGTGCGGGTGCCGGACTCGGCCAGTTCGTGCACCATCCGCACGGCCGGGTCCCAGCACTCGGCGAGGTTGCCGGGGCCGGCGGGCCAGTAGTTCATCTCGAAGTTGATGTTGACGGTGTACTTGGACTCCCAGGCCGGGTTCAGGCTGTCGTTCCACAGGCCCTGGAGGTTGGCGGGCTGTCCGGGCGACCGGGAACTGGAGGCGAGCAGGTACCGGCCGTACTGGCAGTAGAGCGCGGCCAGTTGGGGGTCATTGCCGTCGGCGAACAGCGGGATGCGTTCGTCGGTCGGCAGGTTCACGCGCTCCGACGGCCCGAGGTCGATGGCGACCCGGCCGAACAGGCGCCGGTGGTCGGCGACGTGCCGCTCGCGCAGGTGTGCGTACGGCTTCTTCGCGGCCGGGGTCAGACGATTGCGGGCGCGGGCCTTGGGGTCGGCTCCGACGTCGAGGTAGTTGCGGTAGCTGGTCGCCATGGAGATGACGAGGGTGGCGCTGTCGGCGCCCTCGACGGTGAGGGTCCCGCCGTCGGTGCGCACCCGGCCGCCCTCCGCCTCGGCACGGGCCAGAGCCCTGAAGCGCACGGAGCCGGGCAGGCCGTACCAGTCGCCGCTGACGCCGTCGAGGGCGATGGTGTGGGCGTCCACCGCCGAGTCGCCGGACCGCTGGGGGCTGGTGAAGCGGGCGGAGAAGCCGACGGCGCCCGGGGTGTCGGTGCTGAGCCGGACGACGAGGACCTGGTCGGGGACGCTGGCGAAGACCTCGCGGACGTGGCGTATCCCGCCCCGGGTGTAGGTGGTGCGGGCGATGGCGGTCTCCAGGTCCAGCTCGCGTTCGTAGTCGCTCACCTCTCCCTGGCCCGCGAAGGTGAGTTCGAGGTCGCCGAGCACCTGGTAGGCGGCCTGCTCCGAGGGGCTGCCGAGGAATTCGGCGTCGATCAGCCGCTGTGCCTGGTTCCACTTCTCCTCGACCACCAGGCGGCGGATTTCGTCCAGGTGCCGCACGGCCTCGGGGCGGGCGTAGTCGTTGGGGCCGCCGGCCCACAGGCTGTCCTCGTTGAGCTGGAGCCGTTCGGTGTCGGTGCCGCCGAAGACCATGGCGCCGAGCCGGCCGTTGCCCACCGGCAGGGCCTCCAGCCACTCCCCTGCCGGGGCGCGGTACCACAGCCGCATGGGGTTGGCGGCGGGGTCCCCTCGCCGCGCCGCCGACGGGGCGGGGTCCGCCGTCTGTGGCGCGGCCGGTGCGGGAGCGGCGCTCAGCGCGGTCGCCGCCGCGGACGCTCCGGCCGCGGCCAGGACGTTTCGTCGGGACAACTCGGGCATGGCTGTGCCTCCAGGTGCGTGTTGAGGGCGGTGAGGGTGCTCGGTGCTCCCGGCACGGGCGGGGTTCGGGCCCGCGCCACCGCACCCCGGGCAGCGGCTCGTACGGCTCGCTGCCCGGGGGCGCTCATCGATCGCGACCGGTCAGAGACCGCTCACTGGGTGTCCCCGTCGGGCAGCGGGTAGGGGAAGCCGGCGGTGACGCCGATCTTGTCGTACTCCATCTTGGCGGCGTCGTACCCGTCCTCCCAGTTGGCGTTCTTCACGTCGTTGCACTGGTAGCTCTGGTACGACTGGTCGGTGGTCCTGCCGACCTCGATGTCCTCGAAGGTGAAGCCGCAGCCGCCGGCGTCCATGTGGATGCCCCGGGTGCCGCTGTCGGGCATCGACTCGTCCGGGATGACGTCGCCGATGACCATCTGGCGCACGTGGTTGTCCATCGGGTACGGCTCGACGTTGTTGACGCCGTAGGTGTAGAAGGCGCCCATGTCGCCGCTGTCCAGGCCGGCTTCGTCGATGCGCAGGTACTCGAAGGTGTTGCCGCGGGCGTAGTTGTCCTTGAGGGCCACTTCCGGGCGCACCTCGAGGCTGATGCCGTAGCGGGCGCTGTGCTTGACGTGACTGTGGCTGACGGTGTTGTGCCCGGTGTTCATCAGCTCGATGCCGGAGGCGTCGCCGGGGTTCAGCTCACCGTAGTGGGAGATGTAGTTGTTGGTCAGCAGGTGGCCGTTGGAGGTGTTCCCCTCCCCCGGGTAGGGGCCCTCCACCTTGATCCCGTCGGCGCCGATGTTCTCCAGCAGGCTGTCGCGCACCGTCAGGTGGTCGTTGGCGGCGAGGGCGTAGACGGCGTGGTAGCCCGTGTCGGAGATCTTCAGCCGGGACAGGGTGACGTCCTTGCTGTTGGTGAGGGAGACGGCGCCGAAGCGGTTGCGCGGCATCTCGATCTGCCGGTCGTACTCCGGGTACTTGTGCACCTCGCCGGAGTCGCCGTCGCTGATCCACCCGTTGCGGTACCAGTCGACGAAGTCGCTGTACTGCAGGGCGAGTCCGTCCAGGGTGACGTCCCGCACCCGTCGGTCGGGGTCGGCGCCGGCCAAGTCGAACAGGGTCTTGACCGTGGGGCGCAGCACGGTGACGTCGTCGATGTCGCCGCGGGGCTTGTAGTACAGCTGCCCCTTCTTGAAGTCCAGGTAGTACTCGCCGGCCTGGTCGAGGAAGTCGAGCGAGTTCTGGAGGAAGTAGCGCGAGCCGCCGCCGGAGTTGTTGAGCGCGTACCGGGTCCAGTACTTGAGCGTCATCTGGTTCTTGGCGGGGTTCCAGTCCCGGACGGGGACCGTGTCGGTGAACCAGCTCCAGCTGCCGCCGGACCAGACCACCGCCTGGGCGTTGCTGAGGTCCCAGGTGGCGTCCCAGTCACCGGGGTTGGAGTACAGCCACTGGTGGACGGCCTCCTTCTCCGGTTCCGGCAGGGTGGAGGTGAGGTACGGGGCCCATTCGTCGTCGGACTTGCGGTTGGGGTAGCGGGCGGTGGTGGCGCGCCGGCCGTCCTCGAAGAGGGTGTAGAAGGGGCTGTCCGTGCCGACGTCGGCACGGTAGATGCCGTCCTTGTACTCCTCCCATCCGGTGACGGGCTGGGCCCCCATGACCCGCGCCTTGCCGGGGCCGTCGTAGGAGCGGTAGACGACCTGGTGGCCGTCGGTGCCCGAGTCGCGGTCGTCGAGTTCGACGGTGCGGCTCAGCGGGTAGTCGCCGGCGCGCAGGTTGACGTGGATGTCGCAGCGCATCCCGCCAGGCCGGTTGAGACCCTTGTCGCGGATGTGGTCGCGGGCCTTCTCGACGGTCTTGAACGGCTTGCTCCTGGTCCCCTTGGCCTGGTCGTTCCCGTCGGGGGACACGAACAGTTCGGTGGCCTTGCAGCCGGCGGCCTGGGCACTCGCCTCGGGCGTGTCCAGGGTGGCGCCGCCGACCAGCAGGGCGCCGGCCGCGAGCAGCAGGGGCAGTCTTCTGGTCCTTCGTCGTGCTGGTCGTACCTGGGTGGTTGGCACGAGGTCTCCTTGCCGCGTGGAGTGCGTGATGTCGTGGTCCGGATTCCTGTGGGCCGGCCGGTGTGTTCCGTGCCGTCACGGGCGCTGGTGCCGCGCGGGCTCGTGTTCCTGGTGCGGGGGCGTCGGCGCCGTCCGGAGGCTTCGCGCCGTCCGCCGATGGGCCCGGGGCCCGGAGGGGGCGGAGCCCGCCCCCGGGGTGCTCGCTCCGGCGGAGCACCCGCACGGCATCGCCGTACGTGACTAGTGGGTCACTGATCGAGCAACGATAGTTAATATGTTCGTGCCGTGGTGTCGTCAATACGCGAGGCTGAACCTGAAATTGATGACCTGAGGGGCGACGGACGCACGGCCCGTGAGTCATAAGTTCACGCATCCCAGGAAGCGCGGTGCCATGACCGATCCCGACCTGCCCGCGTTTCCCCAGCTCGCTGCCGAGGAGCGGGCGGCCCTGACGGACCTCGCCCGGCAGCAGCCGGCCGGTCTCCGGCTGCGCGGCCGGATCGTCCTCGCCTGTGCCGAGGGGCTGACCAACGCGGAGGTGGCCCGGCGGCTCACGGTCAGCCCCGCCACGGTGGCCAAGTGGCGGGAGCGCTATCTGCGGCGGGGCATCGCCGGTCTGCACGACGCGCCTCGCTCGGGACGGCCCCGCAGCGCGGACCGGCGGCAGGCGGAGGCCCGGGTGGCGGCGGTGCTCGAACAGGCCCGCGCCGGTGCCCCGGTGCCCTCCACCCGCTCACTGTCCGACACGCTCGGTCTGTCGCAGTCCACGATCGCCCGGATCTGGCGGGAGCAGCAGGCCGAGCTGCCCGATCCGCCGGTCGCGCGCCCGGGCGGACCGCGGGGGGAGACGGGCGGGGGTGCGAGCGGGGCCCAGGACGGTCCGGTGCCGGGTACGCCGCGTATGCCGCGGCAGTTGCTCTCCGACCATGTGTACACCCTGCTGCGCGACTGGATCGTGGGCGGCCGGCTGGCGCCCGGTCAGCGCCTCGTCGAATCGGAGATCGCGCGCGGTTTCGGCACCAGTCAGGCACCGCCCCGTGAGGCGATCAAGCGCCTGGCCTACGAGGGGCTGGTCATCTCCCAGCCGCACCGCGGCACTTACGTCGCGCGGGTCTCCGAGCGGCAGGCGCAGGACGTCAGGGACATCCGGGTGATGTTCGAGGAGTACGCGGCCCGCCGGGTGGCCGGCCGGCTGGACGCCGCGCACACGCGGCTGCTCTCCGAGGACGTGACCCGGCTGCGCCGGGCCGCGGCCGAGGACGACATCGGTGCCTTCCGCGACGCGGACATGTCCTTTCACCGGCATGTGTGCGAAGCGGCCGGCAACGCGGCGCTGATCCGCCTGTGGCGCATGATCGAGTCCAGCCTGTGGGACCTGCACGTGCTCGGCGATCCGCGCTACGCCGGTGGCTGGGGCGCGATGGCCGAGCACCACGCCGAACTCCTGGACGTCCTGCGCTGCGGTGACCCGGACGTCGCCGGGCGGATGTTCGCCGACCACGCCGCGGGCGAGACCGCCCGCTACCTTCCGGACCGGTCCGGGCCCGCCGCCGGCCCCGGCCGGTGAGACGACCGCCGCCACCGGTTCCGGCTCACCGGGTCACCGCACGCCCCGCGCAGGCCGCTCCGGTCCGTCACGGGCCCGTCGGTAGGTGGTGTGAGGCTCGACGGACGTGAGCCGCGGGCGGACGGGAGGCGCTCAGGCCGCTCCGGCCATCCGTCGTACGACGCCCTTGATGAGTGCGGCGAGGGCCGCCACCCGCTCGGGCGTGGCCTGGGACTTGAGCAGCGAGGAGCTGACGGCGAAG